>NZ_QAOZ01000005.1:0-305172 GCF_003050885.1 Rhodococcus sp. OK611
AGCGTCGACCGCGACCAGCTTGCCGCCGCCGCGGGCCTCGACACCCGCACCGCCGCGCAACGCAACCACGACGCAGTCAAGGAAGCACTGCGCGCCCTCCTCGGTTCCGGAGTCCTCGGCTCGCACCGCGGGTTGCCGGTGACGACGATCCTGACGATGACGATCGATGAACTCGAACAACAAACAGGTGTGGTCACCACCGCCTCCGGCGGGATCGTCCCCATCAAGGACGCCCTCAAGCTCGCCGAACGGTCACATCCGGTGCTGGTGCTCTTCGACCACAACGGCAGACCACTGCACCTCGGACGGAGCAAACGCCTCGCCACCGCCGACCAACGACTGGCTCTGATCGCCGCCGATCGCGGTTGCACCCGACCCGGCTGCGACGCCCCGGCCACCATGACCGCCGTCCACCACGTCCACGACTGGTCCAAGGGCGGCACCACCGACATCGGTGTCCTCTCCCCCAAGCACTTCGTGCAGGGGGTACCCCCACCTCGGGTGCGACGGCTGCCACGCCCTCATCCACGACGGACCCGGCGGCTGGCACACCCGCACCGCCCCCAAAGACTCCGAATACGCCGGACGCACCCAATGGATCCCACCAACGCACATCGACACCGAACAGAAACCCCGCGTCAACCACCGCCACCACCCGAAAGAGCTCCTCGACCGCGCCCGACGAAAGGCCAACGCCCGCAGGGAGACCGGCATGCGCAGGCGGGATGGGTCATGGCCGTGGGGAGAGGCGCGGGGCGAAGGATCGGCCTCAGACGGTCTCCCGTAGCGTCCGGCCGTGTCGAGTTGCAGCGAAGATCGACAGGACGCGCCTGGCTACTTTGACCGAGGTCGGGCGTGTAGGTCGCGCCTGTCGATGCAGGTGTGTCACCGAACCCAGAGACACGTCGTCGCATCCGTCAGGATGTGACTATGAAACACGCGCAAATGCACGCGGACCGGATCGCCGGGATCCTGACCGGCCTCGACCGACTTCGAGCAGCCGATCTGAGGACCACGGTCGTCTCGCTCGGCGACCGGGAGGTCATCGGCTACAGATGCGGCATCCATGGGGCAGCCGTGCATCGCTACGAGCACGCTGCTCCCGCGGACCCGGACGTTCTGGCGGCATTCGAGAACCGGCTCGGCGTCGGCCTTCCTGCCGACTATTTCGAGTGGATCACCCGGGTGGGCGACGGCGGAGCCGGACCGATGCTCGGACTGCTCCCGCTGGCGCAGGAGGCCGAAGACGCCGCGATCGACTACGCCGCGGACTTCCCCTTCACCGCCGAGCGACCCTGCGCGCCCGCCGCTGAGGACTCCGAGTTCCAGTGGTCAGAGAACATCGGCCGGATCCACCGAGGCGCGACCTTCCTCGCGAACGAGGGGTGCGGCATGTACGACCTCCTGATCCTGCGCGGCCCGGCCGCGGGGCAGGTGTGGTGGCACAGCTACGAGCACGCCGCCGCGCTGCCGGTGCTTCACCCAGACACCCGCGAGCCGCTGACGTTCCTCGACTGGTACGAACTCTGGCTAGCCCGCGCCCTCGATCCGGACGTAGACCAGGTGGGGAGCTTTGCCGAGTTCGCCGATCACGGCGCGAACCACGACTGAGGTGTCACGTCCCCCCGCAGCGCGGTTGCGACGACGATCGCCAGGTGTGGGCCTCAGGCCGTCATGTCGAACGTACGACCGTTCGTGCAATCGCAAGATCTCGTAGAGAATGAAGCGATGGTGGATACGGCTCAGACTTCCGATCAGCGGTTGATCAAGGGGGCGCTGGCCCGCGCCTCGATCGCCCGGCACGCGGCGGACGTCGCCTCGGTCGAGGGACTGACCGGTCTGAGCATCGGCAGGCTCGCCACCGATCTCGGGCTGAGCAAGAGTGGCGTCGCGACTCTCTTCGGCACCAAGGAGAACCTTCAGGTCGCGGCGGTGCAGTCGGCCAGGGAGGTGTTCATCGAGCACGTCGTCCGGCCGAGCCTGAAGGAGCCCGGCGGGCTGCCCCGGCTACGGGCCCTGATCGACCGTTGGTTCGACTTCGTGTCGGCGCCGGTGTTCCCCGGCGGCTGCTTCCGGGTCGCGACCGTATCCGAGTTCGACAGCAGGCCGGGGCCGGTGCGTGACGCGATCGCGGCCGATCAGCGGGACTTGCGCGAACTGCTCACCCGCGAGATCCGGCGGGCCAAGGATCAGGGCGCGGCGGAGGGGAGGGACGCCGCGGCGCTGGCCTTCGAGATCGAGGCGCTGATGAGTGCGGTCAACACCGCCCTACAGATGGGGGAATCGGAGGCGGCGCCGATCGCCCGCGGGATCATCGATGGGCTGATCGCCTAGCCGGATTCCGGGGGAGTGTCCCCGTCCGCCGATGCCCCGTCGCCGGTGGCCGACTCGGCGTCACGGTCGAGCGCGCGCAGGGTCGTCGCCCCGTTCGGCCCGTCACCGGGTTCGTCGGCGAGCGGCCAGCCCCCGGCCGCGAGGTGTGCGCGCACCCGCTCCACATCGGACTCGACGGGCATCTCGTCCGTGACCTTGGTGATGAGCACCTGGATGTCGATCTTGTCGATCGGCGGCGGGAACTGCTCGACCAGTGCGTCGGTGACCGCATGGACCTCTTCGTCGGACAGGCGCCTGCGGAGCAGGGCGATCAACGGGATGTAGTCCTGTTCGGGCACACCGTTGGGATACCCGGCACGCAGCCACCCGAGTATCGAGGTGAGGAACGGTGGAAGGGCCACGACGGTGCGTCCCTACGGCTCGTCGCCGAGCGGCCACCCGGCCGCGGCGAGCACGGACCGGACCCGGGCGATGTCGTGATCCGACGGGGCCTCGTGGGTGATCTGTTCGATCAGCTCGCCGATCTCGGCGTGGGTGACGGTCGGGTCCTCGCCCTCGCCCCGCGATTCGGCGAGCGCGACGGCCACGTCCTTGATCTGCTCGGCGGTCAGCTCGTGGTGGAGCAGGGCCACCAAGGGGATGCGGTCCTTCGGCGGGACGCCCTGCGGGTACCCGTCCTGCAGCCAGGTCAGCACGGATAGTGGGAACGTTGATTTTGCTGAGGACACGAACTGTTGCCTCTCGACTCGTGGGCCGACGCTAGAAGATCTCGATGCCGAAGGTGTGGCTGAGGAAGCCCTGCATGACGAACAGGATGCCGGTGATGATCGCCACGACCACCACGGCGAAGCATGTACCGGCTGCGATGACGGCAGCCGGCTTGCGGGTGGTCGTCGCCGCGGCGGGATCGGTGGTCGAACCGGAGTCCAGTGCCCGCAGGCCGAGCGCGAAGATCGCGGGCAGGCCTGCCCCGAGCAGTAGCCCCACCGCGACGACCTGCCACAGCGAATCGACGGTTTTCGAGAGAAGATCCATGGTGCTGTATTCCTCAGGCTGTCACGTTGTCGCGCGGGGCAGGCTCCGCGGCCGGTGCGGGCGCGGGGGTCGGGTTCGCCGGCGGGCCGGGGATGTCCTCGGCGGGGATCAGGCCGCCGTCCCATTCCGCGTTGACGTTGCTCGAGTCGATCGGCTGCCTGCGCGAACGCGCATACATCCAGCCCGCCAGCAGCAGCAGGATCGCGAAGACCGCCAGCACGCCGGGCAGGCCGCCGATCAGCTGCGCGATGCCCCAGCACACGGCGCCGACAAGCGCGGCCGACGGCAGGGTGATCAGCCAGGCGACCGCCATCCGGCCCGCGACGCCCCAGCGCACCTCGGCGCCGCGGCGGCCGACGCCGGTACCCATGATCGAGCCGGTGGCGACGTGCGTCGTGGACAGCGGCAGCCCGAGGTGGCTGGAGGTCAGGATGATGGCGGCCGAGGACGCCTCCGCGGCCATGCCCTGCGGCGCCGCGATCTCCACCAGACCCTTGCCGAGGGTGCGGATCACGCGCCAGCCGCCGAGGTAGGTACCGAGGGCGATCGCGACCGCGCAGCTCAGCTTCACCCAGAACGGCATGTCGGAGTCGGCGTTGAGGGTGCCGTGGGCGACCAGGGCCAGGAAGATCACGCCCATCGTCTTCTGCGCGTCGTTGGTGCCGTGAGCGAGGGACACCAGCGACGCGGAGCCGACCTGGCCGAGCCGGAACCCGGAATCCTTGGTCTCGTCGCTGACGCCGCGGGTGATCCGGTAGATCATCCAGGTTCCTGCCGTGGCGACGAGGCCGGCGACGACCGGCGCCAGCAGTGCCGGGATGACCACCTTGCTCAGCACGCCGCCCCACTCCACGCCGTTCATCCCGAGGGAGGCGAGGGCCGCGCCGATCAGGCCGCCGAACAGCGCGTGCGAGGAACTCGAGGGGATGCCGAACAGCCAGGTGGCCAGGTTCCAGATGATTCCGCCGACAAGTCCGGCGAAGACGATGAACAGCAGATCCTCGCCGCCGACGGAGTTGAGGTTGACCACGCCCTTCGCGACGGTGGCCGCGACCTCCACCGAGAGGAACGCGCCCACCAGATTGAGGATTGCGGAAAGCGCAACCGCGACTTTGGGTTTGAGTGCCCCGGTCGCAATCGACGTCGCCATCGCGTTGCCGGTGTCATGGAAGCCGTTGGTGAAGTCGAACCCGAGGGCCGTGACAACTACGACAAGAAGAACGATGAGTTCCGCGTTCACGGCCTCGATCCTCCGTTACGAACGCGTAAAAGTCGAGTCTGTACCCGCTGTTCGCGCGTGCTTTCGAGCACGCCGCGCCGCCGCCCGTCGGGCCAGGTCCTGGCGGTTCGGGCGGGCCCCGAACGGCGTGCGCACCGCCCTGTCGCCATGCGAACCGTCAGGGTCAGGAACGAAATGTGTCGAAGCTCACCGGGCCAGGACCCGTCACTCCTCGCGCCGCGATGGGCCGCTCGACCCGACCGGTTCGCGGGGGATGTTCGCGGTGAAGAACAGCGCGAGGACGGCGAGGAGCGCGGCGAGGCCGCATGCCACCCGCAGCGCCTCCAGTCGTGCGTCCGCGTTGACCGCGAGAACGGCGTCGGCGGTCGGGCCGCTCACCCCGGCCTCGTCCATCGCCGCGGTCAGCTGGGTGTCGGACAGGAACGGGACCCCGGCGGCCAGCTCGGTGGTGGCCTGCTGCTGCACGGCGACGGGCACGTCGGGGTTGTCCTGGATCCCGTCGACGGTCGCGGCGCTCAACGTCGTGATGAGCACCGCACCGATCAGTGCTGTCCCCAGTGACGCGCCGAGGTTGGTCGCCGTGTTCTGCAGCCCGCCGACCTCGGCGCTCTGCGAGTCCGGCACCGCGGACACGGTGACCGCGCCGAGCTGGGACGCCAACGCACCAAGCCCGAGTCCCATCAGGAGCATCGGGACGGCGACGATCGCGGCATTGGCGCCGGGGTCCAACCCGGCGACGAGGACCAGGATCCCGACGATCATCGAACCGAGACCGCACCGCACCACCCGGCGGGGAGCCGCACGAGGCCAGAGCTTGGGTATGCCCGCTGCGGCGAGCAGGAGAGCCACCGAGAGCGGCAGCAGCCGCAGACCGGTCTGCAGCGAGTCGAGTTCGAGGACCACCGAGAGGAACAGCGGGACCGCGAAGAAGATCCCGGCCTGCACCATGAACTGCGCGAAGAACATCGTCAGGCCGCCGCTGAGCTGACGGTTCTGCAGGAGCCGTGGATCGAGCAGTGGCTCGGCGCCCGCCTTGGACAGCCGGGTTTCCCAGAGCAGGAACACATAGGCGACCAGCAATCCGGCGAGGATCAACCACAGGGTCGCGGACACTCCCATCAACTGGACGCCGTCGGGCGTTGGCCGGATCCAGCCCCATTCGCTCGAGCGGAGCACCCCGAACACGAGCATGCCCAACCCCAGCACCGACAGGGCCGATCCCACCAGGTCGAGGTGCACCTTGGCCGGCGGGGTGTCCTCGATCCTCCTGAGCACCAACAGGATCAACACGACGATGACGACCTCGCCGAGGAAGACGTAGCGCCAGGACGCGTACGTGGTGACCGCGCCGCCGATGAGGGGGCCCGCGGCGACGGCCATCGCCCCGGCCGCGGCGACCAGGCCGTAGGCCGCAGGGCGACGTTCCGCCGGGAAGTTGCTCGCCACCAGGGCGACGATCGCGGGCATGATCAGCGCGGCGCCGATGCCCTCCAGGAGTGACCAGCCGATCAGCAGCACGGCCAGGTTCGGTGCCACGGCCGTGGTGAAGGACCCCGCTGCATAGATGACCAGCCCGATGCCGAAGGCGCGGCGACGGCCCAGGATGCTGCCCACCTTGCCGCCCGTGATCATCAGCGTGGCCATGACGAGGGTGTACAGCGTGATCGCCGTCTGGATCCCGGTGATCGTGGTGTTCAGGTCTGCGGCCACGGTGGCCATCGAGACGTTCATGACGGAGCTGTCCAGCGTCATCAGGAACTGGCCGGAGGCCAGCACCGCGAGCACCAGGCCGCTGCCGGTTCGGGTGGAGGACGTGTGCCGAGCAGCTGTGCTCATCGGTGACCTCGGGGTCGATGGGTTCCGCGTGCACGAATCGTCCGCTGCGAGGGCCTCGGTCGTCAACGGCGCCGCGCCGAGAGAATCGGTGCCGCAACCGGCTAGGGGGCCGGGCGGCCGTCCCTCCGGATCGGGTGGTCCGCCGGGATCTGCACCAACACGATCGGGACGCCGTCGGGGTCGGCTATCCACAACTCGTGCAGGCCCCACGGTTCCTGCCGCGCCTCCCGGATGATCTGCACGCCCTTGAGCACCAGTTCCGTCTGCGTGGCCGTGAGGTCGCGAACCTGAAACCAGAGGGCACCGTCGAAGCGGGTGCTCACCCCGGATGCGCCGTGGGCGGCGACCTCGATCAATCCCTGCCCGGCGAAGAACACGGTGCCGCCCGGATACTCGCGCGCGACCGCGAGCTCCAGGGTCTGCGCGTAAAACGCCAGGGTGGTCGGATAGTCGGCCGGCCGCAGGATCGTCCGGCTGCTCAGAATCTCCATGCTCACTCCTGCTCCGCGGGTCGGGCCTCGTGCCCGGGCCTGCCCGGTGTCCGTCTGCGCTGCTTCATCTCCGCCTCGTACAGGTGCCTGCGCCCGCCGAGCAGCTCCTCGCGCACCGCCTGCTCGTGCTCGCGGAATTCCGACCAGTACCCGTCGTCGAACTCCTCCACCACCTGAAAGGTCCAGCGGCCCGCCAGCACGTTCCGGCCGACCAGCTCCTCGAGGAGCTTGTCGGCCCGCTCACCGTGGCCGGCCGCGCGCAGCATATCGACCGCCTCGGCGAGCTGCAGGTGCGCGTGCCCGATGAGTTGGTGGAACCCGTACAGGTGCCCGCGGGCCCGCTCGACCGTCTCGAGGGCCTCGGAGACCCGCCCGGCGGCGGCGATCTCGGCGTCGGTGACACCGTCGGGCCGACGGTGTTCGGGTGCAGGCTCTTCGCGGTCGACGCCCATGCGTTCAGTGTGCCCGATCCGGTGTCGGTCGCGGGCGCGAGATTCGTGACAGTGGCGAACGAATTCCCCTGCGCGGCCCACCCGAACGCGGTACCGTCTCGGCGATCGGTGCCGCCGCCAAGGAGGCCGGCGGTCCGGGCCGTCTGGTGCCCGCATCCGATCGACAACGTCGAGGCTGGGGGAGTCCATGAATTTCGCGTGTCGTCGTCCTGCGTTGGGCCGGGCAATGGGTGTGGCCCTGGTCGCGATCGCGGTGTTGGCAGGCTCGGGCGAGGCCGTCGCGGCACCGGGCACGGGCAGTGACTCGGGTAGCGCGGGCAGTTCGGGCAGCTCGGATTCGGGCAGCGCGGGCGGCAGCTCGGACTCGGGCAGCGTCACCTCCGGATCGACGATGCCCGAGTGGGGGCGCGACGATCCGGGGCCGATACCCCCGCTGCGCGACGACATCGTCACCCCGTCGATCGTCTCGGAGAAGTTCACCTCGGAACGGGTCGCGCGGTTCCTCATCGCCTCGCCCGCGCTGCACCGCGAGGTCGGCGTGGACGTGCTGCTCCCCGCGGACGGCAGCGTCCCGCGGCCCACCCTGTACATGCTCGAGGGCGTCGGTGCCGACGAGAACCAGAGCGGGTGGATGTACATGACCGATGCCCCGAAGTTCTTCGCCGACAAGAACGCCAACGTGGTCATGACCAACGGCGGGGTGGCCAGCCTCTACACCGACTGGGACAAGCGCGATCCGAAGATCGGGCTGCACAAGTGGGAGACCTTCATCACCAAGGAGCTGCCGCCACTGATCAACGCCCGGCTGAAGACCAACGGCGTCAACGCGATCGCGGGCAACTCGATGGGCGCCCAGGGTGCGATGATGCTCGCGCACCGGCACCCCGACCTGTACCGCGGCATCGCGGTCTTCAGCGGCTGCTACTCGACCACCGACGACATCGGTCGGCTGAGCACGCAGGTCACGGTGTCCTCGCGTGGCGGGGACCCGGCCAACCTGTGGGGTGTTCCTGGTGGTCCCGAGTGGGAAGCGCACGACACGGTGCGTCACGCGGAGGCGTTGCGCGGCAAGCCCATCTACATGTCGGTCGCCACGGGTATCGCAGGCAGGCACGAGGGCCCAGGCACCGATGCCGAGCGGATCGTGGTCGGCGGGGCTATCGAGGCGGCGGCGAACCAGTGCACCAAGCGGCTCGACCGAAAGCTGCGGGAGTTGGGCATCCCGGCCACCGTCGACTACGAGCCCACCGGCGTCCACGCCTGGGCGTACTGGAAGGACCAGCTGCCCAAGGCATGGCCCACGTTGCGTCAGGCGCTCGGGCTGTAGGCCTAGAAGTACCAGGGGTACGGCGACCAGTCGGGATCGCGCTTCTCCAGGAACGCATCCCGGCCCTCGACGGCCTCGTCGGTCATGTAGGCCATCCGGGTGGCCTCGCCGGCGAACAGCTGCTGGCCGACCAGGCCGTCGTCGGCCAGGTTGAACGCGTACTTGAGCATCCGCTGCGCCTGCGGGGACTTGCCGTTGATCTTCTCGGCCCACTCCAGCGCGACGTCCTCGAGCTCGGCGTGGTCGACGACCTTGTTGACCGCGCCCATCTGATGCATCTGCTCGGCGGTGTACGCATCACCGAGGAAGAAGATCTCGCGGGCGAACTTCTGCCCCACCATCTTCGCGAGATAGGCGCTGCCGTATCCGCCGTCGAAGCTGCCGACGTCCGCATCGGTCTGCTTGAACCGTGCGTGTTCGCGGCTGGCCAGTGTCAGGTCGCAGACCACGTGCAGCGAGTGCCCGCCGCCCGCGGCCCAGCCGTTGACGAGGCAGATCACCACCTTCGGCATGAAACGGATCAGGCGCTGCACCTCCAGGATGTGCAGCCGGCCCGCGCGCGCCTTGTCCACGGTGTCGGCGGTCTCGCCCGCGGCGTACTGGTAACCGCTGCGTCCGCGGATGCGCTGGTCGCCTCCCGAGCAGAACGCCCAGCCGCCGTCCTTGGGGCTGGGACCGTTGCCGGTCAGCAGCACCGCGCCCACATCGGAGGTCATCCGGGCATGGTCGAGGGCGGCGTACAGCTCGTCGACCGTGTGCGGCCGGAACGCATTGCGCACCTCCGGACGGTTGAAGGCGACGCGGACGGTGCCCTGCGTGATGTGCCGGTGATAGGTGATATCGGTGAGGTTCTCGAACCCGGGAACCGGACGCCACAGCTGCGGATTGAAGGTCACGATCGCCAAGGATAGGCCCCGCCCGACCGCGAGGCGCCGATGGTGGTGTTGCTGCCGGGCCGGCCATGAGGTCAGGTGCGAGGATGACGGCATGCTTCCCGCTCACCGTCAGGGTGCGTACCGAATCCGGTTCGACTGGGGACCGGCGGGCGCCGCTGCCCTGATCGAGGACTGCGACGTCGCGGTCGTCGTCGACGTGCTGTCGTTCACCACCACGTTGACCGTCGCGCTGGACGGCGGCGTGGGCGTGTACCCCTATCGATGGGACCCCGCGTCCGCCGCCGGCTACGCCGCCGAACGCGGTGCGACCGTTGCGGTCGGCCGATCACGGGCGGTGCCGGGCGACGTGAGCCTCTCGCCCGGTTCGGTCCGGGCCGCCTTCGGCCCTGGTCGGCTGCCGGATACGCGCGGGCACAGGCTGGTGCTGCCGTCCCCGAACGGATCCGCGCTGTCCTTCGGGCTGGCCGAGGCCGGGGTCGAGGTGGTGGGGGCCTCGCTGCGCAACGCCACCGCCGTGGCGCACTGGCTCTCGGCTCGGGGCGGAGCGGCCCGGCCGCCGCGGGTGGCGGTGATCGCGGCGGGGGAGCGCTGGCCGGATGGGGACATCCGCCCTGGCCTGGAGGATCTGTGGGGTGCGGGCGCGGTGCTCCGTGCGCTCGGGGCGTTGGGTGCGGGGGCGGCGTCTCCGGAGGCCCGCGCGGCCGCCGAGGCTTTCGCCGCGGCCGAGGGCGACCTGAGGGACAGGCTGCGTGACTGCGCGAGCGGCCGGGAGCTCGTCGACAAGGGATTCGGCGAGGACGTCGACATCGCCGCCGAGCTCGACACCAGCGCCGTGGTCCCGCTGCTGCGGGGCGAGGCGTTCGTGGACGCCGCGTCATGAGCGGCGAACCGGTGCCGCTGCCGCCACTGTCCGAGCTTCGCGAGGGCGCCGTCGTGGTGAGCCTTCCGATGCGAGTCCGCTTCCGCGGCATCACCACTCGCGAGGTGCTGTTGTTGCGCGGGCCCGCAGGCTTCGGCGAGTTCGCCCCATTCCCCGAATACGCCGACGCCGAGGCCGCCTCCTGGCTCCGCTCCGCGATCGAGGCCGCCTGGCTGGGCCCGCCCGCGCCGCTGCGCGCGATGGTGCCCGTCAACGCGACCGTGCCCGCGGTGGAGGCGGCGCGGGTGCCCGAGATCCTGTCCCGGTTCCCCGGCGCGGGGACGGCGAAGGTGAAGGTCGCCGAGCGGGGGCGGTCGCTCGCCGAGGACCTCGCGCGGGTCGAGGCGGTCCGTGCGCAGATCGAGCACGTGCGGGTCGACGCGAACGGTGGGTGGGGTCTCGACGAGGCGGAGGAGGCATTGCTGGCGCTGTCCTCGGATGGACCGCTCCAGTACGCGGAGCAGCCGTGCGCCTCCGTCCCCGAACTGGTCGAATTGCGTAGGCGCCTGGCCGATCACGCGGCGGCGTCCGGTCGCGCGCGGGTGCGGATCGCCGCGGACGAGAGCATCCGCCGGGCGGAGGATCCGATGAGGGTCGTGCGCGCGGGCGGTGCCGACGTGGCGGTGGTCAAGGTCGCGCCCCTCGGCGGCATGCGGGCACTGCTGAGTCTCGCCGCCGAATTGGCGGAGCACGGTGTGCCGGTGGTGGTCTCGAGCGCGCTGGACTCCGCGGTGGGGATGGGTGCGGGGCTGGCGGCGGCGGCCGCGCTGCCCGAGCTGGAGTACGCCTGCGGGCTCGGCACCGGCGGACTGTTCGAGGCCGATGTCGCGGCGCCACGCGCGATGGTGGACGGGGCGCTGCCTGCCTCTGCGGTCGTGCCGGACCCGGAGCGGGTGGCCGGGCTGTCAGCCTCACCGGAGCGCACACGGTGGTGGCTCGCGAGGCTCGAGCGGTGTCACGAGCTGCTCTCGGCGGATGCTGAGTAAGCCGGTTGGGCTCCGCGTCGTATAAGGTCTGGCGCGACACCCAAGTCAACATCGGAGGCATTGAAAGTGGTTGCAGCACTGAATGACACCCTTCTCGACCCGTCCCGGCTGCCCGCCGTGGTCGCGGACGTGCAGGAGCTGATCGACGCCGAGGTTTCGGAGAAGACGGGCGCCTCGGGCCTCGCGGTCAAGGGCGGCTACGGAGCCGTGAAGAAGGTCGGACCGTCGATCGTGCCGGAGGCCGTCGAGGGACTGCTGCCCGGATTCATCTCCCGCCTCGAGCCGTTCTGGCAGGACTTCGGCGCGGCCGGTGGCGCCGGCTTCGGCGACTTCCTCAGCGCGCGAAGCGAGCAGGTTGCGGACGCGCTCCTCGGCGTGACCGACGAGAAGATCGAGGGCACCAGCAAGTCCGCCATCAAGAAGGTCTACTCGACGATGCGCCCGTCGGCGAAGAAGAACGTCATCGAGGCGCTCCCGCGTCTCGGTGCGCTCGTGGAGAAGCACGCAAGCTAGTCACCACGCCACAGTGGTAGACGGTGGGCCGGATCCCTGGGGGATCCGGCCCACCTGTCGTATGTGGGCTCGGCGCCGTCGGGTCGTCGCCGAAGTGTTTAACGCAAAAATTGCGATTACCCGGCGGTAGCAAGCTGGCCCGTGCCAGACTCCCTCGCGTCACCGGCCGGCGACCTCCCCACGTACGAATGCGTGCCTGTCCTCGTAGGACAGGTGTGCCCATCCCCAGGAGCCCGTGTTGGTCGAAACATGCAACAAATCTGCCGCCGGCCGCAGCGCCAGGAGTCTGCTCGCCGCCCTGCTGGCGGTACCCCTGGCCGCCGCCGGTCTGTCGGTGCTCGCCACACCCGCGGTTGCTGCTCCCGCCGGGCCGACGGCGAGCGTGTCGATGGGCGACAGCTACATGTCCGGCGAGGCGGGACGGTGGAAGGGCAACAGCCTCACCACCTCCGGCAGCCGCGACGGCACCGACCGGGCCTGGACGGGCAGCGGTTACGACCCCACCCGTGTGTACGGCAGCACCTACGCCAACGGCTGCGACCGCTCCGATTCGGCCGAGGTGAACAGTGCCGCGTCCGTCGCGCAGACCAGGATCAACCTGGCCTGCTCGGGCGCCGTCACCGCCAACATCTTCCGGGCCGCCAACGGCGGCCAGGCCTTCAAGGGTGAGGCGCCGCAGGCCGATCAGTTGGCCGCGGTCGCCGCGGCCAACAAGGTCAAGCTGATCACCCTCTCGATCGGCGGGAACGACCTCGGATTCGCCGACGTCATCTCGACCTGCGTTCAGGACTACCTGGTCTGGTACTCCTACTGCAACGACGACCAGCAGGCGGCGGTGGACGGCAAGATGAATGCCGCGATGGACGGTGTCGCCAAGTCCATCGACGAGATCCGTGCCGTGATGTCCGGTGCCGGTTACGCGGCCGCCGACTATCGCGTGGTGCTGCAGTCGGCGCCCTCGCCGACCCCCCGCGCGGCGGATAACCGGTACTCGGAAAGCGGCTGGGCGCGGGCGAACACCGGCGGCTGCCCGCTCTGGGACGGCGACGCCAACTGGGCCCGAGATTCCTTGGTGCCGCAGATTTCCAACCGCCTCGCCGGTGTCGCTGCCGCGAAGGGTGTGCAGTTCCTCGACCTCGGCGATGCCTTCGACGGGCATGAGGTCTGCGCCAAGGCGGCCAAGCAGGTGAGCGCCTCGTCGGCGCCGTCAGGGGCGACCAGCGAGTGGATGCGCTGGCTGGACATGGGATGGACCACGCAGGGCAACCGTCAGGAGTCGATGCACCCGAACTACTTCGGCCAGCTCGCGCTCGGCCGCTGCATCGACCTGCTGTACGCCAAGCCGAGTGGCAACTTCACCTGCCGCAACACGGCGGGGCAGGACCACAGCGGGATGTACCTGACCGGGCGTCCGTAGCCACCCCTGTGAGTCTTTCTGGTCCTTCACGGGGCCAGAAAGACTCACAGGCGGCGCAGCCGCCTAGGGTGCGGACTTCCCGTGGCGCCAGTAGCCGGTGAAGGCGATATCGGACTTGGGCACCTTGCGGTCGTTGACCAGATGCCGTCGCAGGCCCGTCGACAGATCGCTCTCGCCCGCGACGAACGTGTAGGACGGCCCCGTGGGCAGCTCCGCCTCCCGCACCGTCTCCAGGGCGAGGACCCCGGGCCGATCGTGCGGGTCGGAGCGGACGAGCCAGTGCAGGTTCACGTCCTCGGGCGTCGTCACCTGCTGGGCGTCCTCGGCGTGCGGGATCTCCACGAAGACCTCGGCGCGCAGATCGGCAGGCGCCGAGCCCAGGACGCCCATGATGGCGGGCAGCGCGCTCTCGTCGCCTACCAACAGCTGCCACTGCGCTTCCGGGGTCGGGTTGTAGATCAGGCCCTCGTCGAGCAGCGCGACCTCGTCCCCCGGCGTCGCCGACCCGGCCCACGCCGACGCCGGTCCGGTGTCGCCGTGCGAGACGAAATCGATGTCCAGTTCGGGGATGTTCTCACCGAACACCGCCTCGTCCGCGCCGCGGAATCCGCGGACCGTGTAGTTCCTGACCACCGGCCGGGTGCTCTTCGACATCGCCAGGTACTGGGCGTACCACAGGTTGTTGGTCGCGCTCGGCACCCGCAGCGTGGTCTGGCCATCCTGCGGGATGAACATGCGGAACCACTGATCGAACCCCATGGGGGTGAAGCTGCGCAGCTCCTCGCCGCCGATGGTGACGCGGATGAAGTTGGGGCTCACCTGTTTGCTGCCGAGCACCCGGGCCCTGGTGATGTGCCGGTCCTCGGGTTTGACGAACTTGCTGCGCTTGGCCATGGTCTCGTTCCTCGCGGGGTGGTTAGCTCAGGCAATCCTAACTGACGGTGTGCCCGGACCGCCGCCCGTCGGCGGGCGGCCGTCTGACACCCTGGAACCGTGAATCCGTCCACAGCCCAGGCCACCGCCGTCGTCGACGAATTGATCCGCGGCGGGGTGCGCGACGTGGTGCTCTGCCCGGGTTCGCGCAACGCGCCGTTGGCCTTCGCGCTGCAGGCCGCGGACACGGCCGGACGGCTGCGGCTGCACATGCGGATCGACGAGCGCACCGCCGGATTCCTCGCGGTCGGCCTTGCCATCGGCAGCGGACATCCGGTGCCGATCGTGATGACCTCCGGCACCGCCGTGGCGAATCTCGGCCCCGCGGTGCTGGAGGCGAACTACGCCCGGGTCCCGCTCGTGGTGCTCAGCGCGAACCGCCCCTACGAACTCCTCGGGACGGGCGCCAACCAGACCATCGAGCAGCTGGGCCTGTTCGGTAGCCAGGTGCGGGCCACCATCAGCCTCGGCCTCGCCGAGGAGGGCGTCGACCAGAACAGTCAGTGGCGGTCGGCGGTCTGCCGGGTCCTCGCCGCTGCCAGGGGTGCACGGTCCGGCAACGCGGGACCTGTGCATTTCGACGTGCCGCTGCGGGAACCGCTGGTGCCCGGCGCGCACGTCCAGGGCCCCGTGCCGGAGGGCAGGCCCGACGGCGCCCCGTGGACGACCACAACGCACGCGACCCTCGACGTGCCGCTCGAGCTGGACCTGACGCCGGACACCGTGGTGATCTCCGGCCACGGTTCGGGTCATCGGCCGGAGCTCGCCGGTCTGCCGACGGTCGCCGAGCCGACCGCGCCGATGCACGGCATCCCGCTGCACCCGCTTGCGCTGCCCCAGCTCAAGCCCCGGCAGGCGGTGATCACCGGCAGGCCGACGCTGCACCGTCCGGTGGCCAAGCTGCTCGCCGACCCCCGGGTGTCGGTGTTCGCGCTCACCACCGGCCCGCGCTGGCCCGACGTGTCCGGCAACGTGCTGGCCACCGGCACCCGCGCCGTCGTGTCCGGCGCCCCCGACGCGGCCTGGCTCGAGCGTTGCCGGCACCTCACCGAGCATGCGGACAAGGCTGTGCGGCAACAGCTCTCGGCGCATCCGAAGCCGACCGGTCTGCACGTGGCCAAGGTGGTGATGGACGCGCTGTGCGAGGGCGACCAGCTGCTGCTCGGTGCGTCCAACCCGGTGCGGGACGCTGCCCTGGTCAGCTATCCGCGGCCGGGCGTCCGGGTGTTGTCGAACCGTGGCGTCGCGGGTATCGACGGCACCGTGTCGACGGCGGTGGGTGCGGCGATGGCCGCGCAGGGGGAGAACACCCGCACCCTCGCGCTGATGGGCGATCTGACCTTCCTGCACGACGCCTCCGGCCTGCTGATCGGCACCGGGGAGCCGCGGCCGCGCGACCTCACGATCGTGGTGGCCAATGACGACGGCGGCGGCATCTTCGAGCTCCTCGAGCAGGGCGACCCGCAGTACGCGGGTGTCTTCGAGCGGGTGTTCGGCACCCCGCACGGGATGGACCTGTCCGCGCTCTGCGCCGCCTACCGGGTTGAGCACCACGCGGTGAACCCCGAGCAGTTGGCGGCGGCGCTGACCGAGCCGAACACCGCGGGGATCAGGGTCCTCGAGGTCGCGACCGAACGTTCCGGGCTGCGCGAACTGCACGCCGCGGTGCGGGCGCAGCTGTGACGCCGACGGTGGCGGGCCGGGTCAGGAAGGGGATCCTGGTCGCGGCGATCGGGATCTCGGTGCTTGCGGTGCTGCTGGTGGTCGCGGCCTGGCGCAACGACCTCACGATCGAGTCCGACAAGGGCGTGGCCACCGCGGAGGTGCTCTCCGCCGGCCGGCTGCGCTCGGCGATCAGCTTCGTCACCCCGGACGGGGTCACCAAGAACCCGCGGCTCGGCGTGTTGTACCCGACCGAGCTGATGGTCGGCCAGCGGATCGACGTCGAGTACGCGAGGTCCGATCCGGACCTGGTCCGGGTGTCCGGTCGCGATGTCCGGGTGGCGCTGGTCCCCGCCGGTTCGGTGATCGCGGTGACGTGGCTGATCACCCTGCCCGCGCTGTGGCTGGTCCGGCGGCGCACGGCGGCCGAGCCGCCTGATGTGACGGCGGCCGAGCCGCCTGATGTGACGGCGGCCGAGCCGCCTGATGTGACGGCAGCCCCGCCCGACTGACCCGGTAGCCCAGGTTTCGCCGGAACTTCGCCGCCCGGACACCTCGGCCTTCCCGTCCCGGCCCGCGCGGCGCGGACACTGGGCGGGTGCGAGTAGCCATCGTCGCGGAGTCGTTCCTGCCGAACATGAACGGGGTCACCCACTCGGTGATCCGGGTGCTCGAGCACCTCAGGCGCCACGGACACGAGGCGCTGCTCGTGGCCCCCGACAGTGTCGCCGGCCGCCCGGCCGCCCCGACCTCACACGACGGGTTCCCGGTGCACCGCGTGCCTGCCGTGATGATCCCGCGGGTCAGCTCCCTCCCCGTCGGCATCCCGCAGCCGGGGATCACCTCGGCGCTGCGGTCCTTCGACCCGGACGTCGTGCACCTGGCGTCGCCCTTCCTGCTCGGCGCGGGAGGGTTGGCCGCCGCCAACCGGCTCGACGTGCCCGCCGTCGCGGTCTACCAGACCGACGTGGCCGGCTTCGCGCAGAGCTACGGCCTCGGACTGACCAGCAGGGCGGCGTGGCGGTGGACCCGCCGCCTGCACCGCGGGGCCGCCCGCACCCTCGCCCCGTCCACGGCCGCCGTCGAGGCGCTCGAATCGCGAGGTGTGCCACGGGTGTTCCGCTGGGGTCGTGGGGTGGACACCACGCGGTTCGCGCCTTCCCGGCGCAGCGCGGAGCTGCGGGCGAGCTGGTGCGACGCCGATCGGCTGGTGATCGGGTTCGTCGGACGGCTGGCCCCGGAGAAGCACGTCGAGCGGCTGGCCGTGCTGGCCGCCGACCCCGGCCTGCAGTTGGTGATCGTCGGCGACGGCCCCGAACGGGCGCGGTTGGAGCGGCTGATGCCGTCGGCGGTGTTCACCGGGCAACTCGGGGGAGACGAGCTGGCCAACGCCTACGCGAGCCTCGACCTGTTCGTGCACCCGGGCGAGCACGAGACCTTCTGCCAGGCGGTGCAGGAGGCCCTGGCCAGCGGTGTCCCGGTGATCGGTCCGGACGCAGGCGGACCACGCGATCTCGTCGCGCACTGCAGCAACGGTTACCTGCTGCCGGTCGAGCGCTTCGAGGAGCTGCTGCCCAGCGCCGTGATCGCGCTGCGGGACCGGGCAACGCGCGCCCGGTTCGGAGCGTCCGCCAGGAGGTCGGTGCTGCACCGCACGTGGTCCTCGGTGTGCGGCGAACTGCTGGGCCACTACGAGGACGTGACGGGCTCGCGCGGTGTCCCGGCGCAGCGCTCGGCCTGAGCCACCCGCGCGCGAACTGGGCGCGGGGCGCCCGGTGCGCGCCTGTAACGTCAACGGTGTGGCAACAACACACGGGTCTCGGGCCTCACTGGAGAAGGCACCGCACGAGGTCGCGTCCATGTTCGACGGCGTCGCGAAGCGGTACGACCTCACCAACACGATCATCTCCTTCGGGCAGGACCGCACCTGGCGCAAGGCGACCCGGGCGGCGCTCGACCTGAAGCCGGGGGAGCGGGTGCTCGACCTTGCGGCGGGCACCGGTGTGTCCACGGTCGAGCTCGGGCGTTCCGGTGCCTGGGTGGTGGCCGCGGACTTCTCCAAGGGCATGCTGAAGGCAGGCGCCGACCGTCGGGTGCCGATGGTGGCGGGCGACGCGATGGCACTGCCGTTCGCGGATGCGGTGTTCGACGCCGCGACCATCTCGTTCGGCCTGCGCAACGTCTCCGACTTCGAGGCAGGACTGCGGGAGATCGCCCGGGTGACGAAGCCCGGCGGACGGCTGGTGGTCAGCGAGTTCTCCACCCCGACGTTCGGCCCGTTCCGCACGGTCTACATGGAGTACCTGATGAAGACGCTGCCGGTGGTGGCGCGCGCGGTGAGCAGCAACCCCGATGCCTACGTGTACCTCGCGGAGTCGATCCGGGCCTGGCCCACGCAGGAGGAGTTGGCCCTCAAGATCGAGGCGGCCGGCTGGAAGAACGTGCAGTGGCGCAACCTCACCGGCGGCGTCGTGGCGCTGCACCGCGCCGAACGGTAGTCCAGCCCACGGCAACCCGCCCGTCGGCACGATCGCGGCGGGTAACGTGGAAAGCGCAGGGGACCGTGTGATGAGAGTGACGCTTCGATGCCGCCCACCGTGCAAGGCAAGGTCGGGAACCTGCCCCTCGAGCTGACCAGTTTTGTCGGCCGTCGCCATGAGGTGACCGAGGCGCGACGGCTGCTGTCCGAGTCCCGTCTGGTGACGCTCACCGGGATCGGCGGGGTCGGTAAGACCCGGCTGGCACTGCGAGTGGCCGAGGATTCCCGGCGTGCTTTCGACGACGGGGTATGGCTCGTCGAACTGGGTGAGGTGTACGACCCGACGCTGGTGCCTGCCACGGTGGCCGCCGCGCTCGGACTTCGGGACCAGCTCGCCCACCTTCCCGAGGAGGTGTTGGCGGACCACCTCGCCACCCGCCGCCTGCTGCTGGTGCTCGACAACTGTGAGCACCTCGTCGAGGCGGTCGCGGGCCTGGCGGAGTCGTTGCTGACGGCCTGCCCCGAGATGCGCATTCTCGCCGCGAGCCGGGAGGCCCTCGGCATCAGCGGCGAGGCGGTGTTGCGGGTGCCGCCGCTGACGGCCCCGAGCAGCGACGAGGCGCCCTCGTTGCAGGGCCTTCCCCGATACGACGCGGTGGCGCTGTTCACCGAGCGGGCCGCCGCCGCGGTACCCGAGTTCACCCTCACCGAGGACAACAGGCGTGCGGTCGCCGGGATCTGCCACCGGCTGGACGGCCTGCCGCTGCCGATCGAGTTGGCGGCGGTGCGGCTGCGCGCGATGACGGCCGAACAGGTTCTGCAGCGGTTGACCGATAGATTCCGGTTGCTGACCCT
Source organism: Rhodococcus sp. OK611 (assembly GCF_003050885.1). Classification (NCBI taxonomy): domain Bacteria; kingdom Bacillati; phylum Actinomycetota; class Actinomycetes; order Mycobacteriales; family Nocardiaceae; genus Rhodococcus; species Rhodococcus sp. OK611. The sequence continues at coordinate 19,376 of NZ_QAOZ01000005.1, forward strand.
TGGCAGCCGCGGCGCTCCGACCCGTCAGCAGACATTGTGGTCCAGCATCGAATGGAGCCACGAGCTGTGCTCGGTCCGGGAACAGGAGCTGTGGGCCCGGCTGTCGGTGTTCTCGGGTGGATTCGAGTTCGACGCCGCCGAGGGGATCTGTGCGGGGGAGCTGTCCTCGGACGACCTGCGCGCCGTCCTGGCGTCCTTGGTCGACAAGTCGATCTTGATCCGCGAGGAGCAGGGTCCCGCGGTGCGGTACCGGCTGCTCGAGACCCTCCGCGCCTACGGGAACGAGAAGTTGCGGGAATCGGGTGACCGCGACGGGCTGCATCGCGGGCACCGGGACTGGTACGCGCGGTTGGCCCACACGGCCGAGACCGAGTGGATCGGGCCCAACCAGGTGTCGTGGATCGGCCGCCTGGAGCGGGAGACGTCGAACCTGCGGGAGGCGCTGCATTTCAGCCTCACCGCGCCCGGCGACGCCGAGGCCGACGCCTGCCTCCGGATGGTCAATTCCCTGTACCTGTACTGGATCTGCCGCGGGCTGATCAGCGAGGGCAGGCGCTGGCTGGATCGCGCGCTGGCGCGGTCGGGCGATCGACGCACGGCCGACCGGGTGCTCGCGCTGTTCGGGGCCAGCGTCATGACCGGCATGCAGCAAGAATTCGCCACCGCCACCGCCCTCGTGGAGGAATGCGGTGCGCTCGCCGAGGAGCGGGGCGATCCGATGCTGCGGGCCGCCGCCGGGTACGCGACCGGTTTCCGGTCACTGTTCAGCGGCCAGCTCAAGGGCGCGCGGAGCTCGTTCGAAGACGCACTGCAGACGAGTCGGCCGACCGGCGAACTCCAACGGGCGATCGGGTGCCTGCTCGGGTTGGCGGTTGCCAGCGGACTCCTCGGCGACGAGGACCGGTCGGTCGCCTGCTACGAGCAGGTGTTCGCCATCACCGCGTCGCGTGGCGAGTCCTACTATCGCGCGTACGCACTGTGGGGGCTCGGCCTTGCGACCCTGCACAAGGGCGACGTGACCCGGGCGTCCGCACAGTTGGCGCAGGCCCTGCGCCTGATCCGACGGGTCAACGACCCGATCATCGCCACGTGGTGCCTCGAGACGATGGGGTGGATCGCGGCAGTCGAGGACGCGCCGGACCGGGCCGCCGTGCTGTTGGGGGCCGCAAACGCGCTGGCGAAAGCGGAAGGGGGCATCACCGTCACACTGCCCAACCTGCTCAGCCACCACGCGGAGTGCAAGCAGCGGGCACGAGCGGCACTCGGCGATCGAGCCTTCGAGGAGGCACGGCGCCGCGGCAGGGGAATGGATTTCCGCGAGGCGATCGGCTACGCGCTCGGTGAACGCCGCCCGGCCGGGCCGCCTGCGGTAGAGGAGGCCGTGAGCCTGACCCGGCGTGAGATGCAGGTCGCCGAGCTGGTCGCACAGGGCCTCACGAACAGGGCGATCGCCGAGAAATTGGTCATCTCCCCGCGGACGGCCCAGGGACACGTCGAGCGGGTGCTGGCCAAGCTCGCGTTCACCTCGCGCACCCAGATCGCCGCCTGGTATCTCGAGCGGACGCGGGAGCAGGAGCCGGACGCGCAACGGGGGGCCTGATCAGAAACAGGTATACATCCGGGTAGTTCCGCCCTGACGGTCACCGGGCGCAAGCGGCAATGTGTGCTGGGTCATATCCGCGACCGCGAAGCCGAGGCCCTCGATGTTGCAGCACCCGACAAGCCACCCCTACGTTGTCAGCCAGGCGAGGAACACCAGCTGGAAGAACACCCTCGTCGAGGGTCGGGCGGCGTCGTATGCGGTTGCGGGTGCAGGCGCTCCGGTCGTGTTCCTGCACGGATACGCGCTGACCCCCCGCGCCTACGACCGCGCACTGCTTCGGATGGCAGCCCAGGGAGTGCGGGTGTTCGCGCCCTCGCTTCCCGGATTCGGCGGCACCGCGGAACTTCCCCCGCAGGAGCGAAACCTGGCCGGGTACGCGCGCTGGCTCGGCGAGTTCCTCGACTCGATCGGTATCGCGGGACCGGTGACGCTCGTCGGCCACTCGTTCGGAGGTGGGGTCGCGATCCAGTCCGCACACGACCTCGGACCAAGGGTGGCGCGGTTGGTGCTGGTCAACTCCGTGGGCGGGGCCGCATGGTCCCCCGGGGGCGGCGACGTGCGCCCGATCGGCGAGCGGCCCCTGTGGGACTGGGGCGCGGCGGCCACCGGCGACGCCCTAGCCATTCGGCCGTCCGTCGCGGGCCTGCTGGCGATCACCGCGGACGCGGTGGGCAACGTACTGCGCAATCCGCTCGCGATGTGGCGCCTCTCGCACCTGGCCCGAAACGCGGATCTGCGCGGCGAACTCGACGAGTTGGCGGAGCGCGGCCTTCCGGTGACGCTGCTCTGGGGCGGCGACGACACGTTCATCCCGCGCGCCAGCTTCGAATCCCTTCGCATCGCGCTCCGCAATCCCACGGTCGTCACCGTCGCGGGCAACCACGGCTGGCTGATCGACGACCCGCACGGATTCGGCACCGCGATGGGGACCGTGTTCGGCGCGGAGCAGACGCAGCCGCACACACCCGCGGCGGTGACATTGTGACGGTCGCGGGCGGGACCCACCTGTGGGCCGGCTTGTCCGCGCGCACGCTGATGATCCGGCGCTGCGAGTGCTGTGGGCTGCTCCTCGCGCCGGTCGCGGTGACCTGCTCCTCGTGCGGGAGCGACCACCTGTCGCGGGTGCCGTCGACCGGGCTCGGGTCGATGGTGACCTGGAAGCTGGCCGACCGTGCGCGGGCGGGTGCGGACGACGACGCCCTGCCGTCCATGCTGGCCGTCGTCGCGCTCGACGACGGGCCCTGGATCTGCAGCTGGATCGAGGGTGAGATCGCGGTTCGCCCCGGCCGCCCGGTCCGGGTGGAGTTCGACCACCTGGAGTCCGACGAGCGGTACCCGGTGTTCCACGGCTGCCAACACGCGCCTGCCGTTCGAGTCGCCTGACACGGCCCCCCGCCACCCCGCTCCGGGGGTAGCGTCGATTGGGCAGGGGACCGGCGTGTTGAGAGTGACGGTTCGATGGCTAGCGCTGTCCGGGGCAAGGTCGGGAACTTGCCGCTCGAGCTGACCAGTTTCGTCGGCCGTCGCCGCGAGGTGACCGAGACGAGGCGGCTGCTGTCTGTCTCGCGCCTGGTGACATTGACCGGGATCGGCGGGGTCGGCAAGACCCGGCTCGCGCTCCGGGTGGCCGAGGACTCGCGGCGGTCGTTCGAGGACGGGGTGTGGCTGGTCGAGCTCGGCGAGCTGCGGGAGGAGGCGCTGCTGCCCGACCTGGTGGCCGCGACGCTGGGGCTGCGGGAGCAGTCGACGAATCGCACGCAGGACTCGCTGGCAAAGTACCTCGCCGATCGACGGCTGCTGCTGGTGCTGGACAACTGCGAACACGTGCTCGACGCGGCCGCGGCGCTCGCCGAAGCGTTGCTGCGGCGCTGCCCGGACCTCAGGATCCTCGCGACCAGCCGCGAGCCGTTCGGCATCGGAGCTGAGGCCTTTCTGCGGGTGCCGCCGCTGTCGGTCCCGGATCCGGATCTGCGCTCGTCCGGGCGCGGTTCGGCTGGGGGCGACGCCGTGGCGCTCTTCGCCGAACGGGCGTCCGCCGCGGTCCCGGAGTTCGGGCTCACCGAGGACAACCAGGTCGCGGTGGCCCGGATCTGTCAGCGGTTGGACGGGCTGCCGCTGCCCATCGAGTTGGCCGCGGGGCGCATGAGGGCGATGTCCGCGGAACAGATCCTGGACCGGTTGAACGATCGCTACAGCCTGCTGACCGGGGGTAGTCGCGGCGCGCCGACGCGGCAACAGACGCTGCGCCTGTGCATCGACTGGAGCCATGAGCTGTGCACCGAGCCGGAGCGGATGCTGTGGCGGCGGATGTCGGTGTTCACCGGTGGTTTCGAGCTCGATGCGGCGGAGGGCATCTGTGCCGGGGACCTGAGCCCGGACGACCTGCTGGATGTGGTGGCGGCGCTGGTCGACAGGTCGATCCTGATCCGGGAGGAAGCGGGTGCCGTGGTGCGCTACCGGCTCCTCGAGACCCTCCGCGAGTACGGCCGTGAGAAGTTGGCGGAATCCGGTGAACACGCTTCGATGCGGCGGCGGCACCGGGACTGGTACCAGCAGCTCGTGATCCGCGTGGAGGCCGAGTGGATCGGTCCGCGGCAGATGGAGTGGATGGCACGGCTGGGGCGGGAGCAGCCGAACCTGCGCGAGGCGATGGAGTTCTGCCTGACCGAGCCGGGAGAGGAGGCGGCAGGCCTGCGTATCGCCGATGCCCTCGCCCCGTTCTGGTTGTCCAGGGGCCTGCTCGGGGAGGGCAGGCACTGGCTCGATCAGTTCCTCGACCGCCAGGACGGGCAGCCGACCGTGGAGTGGCTGTGGGGGCTGTACGCGAACAGCGTGCTGGCAGGCAACCAGGGCGACATCGAGGCGGGCGCGGCGCTGGTCGAGCGGGCGCGTGAGGCCGCCGAGGTCCTCGACGACGCTCAGGCCCACGCGCTCGTGACCCTCGCCGTCGGGCAGCTCGCGGTGTGCAGCGGAGACATGCGGCTGGCCGTTTCCTCCCTCGAGGAGATCACCGACGCCTTCCACACGGGCAGGGAGCTGGTGCTACGGCTCGCGACGCTGCTCGGCCTCGCGCTGGCCTGCGGGCTGCTCGGGGACACGCAGCGCTCGATCGCCTGCCAGGAGGCGGCTCTCGAGATCACCCAATCCCGCGGCGAGTCCGTGTACCGGGCCTACTCGCTGTCGACCCTCGGGCTCGCGTTGTGGCAGAGCGATCCCCGGCGGGCGGCCGGGCTGCTCGAGCAGGGCCTTCGGCTCAGCCGCGTCGTGGACGATCCGCTCGGATCCGCCATCTGTGTCGAGGCGCTGGCCTGGGTCGCCGCGGGCGATCGGCTCGCCAGGCGCGCGGCCGTGCTGTTCGGCATCGCCAACTCGCTGTGGCGGGTCGTCGGCAGCGCAGGGGTCGTGATACCACCCCTGCTTGCGTACCGCGAGGAGTCGGAGCTGCAGGTCCGCAGCGCGCTCGCCAAGCGCGCCTACGAGTCGGCTTTCGAGCAGGGCGCCAACCTGAGCTTCGATGACGGCATCGCGTACGCGCTGGACGAGCAACTCCAGGGGGCGCCGACCTCGGGCGTCGCCTCGGCCCTGACCCGACGTGAGCGGCAGGTCGCCGACCTGGTCGCGCAGGGCCTGACGAACAGGGCGATCGCCGAGCAACTGGTGATCGCCCCGCGGACCGTCGAGGGCCACGTCGAGCACGTTCTCGCCAAGATGGGCTTCACCTCCCGGGCGCAGATCGCGGCGTGGGTCGTCGAGCAGGCGCAGGTCGGCACCCAATCGCTCTGACGCCCGCGTCGGGGGTCGGTCGGCGGAGAAAACAGGTACCCACCCGGGTGGTTCCACCGTCGCCGGGGAGCCGGGCAAAAGGGACACTTGAGTCGTCATCAGCTCAGGAAGCCGAGGTCCCCGATGTTCGAGCGACAGGTGCAGTGCACATCCACAGGTGCGAGAAGTGTCCGTGTCCGGCGGCGGGCGCTGATGATCCTGCGATGCGAGGCGTGCGCGACGCTGCTGGCCCCCGAGGAGACGAAGTGCACCTCGTGTGGACGGGACGAGCTCGAGCGGGTGCGGGCCGCAGGCACGGGGACCGTGGTGTCGTGGACGGTGGTGGACTGTTCGTCCGCCGCCCTCCCGCTGGCGCTGGTGCCGTGCACCCTCGCGATCGTCGAGCTCGACGAGGGGCCCTGGATCTACACCTGGATCGAGGGGGAGCTGCCGGCGCATCCTGATCGGTCGGTGCGGGTGGAGTTCCGGCTGGCGGAACCGGGGGAGCGGTTCCCCGTCTTCGCCGTTCGGCAGGCTGTCGCAGATCGGGTCGCGATCAGCTGAACGGCGGCCGGGAGTCGAGTCGCAGCGAGGAAGACCCCGACGCCCGCCACGCCCGCGCGGTCAGGTCGCGATCTGCGTCGGTCACGAGATTGCCCATCACCCGGACCGCGATCGTCATCAGCGCACGCGAACGCATCGCCAGCGGCCCGGAGGCAGGCAGCACCCGCGGGACCGTGAGCAGGCCTGCGAGCCGACGGGCGATCGAGAAGGCTTGCCCGTACCGCTCCCGCAGCAGGGTCGGCCACAGCTCGGTGAGGTCCGGGGCCCCGAGCACCTCGGCCACCATCGAGCCGGTCTCCAGGCCGTAGTCGATGCCCTCGCCGTTGAGCGGGTTCACACAGGCCGCGGCGTCGCCGATGATCGCCCAGTTGGTCCCCGCCACCCCGGACACCGCCCCGCCCATCGGGAGCAGAGCCGATGCCACCGCGCGCACAGGGCCGTCGAGCCGCCACTCGTCGCGGCGCTGCTCCGCGTACAGCTCGATCAGCGGCCGGAGTGCGCCGGGCGCGGGCCGCTTCGCGGTGGCCAGGGTGCCGACGCCGAGGTTGACCTCGCCGGTGCCGAGCGGGAACACCCAGCCGTAGCCGGCCTGCAGGGTCCCCTCGCGGTCGCGCAGTTCGAGGTGCGAGGTGATCCACGGGTCGGTGCTGCGGGCCGAGCGGACATAGGCACGGGCCGCCACCCCGTACGCGGTGTCGCGATGCCACTCGCGGCCGAGACGTTTGCCGAGGGTGGAGCGCACGCCGTCGGCGACGATGAGGTGCTCGCATCGGACCGTGCGTGGCCCATCGGCCGTCTGGAGGGTTACCGACTGCACCCGGTTTCCCTCCCGGTCGGCATCGACGGCCTTGGCGCCCTGCACCATCCGGGCACCGGCGTCGAGCGCGACCTGTCGGATCCGGTCGTCGAGTTCGGTTCTCGGGACGGCGCTGCCGGTACTCGGCAGTGAGCCGCCTGGCCACGGCAGCTCCAACTCCTGCCCGAACCCGTTCAGCCGCAGGCCGCGGTTGGTGGCGCGGGTGGCGAGCCAGTCACCGAGGCCGAGATGGACGAGTTCCGCCACGGCGCGCGGGGTGAGTCCGTCGCCACACGTCTTGTCCCTCGGGAAGGTGGCGGAGTCGGCGAGCAGCACCTCGCGGCCCGCGCGCGCCGCCCATGCCGCCGCCGCGGAACCGGCGGGACCTGCGCCGATCACCACCACTTCGGCCTGCGCGGGGACGTCATCGGGCGCCTCGGAACGGGCGGCGGAGGGATCGGGGTCGACAGGCGATGGCACCACCCCAGTATCTTCTCAGGCCGGGGTGGACCGCTGTGGTCAGCCCGACGGGCCGCGAACCCGATAGGTTCACTACCGTGACAGTTATGGCATCGGTTGCTGGGCATCACGCGAGACGGGATGGGTACTGAGATCGTGAGCACGAGCGAAGCGATGGGCACGGTCGTTGCCGGCGTGGATCTGGGGGATCCGGCGCTGGCCGAGGTGGTGCGTGGGGGTCTCGCCGAGGTCGAGAGCCTGCTGGTGAGTGAGCTCTCGGATGGCGAGGACTTTCTCACCGAGGCGGCGCTGCACCTGGCGAAGGCGGGTGGCAAGCGGTTCCGGCCGCTGTTCACCCTGCTCACGGCGCAGCTGGGCCCCAATCCGACGGACCCGGCGACCATCACCGCGGCCACCGTCGTCGAGCTGGTGCACCTGGCCACGCTCTACCACGACGACGTGATGGACGAGGCGACGATGCGACGCGGCGCCCCGAGTGCGAACTCGCGCTGGGGCAACTCCATCGCCATCCTGGCGGGCGATTACCTGTTCGCGCACGCCTCCCGGCTGGTGTCCACGCTCGGACCCGAGGCGGTGCGGATCATCGCCGAGACCTTCGCCGAGCTCGTCACCGGGCAGATGCGGGAGACCATCGGCGTCAAGGAGCAGCAGGATCCCGTCGACCACTACCTGAAGGTGGTGTGGGAGAAGACGGGATCGCTGATCGCGGCCTGCGGTCGGTTCGGTGGCACCTTCTCGGGAGCGAGCGCCGACGACGTGGTCCGCCTCGAGCGGCTCGGCGACGCGGTGGGCACCGCCTTCCAGATCTCCGACGACATCATCGACATCTCCTCGGTCGCCGCGCAGTCCGGCAAGACCCCTGGCACCGACCTGCGCGAGGGGGTGCACACCCTGCCGGTGCTCTACGCGCTGCGTGAGGAGGGCCCCGACGCCGATCGACTGCGGGTGCTGCTCGACGGCCCGGTCACCGACGACGACGCCGTCGCGGAGGCGCTGGCGTTGCTGGAGCGTTCCCCCGGCATGGCGGCTGCCAAGGCCAAGCTGGCGGAGTACGCCGACTCGGCGCACGCGCAGCTCGCGGAGCTGCCGCAGGGGCCGGCGAACGACGCGCTGGGACGGCTGGTGGATTACACGATCGCGCGGGTCGGCTGACGGTAACGTCTCGGCTCGGGTCCACGTGGCTCGCCGACGCGCTGCGTGCGGGGGAACGTCCCTCCGGGCTCTTTCGTTGTTCAACTGAGTGTCCGGCGAGAAAAGGGGCCCAACGTGCACCGGTATTCCAACGGGTTGAAGACCTTCGCGTTGCTGGTGGGGATGTCCGCGCTGATCGTGTTCATCGGGGCGCTGTTCAACAACAGGAGCATCCTCATCTTCTCGATCGTCCTCGCGGTCGGGATGAACGGCTACGCGTACTTCAACAGCGACAAGCTGGCGCTCAAGGCCATGCACGCGCAGCCGGTCACCGAGGTCGAGGCGCCTGTCATCTACAAGATCGTGCGCGAACTGGCGACGACGGCGCACCAGCCGATGCCCCGGCTCTACATCAGCCCCACGGCCGCGCCGAACGCCTTCGCCACGGGTCGCAACCCGCGCAACGCGGCGGTCTGCTGCACCAGCGGCATCCTGCAGATCCTCGACGAGCGGGAGCTGCGGGCCGTGCTCGGCCACGAGCTCTCGCACGTGTACAACCGCGACATCCTGATCTCCTCGGTCGCGGGTGCGATGGCCGCGGTCATCTCGGGCCTGGCCAACATGGCGATGTTCGCCTCGATGTTCGGCGGCCGCGGCGAGGGCAGGCCGAACCCGCTGGCGCTGCTGCTCGTCTCGTTGCTCGGTCCGATCGCGGCCTCGGTGGTGAAGATGGCGGTCTCGCGCTCGAGGGAGTACCAGGCCGACCAGTCCGGCGCGGAACTCAGCGGTGATCCGCTGGCGCTCGCCTCGGCGTTGCGCAAGCTGGAGCGCGGCGTGGAGGCCGCCCCGCTGCCGCCGGAGCCGAAGATCGCCGCGCAGTCGCACATGATGATCGCGAACCCGTTCCGGGCGGGGGACAAGATGAGCCGGCTGTTCTCCACCCACCCGCCCATGGCGGAGCGGATCGACCGCTTGGAGAAGATGGCGGGCCGACGACTGCCTGAGTGACGGATATCGCTGGGGGACAAGGTTGTTCGCTGGTCAGTCTGGGTGAATGCGGATCGGCCCCATCGTGTCGGGCCGCCGCCGACGCAGAGAGGACCGCGCGGCCGGTGCGGCCGTCGCGGTCCCCTCGATGCGCTATCGGGTGATCAGCGGTAGTTGACGAACTGCAGCGCGATGCCGAAGTCCTCGCCCTTGAGCAGCGAGATGATGGCCTGCAGGTCATCGCGCTTCTTGCTGCTGACGCGGAGCTCGTCGCCCTGGATCTGCGCCTTGACGCCCTTGGGGCCCTCGTCGCGGATCTTCTTCGAGATCTTCTTCGCATTCTCGGTGGTGATGCCCTGGACCAGGGTCCCGGACAGCTTGTAGATCTTGCCCGACTGCGCGGGCTCGCCGGCGTCGAACGCCTTGAGTGAGATGTCCCGGCGGATCAACTTCTCTTTGAACACCTCGAGCGCCGCCAGCAGCCGCTCCTCGGTGTCGGCGGTCAGGGTGATCGCCTCCTCGCCGGACCAGTCGATGCTCGCGCCGGTGTTGCGGAAGTCGAAACGCGTCGACAGCTCCTTGGCCGCCTGGTGCAGCGCGTTGTCCACTTCCTGCCGGTCAACCTTGCTCACCACATCGAAGGACGAATCCGCCACGGCAACTCCTAGTTCATCGTGCGCGGGCCTGCGCCAGCGCGTGAGAACCCCACGATAACCACACGGTTTGCATTTACCCGCCCCGGTAGAGGTATTCTCTTGTCCGCGCCAGAGATGGTCCGGAGTACTTCGGATCTGATCTGGATGACACCAGGCAGGTTGCCCGAGCGGCCAATGGGAGCGGACTGTAAATCCGTCGGCTTATGCCTACGTAGGTTCGAATCCTACACCTGCCACCTCCGGGTCCCGGTGAGCGCAAGCTCGCCGGGGCTCGTTGATTACACGGATGGAAAGAGCTCCTGACCTGCGGGTTTGGCACTCGGCCCCGCCGCTGTGTAATCTCTTGGAGGCTTCAGCGCATGAACGAAGTGCGCGGAAGCATGCCCCCTTAGCTCAGTCGGCAGAGCGTTTCCATGGTAAGGAAAAGGTCAACGGTTCGATTCCGTTAGGGGGCTCGCTGGATTGGGTGTCCATAGACTGGCACCGATGCACCGAGGCGGTGTAGCTCAGTTGGTAGAGCAAACGACTCATAATCGTTGTGTCGCCGGTTCAAGTCCGGCCATCGCTACACAAGTGGACACATAGAACACTCCCTGATTGACCCCGATCAGATTTATCCGAAAGAAGGCATCCCGTGGCCTCGACTGACGTTCGGCCCAAGATCACCTTGGCCTGCGAGGTATGCAAGCACCGCAACTACATCACCAAGAAGAACCGTCGTAACGATCCCGATCGTCTCGAGATCAAGAAGTTCTGCCCGAACTGCGGAACGCATCAGGCGCACCGCGAGTCGCGCTAGTACTCTTCGAGTCGACGCGGAGATCGTAGGGGTCGGTTCCCGGCTTCCTGGCCTAGCTGCGTCCCAAGCAGATAGGTTGCGTTGCTGTGAAGTTGAGTCCTGATCTCGTTGGCCTGCATCACAGGTTCAGCGACTACTACGAGGTCGGTCGTGAGAAGGTGCGCGAGTATGCGCGCGCCGTCAAGAGCGACGACCCGGTCTACCGCGACGAAGCGGCCGCCAGGAAGATCGGCTACGACACCCTCGTGGCCCCGCTGACCTTCATTGCTGTCTTCGGCTTCCTCGCGCAGGAAGAGTTCTTCAAGGCCCTGGACGTCGAGCTGGACCTCAGCCGGGTCCTGCACACCGATCAGCGCATCGTCTACCACCGTCCGGTCAAGGTCGGCGACCGTCTGTACTGCGACGTGTATGTCGACTCGATCCGAACGATGGGCGGTAGCGACATCATCGTGACCCGCAACGAGATCACCGATCAGGACGGCCAGGTCGTCCAGACCCTGTACACCACACTGGTCGGTCGGCATGCCGAGGAGGTCGAGTGATGTCCGTTCGCGATTTCGCGGAGATCTCCGTCGGCGAGGAACTGCCCGAAGAGACCGTGCCCCTGACCAGGTCCGACCTGGTGCAGTACGCAGGCGTTTCCGGCGACCCGAACCCCATCCACTGGGATGACGCGACGGCGCAGAAGCTCGGCCTCCCCTGTGCGGTTGCGCACGGGATGCTCACCATGGGCATCGGCGCCGGCTATGTGACCTCCTGGCTCGGCGATCCGGGTGCGGTCACCGAATACAGCGTTCGCTTCACCAGCCCTGTCGTCGTGCCCAACGACGGCAAGGGTGCCGTTATCGTCCTCACCGGCAAGGTGAAGTCCGTCGACGAGGAGGCCCGCTCCGCCGTGGTCGCCATCGTCGCCAAAGTGGACGACAAGAAGATCTTCGGTCGCGCTACCGCGACCGTGCGCTTCGGCTGAGTAACCAGCCGATTCGGTTTGTTCGACTACCGTGCAGTACACTGAGATTTCTGGGATCAACCAGCGCTGCGCGCTGCCCTACGTGCCCATTCGGGCCGCTGAGGGTAGCGCGCGTGTTGTGTGGTCACGGAGAGGTTGATCGGTCCGGATCATGATGATCGGGACGCGTCGGTCAACCAGAGGGGCGTAGCTCAACTGGCAGAGCAGCGGTCTCCAAAACCGCAGGTTGCAGGTTCAAGTCCTGTCGCCCCTGCCCCGGATGTCAGCGACTGAGAGGAACGACGGTGAGCGAGGATCGCGGAAAGGCCGATAGCGCGGCGGGGTCTCCGGACGTCGACGCCACCGCGGCCGGCGCGAGTGATTCAGCTCCCGTCGCCTCTCGTCCGACTGGAAAGCGTCCGGGTCGTCGTACCCATGCCGCCGCGACCGAGTCGCAGGCCGCGAAGGTCGCAGGCACCCCCTTGGCCACGAAGGCCAAGCCGGAGAAGCCGCGCAAGGAGAATCTCTTCAAGCGCCTGAGGAAGTTCCTCCGTGAGGTGATCACGGAACTCCGGAAGGTGATCTGGCCTAACCGCAAGCAGATGATCACCTACACCACCGTTGTACTGGCGTTCGTGGCCTTCATGGTCGCGTTCATCAGTGGATTGGACCTGGCGTTCATCAAGGGCGTCAGTTGGCTGTTCGGCTGACGCCGGACACCGAACGTGATGAGAGGAAGCGAGTGCGCCAGTGAGCACCCCCGAGAACGACGCAATTGAGGCTGCAGCCGCAGAGCATGTTGCCGATGACGCGGTCGCCGCGGAGTCCGCTGACGCGGCAGTCCTCGGCGAGGGTGACGCTCCCGTGGCCGACGCTCCCGTCGAAGAGGCAGCAGCTTCCGCAGACGACGCCATCGCCGCCGACTCCGAGGAGCCGGTCGATCCCGTTGCCGAGATGAAGGCCGCGCTCCGCCGCGCGCCCGGCGACTGGTATGTGATCCACTCGTACGCCGGGTACGAGAACAAGGTGAAGACCAACCTCGAGACCCGCGTGCAGAACCTGGACGTCGGCGACTACATCTTCCAGGTCGAGGTCCCGACCGAAGAGGTCACCGAGATCAAGAACGGCCAGCGCAAGCAGGTCAATCGCAAGGTGCTGCCCGGCTACATCCTGGTCCGGATGGAACTGAACGACGAGTCGTGGGGCGCGGTCCGCAACACGCCCGGTGTCACCGGCTTCGTCGGCGCCACCTCGCGGCCGTCGCCGCTGACCATCAACGAGGTCGTCAAGTTCCTGATGCCGCAGGAGGGCGCGAAGAAGCCCGTCGCCGCTGCCGCAGGAACCGGCGAAGCCGCAGCCTCCGTCGCGAAGCCCCTCATCGAGGTGGACTTCGAGGTCGGTGAGTCGGTCACCGTCATGGACGGCCCGTTCGCGACGCTGCCCGCCAGCATCAGCGAGGTCAACGCCGAGCAGCAGAAGCTCAAGGTCCTCGTGTCGATCTTCGGTCGCGAGACGCCGGTCGAGCTGTCCTTCACGCAGGTCGCGAAGATCTAGCCACAAAAACTTGCACTGCAGTAGCAAGACACACACAAGAAATTAGGAACGAAAGATGCCCCCCAAGAAGAAGAAGCTCGCCGGGCTCATCAAGCTTCAGATCCAGGCCGGTCAGGCTAACCCTGCACCGCCCGTGGGTCCCGCGCTTGGTCAGCACGGCGTGAACATCATGGAGTTCTGCAAGGCCTACAACGCGGCCACCGAGTCGCAGCGCGGCAACGTGATCCCCGTGGAGATCTCCGTCTACGAGGACCGGACCTTCGACTTCAAGTTGAAGACCCCGCCCGCCTCGCGACTGCTGCTCAAGGCCGCAGGCGTGCAGAAGGGCTCCGGCGAGCCGCACAAGACCAAGGTCGCCACGGTGACCATGGACCAGGTGCGCGAGATCGCGAAGACCAAGCAGGAAGACCTCAACGCGAACGACATCGAGCAGGCCGCGAAGATCATCGCCGGCACCGCACGCTCGATGGGTATCACCGTCGAGGGCTAAGCAGCTCCAGATCGCGTGGGAGGGCCGGCCAGGCCCGAAACCACAACTGAACCATTAGTAAGGACAGAACACATGGCAAAGCGCAGCAAGGCGTACCTCGCCGCCGCCGAGAAGGTCGACCAGGCCAAGCTCTACAGCCCACTGCAGGCTGCGAAGCTCGCCAAGGAGACCTCCTCCACGAAGATGGACGCGACCGTCGAGGTCGCCGTTCGACTCGGCGTCGACCCCCGCAAGGCGGACCAGATGGTTCGCGGCACCGTCAACCTCCCGCACGGCACCGGTAAGACCGCCCGTGTGATCGTGTTCGCCGTGGGCGAGAAGGCCGCCGAGGCCGAGGCTGCCGGCGCGGACGCGGTGGGTGCCGAGGACCTGATCGAGCGCATCCAGGGCGGTTGGCTGGACTTCGACGCCGCGATCGCGACCCCTGATCAGATGGCCAAGGTCGGCCGCATCGCCCGCGTCCTCGGACCGCGTGGCCTGATGCCGAACCCGAAGACGGGCACCGTCACCGCCGATGTGACCAAGGCCGTCAACGAGATCAAGGGCGGAAAGATCAACTTCCGCGTCGACAAGCAGGCCAACCTGCACTTCGTGATCGGCAAGGCGTCCTTCGACGACGCCAAGCTGGTGGAGAACTACGGCGCCGCGCTGGACGAGATCCTGCGTGCGAAGCCGTCCTCCGCGAAGGGCCGTTACGTCAAGAAGGTCACGGTTTCGACCACCACCGGACCGGGCATCCCGGTGGACCCGAACCGCACCCGCAACCTCCTCGAGGATGCTGCAGAGTAAGACAGCTCGACAAGAAGGCCGGTACGGATCTCCGTACCGGCCTTCTTCGTGTCTGCGGTCCCTACGGCTGTGGGTCTGCCTCATCGTTCCGCCAGGCGAGCAGGACGGCGTTCTCCTTCGACGGCGCCCATGGCAGGAAGATCGCGACGATGATCGCGCAGACCACCACCGCACCGGCCGCGACAAGGGAGGCGGTCTGGGAGCCCTGTAGTACCGCCGACTTCATCGCCGTGATCAGGTTCTCCCGCTGCGGTTCGAGCATCGTCGGGATCTCCCGCTTGCGGATCTCGAGAACACTGAGGACCGTCGCCCGCGCGAATCCCTTCTCGTCCTCGTTCATCAGCATCGCGGGCACCCGGTCGATGATCGGCGAGATCGTCGTCGAGTAGTACGAGGCGACGATGGACCCGAGCACTGCAACGCCGAGGGTGCCGCCGATCTCGCGTGTGGTGTCGTTGACGGCCGAGCCGGCACCGGCCTCGTCGAGGGGGAGCGAGGACATGATCGATTCGGTGGCGGGGCCCTGGACGATCGCCAGGCCGAGCGCCATCGAGACCATCGACGGCAACACGTCGGCGAGGTAGGTGCTGTCGACGTCGACGAGTCCGCCGAGGTAGAGCCCGAGCCCGGTCAGCAGCAGACCGAAGACGATGACCGCGGTGGTGCCGATGCGTTGCGCGAGCAGGGTGGCGATGGGCGCGCCGACCGCCACGCTCACCGCGAAGGGGAGCGAGGCGATGCCGAACTCGAGCGGGGTGTACTCGCGCACTCCCTGGAAGTACTGGGTGATCAGGAACAGGAACCCGAACATCGAGAAGTACGCGATCGCGATCGCCAGCGCGGGCAGCGAGAATCTGCGGATCCGGAACAGGCGCATGTCGAGAATCGGTGTCGGGGTGCGCAACTGCCACCAGACGAACGCGCCGAGGAGTACCGCCGCCGCCGCGATCCCACCGAGGGTGGCGAGGCTGAGCCAGCCGTAGCGCGGGGCCTCGATGATCGACCAGACCAACAGCGTGATGCCCGCGATGGACAGCACGATCCCGGGGAGGTCGAGTCGGCCGACGACGGCGGCCTTGGACTCAGGGACGAGGAGCAGCGTCGCGATGATCGCGACCGCGGCGACGGGGACGTTGATCCAGAACACCGAGTGCCAGGAGAAGTGTTCGAGCAGCCAGCCGCCGGACATCGGTCCGATGGCGATGGCGAAGCCGGCCATCGCGGTCCAGGCCGCGATGGCAAGCGCGCGCTCGCGGGTGTCGGTGAAGATGTTGATGATCAGGGCCAGGGTGGCGGGGAAGACCGCGGCGGCGAACACGCCCATGGCGGCCCGGGCGGCGATGACCTGCCCGAGGGTCTCGGCGTTGGCGCCGGCCACGGACATCACCCCGACGCCGATCAGGCCGATGATCATGATGCGTCGGCGGCCGTACCGGTCTCCGAGATTGCCGCAGGCCAGCAGCAGGCCGGCGAACGTGAGGGTATAGGCGTCCACCACCCACTGCAGTCCGCTCACCCCGGTGTGGAGTTCGACGCCGATCGAGGGCAGGGCGACATTGACAATCGTGTTGTCGAGAACCACCAGTAGTTCCGCGAGGCAGATCACGGCGAGTGCCGCGAATCGCCCTGCGCGCGAGGAGATCAGCTCGACCCTGTTGTCGGGTGGGTTGGTGCGTTCCAGCGTGGTCATGAGTTGTGACGGTACTCGCTATGTGTAACTACATATAACAGTCAATTTGGGACTGGTCCGTCACCCTAGGGGGTTAGATGTGATGGCTGTCACGATCCAGGCTTCCCGTGGCGGCTCGTTTTGGATGGTCAGGCCCGTTCGGGTACTCTCTCCGGAAGAGTTCGATCTATTTCGAGTTCACCCCAAGAAGTTCTACCCAAGACCGTTGGTCACCGATGTCGTGAGGCATTGGTTGAAGGTTCGGGACACAGCCCGACGGCCCACGCAGGAGGACGAGGTAGGGGAGTGGTGGGCCTTCGCGCGAGCTGGGTCCGGATCTCTTCGTAACGCCCCGTGTGCCTGCACCGGGGCGTTTTGCATTGTCACGGCCGCATCCCGAGGGTGCACCAACACGATGTCACGAGAGGAGGCGAAGTATGGCAAAGCCCGAAAAGGTCTCCGCAGTCACGGAGATCACTGAGCAGTTCAAGGGTTCGACTGCCGCCGTGATCACCGAATACCGTGGTCTGTCGGTGACCAGTCTGACGCAGCTGCGACGCGCGCTCGGAGCAGGCGCAACCTACTCCGTCGCCAAGAACACCCTGGTCAAGCGCGCCGCCGCAGAGGCGGGCGTCGAGGGCCTTGACGACCTGTTCGTCGGACCGACCGCCATTGCGTTCATCAAGGGCGAGCCGGTTGACGCAGCGAAGGCCATCAAGGCCTTCGCGAAGGACAACAAGGCGCTTGTCATCAAGGGCGGCTACATGGACGGCAATGCGCTGTCCGTGGACGAGGTCAACAAGATCGCGGACCTCGAGTCCCGCGAGATCTTGCTGGCCAAGCTCGCCGGCGCGATGAAGGGCAACTTGGCAAAGGCCGCTGGCCTGTTCAATGCCCCCGCCTCGCAGATGGCCCGTCTGGCCGCTGCGCTGCAGGACAAGAAGGCCGCGGAAGGCTCCGCAGCCGAAAGCTGATCCGCACGAGACCGGACGGGCGCCCTCGCGGGTGCGAACAAGGTCTTGCGTATCACGTACCAAACCACTCCCACCTCGTCGCGGATCAGCGACATGGGACTTACAGGAAGGACCGCCATCATGGCGAAGCTCACCACCGAAGAGTTGCTGGACCAGTTCAAGGAGCTCACCCTCCTCGAGCTCTCGGAGTTCGTGAAGGCGTTCGAGGAGACCTTCGAGGTCACCGCTGCTGCGCCGGTCGCCGTTGCCGCCGCCGGTGCCCCGGCCGCCGCCGCGGACGCCGCTGAGGAGCAGGACGAGTTCGACGTCGTCCTCGAGTCGGCCGGCGACAAGAAGATCCAGGTCATCAAGGTCGTCCGTGAGGTCGTCGCGGGCCTGGGCCTGAAGGAGGCCAAGGACCTCGTCGAGGGTGCGCCGAAGGCGATCCTCGAGAAGGTTTCGAAGGATGCGGCCGAGGCCGCCAAGGAGAAGCTGGTCGCCGCAGGCGCCACCATCTCCGTCAAGTAAGACCGCCGCGTAACAACGCAGCGCTCACGCTCGACAAAAGGGCCGTTCCCCGTCAGGGGAGCGGCCCTTTTTGGTGCCCGGATTCCGAACCTCGAGCGCGTTAGAAGTGGACGGTTGTTCAGCGTTGAGGCGACGCATCGATGCAGTTCAGAGGGGATAAATCGGACATGGAGGGGCCGGATTGCACCCGAACCCTACTCATGAGTAGCATTCAGCGTCACAGGTACCACTTCGATGCGATAGAGTGACCCAACCCACATTGGGTCAGTGTGTCGAAAAGCGTGGAGGTTTTCGGTGGGAGTAGAGGTAGTAGTCGAGGGACTCACCAAGTCGTTCGGCTCGCAGAAGATCTGGCAGGACGTCACCCTGACGCTCCCCCCGGGGGAGGTCACGGCCCTGCTCGGCCCGTCCGGTACGGGCAAGTCGGTGTTCCTGAAGTCGCTGATCGGCCTGCTCCGTCCGGAGCGCGGTTCGATCGTCATCGACGGCACCGACATCCTGGAGTGCTCCAGCCGAGAGCTCTACGAGATCCGGAAGATGTTCGGTGTGCTGTTCCAGGACGGTGCGCTGTTCGGGTCGATGAACCTCTTCGACAACGTCGCCTTCCCGCTGCGTGAGCACACCAAGAAGTCCGAGTCCGAGATCCGCAACATCGTGATGGGCAAGATGGAGCTCGTCGGACTCATCGGTGCCGAGAACAAGCTCCCCGGTGAGATCTCCGGCGGTATGCGCAAGCGCGCCGGATTGGCAAGGGCGCTCGTGCTTGACCCGGAGATCATCCTGGTCGACGAGCCCGACTCGGGCCTCGACCCGGTCCGCACGACCTACATCAGCCAGCTGCTGATCGACATCAACTCGCAGATCGACGCGACGATCCTGATCGTCTCGCACAACATCAACCTCGCGCGCACCGTGCCGGACAACATCGGCATGTTGTTCCGCAAGGAGCTCGTCATGTTCGGTCCCCGCGAGGTGCTGCTCACCAGCGACGAGCCGGTGGTCAAGCAGTTCCTCAACGGCAGCATGCTCGGCCCGATCGGCATGTCCGAGGAGAAGGACGAGGCGCAGATGGCGCAGGAGCAGGCGATGGTCGATGCAGGCCACCACCACGGCGGTGTCGACGACGTCGAGGGCATCGTCCCGCAGATGAAGGCCACCCCCGGTATGCCGTTCCGTCAGGCCGTCGCCCGCCGTCAGGAGCGCGTCCGCCAGATCATGCACACGTTGCCGCACAATGCCCAGATCGCGATCCAGGAGAGCCTTGACACCGAGGACAACACTCAGGTGATTCCCGCATATGACGACTCCGGCATGGAGACGTCTTCCTGGGGACGCGGGTAGCACGCGCCGATGGGGGGTACCAAGAGCACGCTGCTCAGTCCGCTGACGGCCGCGTTGACACAGGCCGGGTTGATATTTCAGCTCTTCGTCGATGTCGTGCGGAACACGTTCAGGAAGCCGTTCCAGTTCCGGGAGTTCATCGAACAGGCCTGGTTCATCGCGAGCGTGACGATCCTGCCGACAGCGCTGGTCGCGATCCCGTTCGGCGCGGTGGTGTCACTGCAGACCGGATCGCTGATCAAGCAGCTCGGCGCCGAGTCCTTCACGGGTGCGGCCAGCGTGCTGGCGGTGATCCAGCAGGGCAGTCCGATCGTGACCGCGCTGCTGATCGCCGGTGCGGCAGGCTCGGCGGTGACGGCCGATCTCGGGTCGCGCACCATCCGTGAGGAGATCGACGCCATGGAGGTGCTCGGTATCAACCCGGTCCAGCGCCTCGTGGTCCCCCGCGTGCTGGCGATGATCCTGGTGGCGGTGCTGCTCAACGGGCTGGTCTCGGTGGTCGGCATCGCGGGCGGGTACTTCTTCAACGTGATCCTCCAGGGTGGCACCCCCGGCGCCTACCTGTCCTCTTTCTCCGCGCTCGCGCAGTTGCCGGACCTCTACATCGCGGAGGCGAAGGCCGCCGTGTTCGGCGTCATCGCGGGCGTGGTCGCGGCCTACAAGGGCCTGCACCCCAATCCAGGGCCGAAGGGCGTTGGCGAGGCCGTGAACCAGACGGTCGTCATCACCTTCTTGCTGCTGTTCTTCGCCAATCTGATCCTCACGATGGTGTACCTGCAAGTCGTTCCTGCCAAGGGGGCTTAACCCATGACGATCGCCAAGGGTCGCGGCGACCGGACACTGATGCGTGCGCGCAAGGTGACCCGCGCGCCGCTGCACGTTCTCGATCGCGCCGGCGACCAGATGTCCTTTTACGCAAGGGCAATCGGCTGGATTCCGCGGACGCTCACGCACTACGGCCGAGAGGTCCTCCGGCTGCTCGCCGAGGTCACCTTCGGCAGCGGTGCGCTGGCCGTCATCGGCGGAACGATCGGCGTCATCGTGATGATGTCCGGCTTCACCGGCGTCGTCGTGGGCCTGCAGGGGTACGCGGCGCTCGAGCAGCTCGGCAGTTCCGTGCTGACCGGCTTCCTCTCCGCGTACGTCAACACCCGCGAGATCGCCCCGCTCGTGGCTGCCCTCGCGCTGTCGGCGACGGTCGGCTGTGGCTTCACCGCCCAGCTCGGTGCCATGCGCATCTCGGAGGAGATCGACGCGCTCGAGGTCATGGCGGTGCCGAGTGTGCCGTTCCTGGTCACCACCCGGATGATCGCCGGGTTCATCGCGGTCGTGCCGCTCTACATCGTCGGTCTGATGGCCGCGTATCTGGCATCGAGGCTGATCAACACCGTCTTCAACGGGCAGTCGAGCGGGTCGTACGACCACTACTTCAACCTGTTCCTACCGCCGGTGGACGTGCTCTGGTCCTTCGGCAAGGTGCTGGTCTTCGCCTTCGTGCTGATCATGATCCACTGCTACTACGGCTACAACGCCTCCGGCGGACCGGCGGGCGTGGGCGTCGCCGTCGGCCGGGCGGTGCGGACCGCGATCGTGACGATCGCGGTGCTGGACTTCTTCCTCAGCCTCGCCATCTGGGGCACCACGACCACAGTGAGGGTGGCCGGATGACCGACGGTGGTTCGGTGCTGCGCCGACGCATTCTTGGCCTGGCATTCTTTCTCGTTCTCGCGTTGTTCCTGGTGTTCACGATCGGGATGTACAACAAGTCGTTCAAAGAGGTCGTGAAGGTCAACCTCGTGACCGACTCGGTCGGCAACTCGCTGCCCAGCCACGCGGACGTGAAGGTGCGCGGGTTGATCGTGGGTGAGGTGCGGTCGGCCTCGACCGAAGACGGCAAGGTCACCTCGGTCCTGGCGATCGACCCCGACAAGGCCGAGCTGATCCCGTCCAACGCGACGGCGCGGCTGCTGCCGAAGACCCTGTTCGGTGAGCGCTACGTCTCGCTGATCGTGCCGACAGGCGACACCGCCGCCCCGATCTCGCAGGGCGACACGCTGCTCCAGGACAAGAGCGGCAACGCGATCGAGGTCGGCGAACTGCTCGACGGGCTGCTGCCGCTGCTGCAGGCCGTTCCGCCGCAGGACCTGGCGAACACCCTCGGTGCGCTGTCGCAGGCACTTGCGGGGCGCGGCAACGACATCGGGTTGAGCATCGAGCGACTCGAGACAATCTTCGCCGGGGTCAACACCGAGCTGCCGAACCTGCAGGAGGGCCTGCGCGGTCTCGCGGACTTCTCGCAGACCTACTCGGAAGCCGCTCCCGACCTGATCAATGCGTTCGACAACCTGCGGACCACCGGCGCGACCGTGGTCCAGCAGCAGAACCAGATCCGGGCGCTGATGTCCTCGGTCACCGCCACCGCAGGCAGCACCGCGGACTTCCTGGAGGTCAACAAGGACTCGCTGATCTCCATCGCGGCGGATTCGCGGGAGGCCCTCGAGGTCCTGGCCGCTGCATCGCCGACCTTCGGCTGCACCTTCTCGCAGTTCGTGCCGATCGTGGAGAGCGCAAGCGCCATCCTCGGGCTCAACCCGGACGGCAGCCTCAAGGACCACCCGGGCGCCCGCGCGGCCACGGTGTTCGTGAACCCGAAGGGGCGTTACCTGCCGAACCAGGACGAGCCCCGGCTCTTCGACAACCGCGGCGCCAAGTGCTATCAGCCTGCGGCGCCCGGCTACAAGTTCGGCCAGTACCCGGGCGGCTCGTACAACGACGGTTCCTACCAGGTGCCCTCGCGCAACCCGGGCCCCTCGTTCGTGCCGTCGCCCGCCGCCCCGCAGTACTCGGTGGTCCCGAGCCCCGCGACCGGGCAGAATACGCCCGCCGCTTACACCGGATCGACACTCGAGCAGGACACATTGGCAGTCATCTACGGGAAGGGCACCGGCACCCTGCCGGAGGCGGTGCCGGGTTGGACGACGCTGCTGGGCGCGCCGGCATTGAGGGGAACGGAGGTGAGTGTCCGATGAGAGGTCTCGCGGCTCCCCTGATCAAGCTCATCATCTTCGCCGTCGTCACAGTGTTGGCGACCGCGACGCTGGCCTTGACCATCGCGAACACCAGCGGTGGCGGTGGTACCAAGTTCAACGCGATCTTCACGGACGTCGCGTCGCTCAACAAGGGCGACGAGGTCCGAATCGCGGGCGTACGCGTCGGACAGGTCAACGAGATCGCGATCGTCAACGAGCGGGAGGCGAAGGTCCAGTTCTCGCTGACCGACCGCGACTGGCTCCCGGCCAGCTCGACCGCCACGATCCGCTACCGGAACCTGGTCGGCCAGCGCTACATCGCGCTGGAGCAGGGCGAGGGCGCGCAGGGCATGAAGCTGTCCGGCGGCGCGACCATCCCGATCGAGCGCACCAAGCCCGCGGTCAACCTGACGACCCTCTTCAACGGCTTCCGGCCGCTGTTCCAGACGCTCAGCGCCGACGACGTGAACAAGCTGTCGTTCCAGATCATCCAGGTGTTCCAGGGCGAGGGCGGCACGATTTCCGAACTGGTGCGCAACACGGCCAGCCTGACCAACACCATCGCGGACAAGGACCGAGTGATCGGCGACGTGATCAACAACCTCAACGGGGTTCTCGAGACCGTCAACAAGCACGACGAGGAGCTGAGCTCGCTGATCGTCAACACCGAGCAGCTCGTCACGGGGCTGGCCAACGATCGCGGCGTGGTCGGGAGCGCGGTGACCTCGCTCGCCGGGCTGGCCGATGCCACCGCGGACGTGCTCGAACCGACGAGGCCGTCGATCCAGGGCTCGGTGTCCGCGCTCAACACGCTGGCAGGAACGCTGAACGCGCAGAGCGACGACGTGAACAAGATCCTGGCCACCCTGCCGGTGAAGCTGGACAAGCTGTCCCGCATCGCGAGCTACGGGTCGTGGTTCCAGTTCTACCTGTGCGGACTCGACGTCGTCGCGGGTCCCGGTGAGTCGCCGTATCTCAACCTGCCGACGGGACTCCCGACCGTCAATCAGCCGATCTACACCAACTCCGCACCGCGGTGCTCGGCGAACGGGGCCGGACAGTGAAGCAACGTCGTAGCCCAGCCGCCATCGGAGCGCTCGGCATCGTGGTGGCGCTGCTCGCCACGGTGTCGGCCTTCTTCCTCGATGACCTGCCGATCATCGGTGCGGGCGCCACCTACCGGGCCCAGTTCACCGAGGCGGCCGGGCTCAAGCCGAGCAACGAGGTCCGCATCGCGGGCGTCAAGGTCGGCAAGGTGACCGCCGTCGAGCTCGACGGCGACAAGGTCGAGGTCGCGTTCAAGGTCAAGGACGCCTGGGTGGGCGACCAGACCACCGCGTCGATTCAGATCAAGACGGTCCTCGGCCAGAAGTACCTGGCCCTCGACCCGCGCGGATCCGACACCCTGGACGCCAGGGACACGATCCCGTTGGAGCGCACCACCTCCCCGTACGACGTGCTCGACGCCTTCGGCGACGCGACCACCACGCTGGACGCGATCGACACGCCGCAGCTCGCGCAGAGCATGAAGACGCTGTCCGAGGCGTTCTCGGAGACGCCCGCGGACATCCGGGCCTCGCTCGACGGGGTGACGCGGCTGTCGAAGACCATCGGTAGCCGGGATGAGGAGCTGCGCAAGCTCTTCGCCGCGACCGCGGACACCTCCAAGGTGCTCGCCGACCGCAACGCCGAGTTCACCAAGCTGATCGGCAGCGCAGGCCTGCTGCTCGGCGAGCTGAACAGCCGCCAGCAGGCGATCTCCCAGCTGCTCACCGGGACCCAGCGGCTCTCGCAGCAGCTGACCGGGCTGGTCAAGGACAACGAGGCGCAGATCGGTCCCGCGCTCGAGCAGCTCCGCGGCGTCGTGCAGATCCTGCAGGACAACAACGCCAACCTGGACCGGGCGATCAAGCTGTACGCACCGTTCACCCGGCTGTACGCGAACATCGTCGGCAACGGTCGCTGGTTCGACCAGGTGGTCGTGAACCTGACGCCGCCCGCGCTCCCGCTCATCCCGGGTTACCGCGATCCCGTTCGAACCATTGGGGGCAACTGATGACCGGCGTGACCTCGGGAAGGATGCAGAAGTTCAGCAGCCGTCAGATCGTGGCCACCGCGCTGGTACTGGTGGGGCTGCTGGTGCTGGGATTCGGCGGTTGGTGGCTGTTGACCCGAGCGGGGACCACCAAGATCACCGCGTACTTCGACAAGTCGGTCGGCATCTACGACGGCTCGGACGTCCGGGTGCTCGGCGTGAAGGTCGGCTCGGTCAACGAGGTCGAGCCACTGGGTGACCAGGTCCGGGTCACCATGCGCGTCGATCGCGGGGTGAAGATCCCCGAAGATGCCAAGGCCGCGCAGATCACCCCGTCGGTGGTGTCCGACCGGTACATCCAGCTCGCCCCCGCGTACTCGGGCGGCGAGGCGATGGAGTCCGGCGCCACCATTCCCCGCGAGCGGACCGCGACCCCGGTCGAGGTCGATCAGCTCTACTCGAGCATCGACGAGCTGTCGAGGGCGCTCGGGCCGGAGGGGGCGAACAAGGACGGCGCGCTGTCCGAGTTCGTCGACACCGCGGCCAAGAACCTCGACGGCAACGGTGAGGCGCTCGGCGCCACCATCACCGAGCTGTCCAAGGCTGCCGAGACCCTCAATCTCAACAGGGGTGACCTGTTCGAGACGATCCGGAACCTGCAGACCTTCGTCAGCGCGCTGGCGGCCAACGACGAGCAGGTGCGCCAGTTCAACTCCCAGCTCTCCGATCTCAGCGGCTTCCTGGCCGGGGAAAGGAAGAACCTCGGCGACGCGCTGAACCAGCTCTCCTTCGCGCTCGGTGACGTGGCGGTGTTCGTCCGCGACAACCAGGAGGCCGTCACGAGCAACGCGGAAGGATTGGTCCAGGTGACGCAGACCCTCGCCGACAACCGGCAGGACCTGGTCGACGCGTTGACCACCCTGCCGATCGCCATCAGCAACGTCGTGAACTCGTACGACGCGGAGTCCGGAACGCTTGCCTCGAGGGTGAACCTGCCCGAGACGCAGGACCCGTTCGGGACCCTGTGCAAGCTGATCGACCTCGGCAAGCTGATGCCGGGCGACCCGAAGTTCGACGCGCTCGGTCGCCAGATGGCGCCGCTGATCCAGAACTGCAAGATGATCATGGACCAGGTGACCGCGGGCGTGAAGACACCGTCGTTGAATCTGCCGTTCGGCATCCTCAGCGGCGACAACCTCCAGCGGCCCTCGCAGCCCGGTACGGTCCCAGGAAACGTCTCGCCCCGACTCGGAAACTCGCAGGCCCCCGGCCTCAGCGACCAGAACATCCCGCGGGGTGGCCAGTGATGCAGGAACGGTCAGTGAAGCGTTCGGTTGCGATCGGTGTCGGCGCATGCGTCGTCGCGTTGACGGTCGCGAGTTGTGGGTCCAAGGGCATCTACGGCATTCCGTTGCCCGGTGGCGCCGACCTCGGCAGCGACCCGATGCACCTGACGGTGGAGTTCGATGACGTGCTCGACCTGGTGCCCCAGTCCACCGTGAAGGTCGACGGCGTCCCGGTCGGGCGGGTGGAGAGCATCGACGTCCCGGACGACGGTTGGACGGCGGCCGTCGGTGTCGTCGTCGATTCCGCGGTCGATCTGCCGGCGAACGCGCTTGCGTCGGTGCAGCAGACCAGCCTGCTCGGTGAGAAGTTCATCGAACTCAAGGCCCCGCCCGTCAACGCCGACGCGGCCCGGCTCAGTGACGGGTCGACGATCCCCGTGGACCGGACCCGGCACGCCACCGACATCGAGCAGGTGCTCGGCGCGCTGTCGCTGCTGCTCAACGGCGGCGGGGTCGCCCAGCTGCAGCCGATCATCCACGAGCTCACCACGGCCCTGGACGGCCGCGAGTCCAAGGCACGCAGTCTGCTCGACCAGGCGAACACGCTGATCGACGGGCTGAACAAGCAGCGCGACGACATCACAAGGGCGCTCGACGGGCTCGACACCCTCACCGGTCGGGTCAACGAGCAGACCGATCAGATCGAGAAGATCCTCGCGGAGATCCCTCCCGCGGTGCAGGTCCTGAACGAGCAGGAACCGCAGTTCATCCAGATGCTCACCCAGCTGGATCGGCTCGGTCAGGTCGGCACCGACGTGCTGGTCCAGTCCAAGGACAACCTGATCGCCGACCTGCGCGCGCTGCGGCCGACCCTGCAGGCGCTCGCCGACTCGAGCGAGGACCTGGTGACCGTGCTCCCGCTGATCCCGACGTTCCCGTTCCCGGACGGTGCGGAGAAGGTCATCCACGGCAACTCGATGAACCTCTTCCTCTCGCTGGACATGCGACTCGGCCAGCAGTTCGAGGCGCTCGGGGTGGGACTGCCCGACCCGGTCTACGTTCCGCCGCCGCCCGGATACGGCGGATACGTCCCGAAGGTGGACCCGTCGAACCCGTACTACAACGGGAACGGCCCGCGGCCCGGCTGGCCGACGGTCTCGATCCTGCCGTTGCCGCCGATCGTCCCGAAGCCCGCGCCCGCTCCTGGCGCCCCGGTGGCGCCCGGCACCGAGCCGGTCGCCGAGAAGAAGGACCAGAATCCGCTGAGCGGTCTGCTCGACAAGCTGGGAGTGGGTGGACGATGAGGTCGGCTCTGGTGCGCTGGCAGTTGGTGGCGTTCGCGCTGGTCGCGATCGTCGGCCTGCTCTACGTCGGCGCGAAGTACGTGCGGCTCGACAACCTGCTGGGATTCGGCCAGTACACGGTGCAGGCGGACTTCGCCGACTCCGGCGGCATCTTCACCAACGCCGAGGTCAGCTACCGCGGCGTGCCGGTCGGCACGGTGGGGGACCTGCACCTCACCGACGACGGCGTGCTGGTCGACCTGAAGATCAACACCAGCGCCCCGGAGATCCCGTCCTCGGCCAAGGCCGTGGTGGCGAACCGGTCGGCGATCGGTGAGCAGTACGTCGACCTGCAGCCGAGCAGTGACGAGGGCCCCTACCTGGAGGACGGATCGCTGATCGTCCGCCAGGACACCGCCACCCCGGTTCCGGTGGAGGAGGTGCTGGCGAGCACGAACGCGCTGGTGCGCTCGGTGCCCTTGAAGGCGCTGAACACCACGGTCACCGAGCTGGGCAAGGCGTTCAACGGCAAGGGTGACGACCTGCAGGTACTGGTGGATTCGCTCAACACCCTCTCGCAGGAGGGGATCGACAACCTGCCGCAGACGCTGACGCTGATCCGGGACACCAGGACCGTGCTCGACACCCAGTCGGAGCAGTCCTCGGCGATCCGCCAGTTCAGCTCCGATCTGGACCTGGTGGCTGCCCAGCTCCGGGCCAGCGATCCGGACCTGCGGCGCCTCATCGAGACCGGCACCGCCGCGAGCAACGAGGTCGGTTCGCTGATCGATTCGGCGGGCCCGGCCCTGACCACCGACCTGGACAACCTGGCGCTGGTGACGGCGGCCCTCGGTCCGCGGACCCTGGCACTCAACGCCCTGTTGATGTTCCTTCCGGGACTGGCGGCGGGAGCGAGCACCGCGGCACCCGGCGACGGCACCCTGCACCAGGGCCTTTTGCTGGAGACCAACAACCCGCCGCCGTGCACCCAGGGCTACGAGGGGACGCACGAGATCCTCGCGCAGATGAAGCGGGAGAACCCCGACTTCGACCCGACCCGCGACGAGTTCCCGCTGAACATGCAGGCCAACTGCACCACGCCGCTGGGCAGCGTCACCGGCGTGCGTAGCGCCAACCGGATCGTGTACGCGGACCCGGCCACACCGCAGCCGTGGGACAACAAGCCGAAGGTCGATCCGGACAAGCTCAACCTCAACCCGATCGCGACGCAGCTCGCGCCCTTGCTCGGCATCACCCCGAAGTGATGCCGCTCCGGCGGAGTCGAGCAGAAGTTACCAAGTAGTAGGGTAGAAAAAGTGATGCGTAGCACGAAACTGCTGAAGCCTGTTCTCGCTGCGGTGAGTGTGCTCGCCATCGGGGCCCTCGTGGCCGCCGTCTGGTTCGGGTTCGGTTGGGGTCATGCCCTGTTCTCGGACAAGCCGGCGGCCGCCGCGCGCGACGACGCGCTGACCGGCGCGCGCCAGTCAGCGATCAATCTCAACACCGTCGACTCGGGGAATCTGGACCAGACGTTCGCGAACATGGAGTCGTCTATCACCGGCGACGAGATGCTCAATGCGCTGGCCGAGACCAAGGATCAGATGGCCGAGCAGGTCAAGCAGACCGGCGCGAAGAGTGAGGCGAACGTGCTCGACGCCGCGCTCACCGCGATGAGCCGAGACGAGGGCACCGCGAACTCGCTCGTCGTGCTCACCACGACCACGACCTGGCCGAACAAGCCGACCAGCAAGGTCAAGATAACGATGCGAATCGGTCTGACCGATGTCGACGGCGTCTGGAAGGCCTCGAAGGTCGAGAACGTCGGCCAGCCTCTCGCCATGGACCCCGGCACCCCGGCACCCGCCCCGGCCCCGGCGCCCGTGCCCGAAGGGGCCCCTGCCCCCGCTCCCGAGTCCGGCGGACAGTAGGGCCTCGGCCCCGCACCAGCGGCAATCCGGCAGCGGAACAGCTAAGGAGTATCGAACAGTGCCCCCACGTCGTCGCACCACCAGCACGCCCCAGCCCAAGGGGCGTCGCCCCCGCGTGGCCGGTACCGGGTCCGGTACGCCCCGCGGACCCGTGAGCGAACCCGAGGCCACCCCGCCCGCGAGTTCGGCCGCGACCGAGACCGAGGTCGTGGCAGTGGGCCCCGATGTCGTCAGCCCGCCCGCAGGGACGCCTGTCGCCGCCGCGGAGGCCACGGGCGACACGGAGGCCACCGCAGCGGTAGTGGCCGACGCGAGCGGCGAGAGCGCCGCGACCGAGCCGGAGCAGGCGCCGAAGACGATCAACCGGACCAGTTCCCTGCGCCCGCGCGCGACCGGGGCGGACGCCGACGCGTCGTCCGCTCCCGAGGCCGCGGTCGACGGAGAATCGGTCGACGAGCCTGTGGTCGACCAGGAAATGGTCATGGCGGGCTGGAAGCGGGTCACCACGATCGGCTTGGTGGCGCTTGGGCTCGGTGTCTTCGCGCTCGTCGCCGCGTTCCGGCCCGGTGCCGACGTCCCGAACCAGGCCTGGGTCGACACCTCGGAGACCTCGAAGGTCACGGCCGACGCGAAAAATGCGATCCAGACGCTCTACACGTACAAGTTCGACACGGTCGAGCAGGACTTCGAGAACGCGCGGGCGGTCCTCGACGACGCCATGCGCGAACAGTTCGACAAGACCGCCGCGGTCACCAAGGATGCCGTCATCCAGACGAAGACGGCCACCAACGCCGAGGTGACCGACATCGGTCTGAAGTTGCTCTCGGACGACCGCGCCGAGCTCGTGGCCAGCATGAACGTGAGTGCGACCAACGACGGTGCGGCGCAGGGGAGCGCACAGGGACCGCTGTCGGTGACCATGGCGAAGTCCGGCGACCACTGGGTGATCACGGACATCCGGGACCGCTGATCGGGGCTCGGATCGGGTGTCCCGGCGGTGTCCGCGGGGCAAATCGCCGAGACGTGTCTTGACGCGGCGGGGTTGAGGCGTCACTCTAATGGCGAGACATGCGAGATCGCTCCTTCTGTAGGAGCGGGTCCGCGCAAGATCGCGCCGGCGCAAATGGAGGCACCGGGCGCGAGGGATTGCACGGACGCCAGGCTTGGGCACCGTTTGGGCTGCCCTGTCCAGTTGTATTCTGCGTCGACTTCGGGTACCTTTGGACGTTGCGCTGGCTGCCTCCTGTCCACCTCTCCACCTCACCGCCTGTGAAGCGTTCGCTTCCTGCGTCTGTTGGCGAGTTTCGTTCGGGTTGTGACCAGCGAATTCGCCCCACATGAAGAAGCAGATACAGCGGCGGTCGCGCAGCACGAGCGGCCCGCGTGAGGTGCTGGAAGGACGCATCTTGGCAGTCTCTAGCCAGACCAAGGCAAATGCCGGAATCCCCGGAGCCCCGAAGAGGGTCTCGTTCGCGAAGATTCGCGAACCTCTCGAAGTTCCAGGGCTACTTGATCTACAGACGGATTCTTTTGAATGGTTGATCGGATCGCCTGCATGGCGTGAGCGGGCAGCCGCCCGCGGCGACGGCAGTGTCACCGGCGGTCTGGAGGACATCCTCACCGAGCTGTCCCCGATCGAGGACTTCTCGGGATCGATGTCGCTGTCCTTCTCGGACCCGCGCTTCGACGAGGTCAAGGCCTCGACCGATGAGTGCAAAGACAAGGACATGACCTACGCGGCGCCCTTGTTCGTCACCGCGGAGTTCATCAACAACAACACCGGCGAGATCAAGAGCCAGACGGTCTTCATGGGTGATTTCCCGATGATGACCGACAAGGGCACCTTCATCATCAACGGCACCGAGCGCGTCGTCGTCTCGCAGCTCGTTCGCTCCCCGGGTGTCTACTTCGACCACTCCGTGGACAAGGGCACCGAGAAGGACCTGCACAGCGTCAAGGTGATCCCCGGCCGCGGTGCGTGGCTGGAGTTCGACGTCGACAAGCGCGACACCGTCGGCGTCCGCATCGACCGCAAGCGTCGTCAGCCGGTCACCGTGCTGCTCAAGGCCCTCGGCTGGACCACCGAGCAGATCACGGAGCGCTTCGGCTTCTCCGAGATCCTCATGGCCACCCTGGAGAAGGACAACACGGCAGGCACCGACGAGGCGCTGCTCGACATCTACCGCAAGCTGCGTCCGGGCGAGCCGCCCACGAAGGAGAGCGCGCAGACCCTGCTGGAGAACCTGTTCTTCAAGGAGAAGCGCTACGACCTCGCCCGCGTTGGTCGCTACAAGATCAACAAGAAGCTGGGCCTGAACCACGGCCAGCCGATCACCGCGTCGACCCTCACCGAGGAAGACATCGTCGCGACGATCGAGTACCTGGTGCGCCTGCACGCCGGTGACACCGCGATGACGGCGCCCGACGGCGTCGAGGTCCCGGTCGAGGTCGACGACATCGACCACTTCGGTAACCGTCGTCTCCGCACCGTTGGCGAGCTGATCCAGAACCAGATCCGGGTGGGCCTGTCCCGCATGGAGCGCGTCGTGCGCGAGCGGATGACGACCCAGGACGTCGAGGCGATCACGCCGCAGACCCTGATCAACATCCGTCCCGTCGTGGCCGCGATCAAGGAGTTCTTCGGAACCTCCCAGCTCTCGCAGTTCATGGACCAGAACAACCCGCTGTCGGGCCTGACCCACAAGCGTCGTCTCTCGGCGCTCGGCCCCGGTGGTCTGTCCCGTGAGCGCGCCGGCCTCGAGGTGCGAGACGTGCACCCGTCGCACTACGGCCGCATGTGCCCGATCGAGACCCCTGAGGGCCCGAACATCGGCCTGATCGGTTCGCTGTCGGTGTACGCGCGGGTCAACCCGTTCGGCTTCATCGAGACCCCGTACCGCAAGGTCGTCGACGGACAGGTCACCGACCAGGTGGACTACCTGACCGCCGACGAGGAGGACCGCCACGTCAAGGCCCAGGCCAACGCCGTGGTCGACAAGGACGGTCGCCTGACCGAGGACCGCGTCCTCGTCCGCACCAAGGGCGGCGAGGTCGAGTTGATCCCGGCCGAGGACGTCGACTACATGGACGTCTCGCCGCGACAGATGGTCTCCGTCGCGACCGCGATGATCCCGTTCCTCGAGCACGACGACGCCAACCGCGCCCTGATGGGTGCGAACATGCAGCGTCAGGCAGTGCCGCTGGTCCGTTCCGAGGCGCCGCTGGTCGGCACCGGCATGGAGCTGCGCGCCGCGGTCGACGCGGGCGACGTCGTCGTCAGCGAGAAGACCGGCGTCATCGAGGAGGTCTCGGCCGACTACGTCACCGTGATGGCGGACGACGGCAGCCGCAAGACCTACCGGATGCGCAAGTTCGCCCGCTCGAACCAGGGCACCTGCGCCAACCAGCGTCCGATCGTGGACGAGGGCGACCGGGTCGAGGCCGGCCAGGTCATCGCCGACGGTCCCTGCACCGAAGCCGGTGAGATGGCGCTGGGCAAGAACCTGCTCGTCGCGATCATGCCGTGGGAGGGCCACAACTACGAGGACGCGATCATCCTGTCGCAGCGCCTCGTGGAAGAGGACGTCCTGACCTCGATCCACATCGAGGAGCACGAGATCGACGCCCGCGACACCAAGCTCGGTGCCGAGGAGATCACTCGCGACATCCCGAACGTCTCGGACGAGGTCCTCGCCGACCTCGACGAGCGCGGCATCATCCGCATCGGTGCCGAGGTCCGTGACGGCGACGTGCTGGTCGGAAAGGTCACGCCGAAGGGCGAGACCGAGCTGACCCCGGAGGAGCGTCTGCTGCGCGCCATCTTCGGTGAGAAGGCCCGTGAGGTCCGCGACACGTCCCTCAAGGTCCCGCACGGTGAGAACGGCAAGGTCATCGGCATCCGCGTGTTCTCGCGCGATGACGACGACGATCTGCCCCCCGGTGTCAACGAGCTGGTCCGCGTCTACGTGGCACAGAAGCGCAAGATCCAGGACGGCGACAAGCTCGCCGGCCGCCACGGCAACAAGGGTGTCATCGGCAAGATCCTCCCGCAGGAGGACATGCCGTTCCTGTCCGACGGCACCCCCGTCGACATCATCCTGAACACCCACGGCGTGCCGCGTCGTATGAACATCGGTCAGATCCTGGAAACCCACCTGGGTTGGATTGGCAAGACCGGCTGGAACGTGCAGATCGCCAGCGACGGCACCCGTCCGGACTGGGCCTCGACCCTGCCCGAGGAGATGCTCTCGGCCCCGGCCGACAGCAACATCGCCACCCCGGTGTTCGACGGTGCCAAGGAAGACGAGCTGACCGGTCTGCTTGGCGCGACCCTGCCGAACCGCGACGGCGAGCAGATGGTGGGCCCGGACGGAAAGGCCACCCTGTTCGACGGCCGCTCCGGCGAGCCGTTCCCGTACCCGGTCTCGGTCGGCTACATGTACATCATCAAGCTGCACCACCTCGTCGACGACAAGATCCACGCTCGTTCGACCGGTCCGTACTCGATGATCACCCAGCAGCCGCTCGGCGGTAAGGCCCAGTTCGGTGGCCAGCGCTTCGGTGAGATGGAGTGCTGGGCGATGCAGGCCTACGGCGCGGCATACACGCTGCAGGAGCTGCTCACCATCAAGTCGGATGACGTGGTCGGCCGCGTGAAGGTGTACGAGGCCATCGTCAAGGGCGAGAACATCCCCGAGCCGGGCATCCCCGAGTCGTTCAAGGTGCTCCTCAAGGAGCTCCAGTCGCTCTGCCTCAACGTGGAGGTGCTGTCCTCGGACGGCGCGGCCATCGAGATGCGCGACGGCGACGACGAGGATCTCGAGCGTGCGGCAGCGAACCTGGGCATCAACCTGTCCAGGAACGAGGCGGCGACCGTGGACGATCTCGCGAACTAGGTGTTTGGTCCCCGGGCCACGTCGTTGATGTGGCCCGGGGGCGTAGCCCACATTTGAATTTGGCAGACAGGTAGGCGCTGAGAAGCGCACACCATAATCCCTCTGGGGAAAGGAAGTTACGTGCTCGACGTCAACTTCTTCGATGAACTCCGCATCGGCCTTGCCACCGCTGAGGACATCCGTCAGTGGTCGTTCGGCGAGGTCAAGAAGCCGGAGACCATCAACTACCGCACGCTCAAGCCCGAGAAGGACGGCCTCTTCTGCGAGAAGATCTTCGGCCCCACCCGGGACTGGGAGTGCTACTGCGGTAAGTACAAGCGCGTCCGCTTCAAGGGCATCATCTGTGAGCGCTGCGGCGTCGAGGTGACCCGCGCGAAGGTGCGCCGTGAGCGCATGGGCCACATCGAGCTCGCCGCTCCTGTGACCCACATCTGGTACTTCAAGGGCGTGCCGAGCCGTCTCGGTTACCTGCTGGACCTGGCGCCGAAGGATCTCGAGAAGATCATCTACTTCGCCGCCTACGTGATCGTCGCGGTCGACGACGAGCTCCGCCACAACGAGCTCTCCACCCTGCAGGCCGAGATGGAGGTCGAGAAGAAGTCCGTCGCCGACCAGCGCGACGCCGACCTCGAGGCCCGCGCACAGAAGCTCGAGTCGGACATCGCCGAGCTCGAGGCCGAGGGCGCCAAGTCCGACGTGCGCCGCAAGGTCAAGGACGGCGGCGAGCGCGAGATGCGTCAGCTCCGTGACCGGGCCCAGCGCGAGCTGGACCGGCTCGAGGAGATCTGGACGACCTTCACCAAGCTCGCCCCGAAGCAGCTCATCGTCGACGAGGGCCTCTACCGCGAGATGGTGGACCGCTACGGCGAGTACTTCACCGGCGCGATGGGCGCGGAGTCCATCCAGAAGCTGATGGAGAACTTCGACATCGACGCCGAGGCGGAGATCCTCCGGGAGACCATCCGCAGCGGCAAGGGTCAGAAGAAGCTGCGCGCGCTCAAGCGCCTCAAGGTCGTCGCGGCCTTCCAGTCCACCGGCAACTCGCCGATGGGCATGGTCCTCAACGCCGTGCCGGTGATCCCGCCGGAGCTGCGTCCGATGGTTCAGCTCGACGGTGGCCGGTTCGCCACCTCCGACCTGAACGACCTGTACCGCCGCGTGATCAACCGCAACAACCGCCTCAAGCGACTGATCGATCTCGGCGCGCCCGAGATCATCGTCAACAACGAGAAGCGGATGCTGCAGGAGTCCGTCGACGCGCTGTTCGACAACGGCCGTCGTGGACGTCCGGTCACCGGTCCGGGCAACCGCCCGCTGAAGTCCCTGAGCGACCTGCTCAAGGGCAAGCAGGGTCGTTTCCGTCAGAACCTGCTCGGCAAGCGCGTCGACTACTCGGGCCGTTCGGTCATCGTCGTCGGCCCGCAGCTCAAGCTGCACCAGTGCGGTCTGCCGAAGCTGATGGCTCTCGAGCTGTTCAAGCCGTTCGTGATGAAGCGCCTGGTGGACCTGAACCACGCGCAGAACATCAAGTCGGCCAAGCGCATGGTCGAGCGTCAGCGCGCTCAGGTGTGGGACGTCCTCGAAGAGGTCATCGCCGAGCACCCGGTGCTGCTGAACCGTGCACCCACGCTGCACCGCCTCGGCATCCAGGCCTTCGAGCCGCAGCTCGTCGAGGGCAAGGCCATCCAGCTGCACCCGCTGGTGTGTGAGGCCTTCAACGCCGACTTCGACGGTGACCAGATGGCCGTGCACCTCCCGCTGTCCGCGGAGGCGCAGGCCGAGGCCCGCATCCTGATGCTGTCCTCGAACAACATCCTGTCGCCCGCGTCGGGTCGCCCGCTCGCCATGCCGCGTCTGGACATGGTGACCGGTCTGTACCACCTGACCCGTCTGGACGAGGGTGTCGTCGGTGAGCTCGTCGCGGCAGGCAAGGATCGTCCCGAGGTCGGCGCCTACTCGTCGCCCGCCGAGGCGATCATGGCCGTCGATCGTGGCGCGCTGAAGGTCCAGGCCCAGATCAAGGTCCGCCTGACCACCCAGCGTCCGCCGCGCGAGCTCGAGGACGAGCTGTTCCCCGACGGCGGCTGGAACTACGGCGACGGCTGGATCGCCGAGACCACCCTGGGTCGCGTGCTCTTCAACGAGCTGCTCCCCGCGGACTACCCGTTCGTGAACGAGCAGATGCCGAAGAAGCGTCAGGCGACGATCATCAACGATCTCGCCGAGCGCTACCCGATGATCGTGGTCGCGCAGACCGTGGACAAGCTCAAGGACGCCGGCTTCTACTGGGCGACCCGTTCGGGCGTCACGGTCTCGATCTCCGACGTCCTTGTGCCGCCGAGCAAGTCCGAGATCATGGACAAGTTCGAGGGCCAGGCCGAGCAGATCGAGAAGAAGTACCAGCGCGGTGCCCTCAACCACACCGAGCGCAACAGCGCCCTGGTGAAGATCTGGTCCGAGGCCACCGACGAGGTCGGTAAGGCCATGGAGGCCTACTTCCCCGACGACAACCCGATCCCGATGATCGTGAAGTCCGGCGCCGCCGGCAACATGACGCAGGTTCGGTCGCTCGCCGGTATGAAGGGCCTGGTGACGAACCCGAAGGGTGAGTTCATCCCGCGTCCGATCAAGTCTTCCTTCAAGGAAGGCCTGACCGTTCTCGAGTACTTCATCAACACGCACGGCGCCCGTAAGGGTCTGGCAGATACCGCGCTGCGTACCGCCGACTCGGGTTACCTGACCCGTCGTCTGGTGGACGTCTCGCAGGACGTCATCGTTCGCGAGACGGACTGTGGCACCGAGCGCGGCATCGTCACCACGATCGCGGAGAAGCAGGCCGACGGCTCGCTGATCCGGGATGCACACGTGGAGACCAGCACCTACGCCCGCACGCTGGCCGCGGACGCGGTCGACGCCAACGGCACGGTCATCGTCGAGCGCGGCGCCGACCTGGGTGACCCGGCCATCGACGCACTGCTCGAGGCCGGCATCACCGATGTGAAGGTGCGCTCCGTGCTCACCTGCACCACCGGCACCGGCGTCTGCGCCACCTGCTACGGCCGCTCGATGGCGACCGGCAAGCTGGTGGACATCGGTGAGGCTGTCGGCATCGTCGCCGCCCAGTCCATCGGTGAGCCGGGTACCCAGCTGACCATGCGTACCTTCCACCAGGGTGGTGTCGCAGGCGAGGACATCACCGGTGGTCTGCCGCGTGTCCAGGAGCTGTTCGAGGCCCGCGTCCCCAAGGGCAAGGCCCCGATCGCCGACGTCACCGGACGGGTGCAGCTCGAGGATGGCGACCGCTTCTACAAGATCACCATCGTCCCGGACGATGGCGGCGAAGAGGTCGTCTACGACAAGCTGTCCAAGCGTCAGCGTCTGCGCGTCTTCAAGCACGACGACGGTTCCGAGCGCCTGCTGGCGGACGGTGACCACGTCGAGGTCGGCCAGCAGCTCATGGAGGGCGCTGCCGATCCGCACGAGGTGCTGCGCGTCATGGGCCCGCGTCAGGTGCAGATCCACCTGGTCAACGAGGTTCAGGAGGTGTACCGGAGCCAGGGTGTGTCGATCCACGACAAGCACATCGAGACGATCGTTCGTCAGATGCTGCGTCGCGTGACGATCATCGACTCCGGCGCCACCGAGTTCCTGCCCGGTTCGCTCACCGAGCGTTCCGAGTTCGAGGCGGCCAACCGTCGCGTCGTCGCCGAGGGTGGTGAGCCCGCAGCCGGTCGTCCGGTGCTCATGGGCATCACCAAGGCCTCGCTGGCGACCGATTCGTGGCTGTCGGCGGCGTCCTTCCAGGAGACCACTCGCGTGCTGACCGATGCGGCCATCAACTGCCGCTCGGACAAGCTGATCGGTCTCAAGGAGAACGTCATCATCGGCAAGCTGATCCCTGCCGGTACGGGCATCAACCGTTACCGGAACATCCAGGTTCAGCCGACCGAAGAGGCGCGCGCCGCGGCCTACGCCGTGCCGTCGTACGACGATCAGTACTACAGCCCCGAAGGCTTCGGCACCGGGACCGGAGCTGCTGTTCCGCTCGACGACTACGGCTTCAGCACCGATTACCGGTAAGCGCTTCTTGCGCCTGTGAAACGGCCCCCGCCCCCAGCAATGGGTGCGGGGGCCGTTTCGCGTCTACTGTTGGAGGGACATTCCCCGGCATCGGTTCGGGCGACCACCACGGAGGATTCGATGGCAGGCAAGGGTATCGACCGCTCGAAGGCGCAGTCGGCGCTCGAGGTGGTCCGCGAGAATCCGGCGATCTCGTTGGTTGCTGCTGCGCCCGCGATCGTGATCTTCGGGGTGGCCTGGTGGCTGCTCGGCTTCGGCTGGGCGCTGATCCTGGCGATCCTGCTCGGCGTGGCCGTGGTGGCGGGCAAGAAGTTCCTCGGCTGACCCGCCGACAGGTCCATCGGGGCGCCCGCGACCTGCCCGAATCCGGTCGGGAGCGGGGCAGCGCGGCTATCCTCTGATCCTCTGTGACTTTGCTCGCACCAGCCGGGTATTGTCGCAGGAACAGGTTCTAGTTTTGGAGGAGGCCGACAGTGGCGTTCGTGATCACCCAGCCTTGTTGCAACGACGCTAGCTGCACCGAGGTGTGCCCGGTGGACTGCATCCATCCGACGCCGGACGAGCGCGGATTCAGGTCGACCGAGATGCTCTACATCGATCCGGAGACCTGCATCGACTGCGGGCTCTGCGTCGATGCGTGCCCGGTGGACGCGATCTTCCGCGACGACGACCTGCCCGAGGCGATGGCGCGGTACTCGAAGATCAACGCCGACTACTTCGCGGGCACCGAGATCGAGTACGCGGATCCCGCCCCCTCGCTGAAGTTCCCCAAGACCGACCAGGAACCCTTCCGCGTCGCGATCGTCGGCGCCGGGCCGTCCGGCTTCTACGCCGCCCGCGAGCTGCTCTCCTTCAAGCGCTCGGGCATCGAGGTCGACATGTTCGACCGCCTGCCGACGCCGTGGGGCCTGGTGCGCGCGGGCGTGGCGCCCGACCACCCGGAGACCAAGGCGGTCACCGACGTGTTCGCGGAGGTCTCGCGGCGTCCCGGCTTCCGGCTGCACCTGAACGTGGAGGTCGGCAAGCACCTCACGCACGAGGACCTGATGGAGCACCACCACGCGGTGCTCTACACGGTCGGTGCGCCCAGCGACCGGCACCTCGGCATCCCCGGTGAGGACCTTCCCGGCAGCCTCGCCGCCACCGAGTTCGTCGCCTGGTACAACGGACACCCCGAGTACGCGGACCACACCTTCGACCTGTCCGGCACGCGCGCGGTCATCGTCGGCAACGGCAACGTCGCGCTCGACGTGGCCCGTCTCCTGGTCACCGACCCGGACAAGCTGGCCCGCACCGACATGGCCGAGCACGCGGTGGAAGCGCTGCGCGGCAGCGCCGTCCGCGAGGTCGTGGTGCTGGGCAGGCGCGGACCCGTCCAGGCGGCCTTCACCAGCCCGGAGCTGCTGGCCCTCGGACAGATGCCCGACGTGGACGTGATCGTCGACCCGGCCGAGCTCGAGCTCGACAGCCACAGCGCGGCCGAGGTCGCGGAGAACCCGGCCAAGCGGCTGAAGATGGAGATCCTGCGCGAGTACGCGGAGCGTCCCCTTGCCGGCCACGTGAAGCGGATCGTGCTGCGGTTCCTGGCCTCGCCCGTCGAGATCCAGGGCGACGACCACGTCAGCGGGGTCGTGGTGGCGCGCAACGAGATGGTCGAGGGCCCGGACGGCACGCTGCGGGCGAGCAGCACAGATCAGACCGAATTGCTCGAGACCCGCATGGTGCTGCGCTCGGTCGGCTACCGGGGCGTGCCGGTCGCGGACCTGCCGTTCGACGACGCGCGCGGCACGATCGCGAACGTCGCAGGCCGGGTCACCTACCCGGAGTCCGGCGAGCCGATGCCGGGCACCTACACCGCAGGCTGGATCAAGCGCGGGCCCTCCGGCGTGATCGGCACCAACCGGCAGTGCGCGCACGACACCATCGCGCTGGTCATCGAGGACCTCGCCGCGGACCGGCTGCCCGCGCCGAAGGGCGACCGCGAGGCGCTCGAGGCGCTGCTGGCGGACCGTCAGCCCGAGGCGCTGGACTGGGCGGGGTGGAAGGCGATCGACGCCCGCGAGCGCGAGCTCGGCAAGGCGTCCGGTCGGCCGCGGGTCAAGCTGCTCGACCTCGCCGAGATGGTGGCGATCGCCAAGAAGTAGGGGCCGCCGGTCGGCGGCTCAGTAGTGGTCGATGCCCGAGACCCGGGCAACGGCCCTCACTTCGCCGCCGACCAGGAACCACAGGCTCATCGACTCGGCGTCCTGCGTGGCGCGGACGTGGACGTCCTCGCCTCCGGTGATGGGCGCGTTGTATTCGAGAACGGCGCGGTGCGGGCCGGCGAGCAGGTCGGGCCGGGCCACGAGGTGGTCCTCGACGGCGTGCCAGTATGCCGCGTTGTTCACGTGGCCCATCGGGTCCAGGTCGGTCGAGCGCAGGTGGAATCGGGCGTCGGTGCCGTCGTCCTCCGGCGGCGGCCCGCCGAGCCACGGGCGCCATTTGAGTCGGTGCTCGTCGGTGGTCCGCGACAGCAGGGCGATGCCCTTGTCGCTGATCCGGGTCGGCATCCCGGTGTCGGGGCTGATGTTGATCCAGAAGCCCTCGGTCTCGATCAGCGCGCCCTTCTCGCTGGTGAGCTGCACTCGCATCGCCGACCAGCGGGTCGACAGGCCGGAACACCAGCGGCGCAGATGGATCCGGTCCGGCCACAGTGCGGGGCGGACGACGTCGATCACGGTTCGCCGCACGATCCACAGCGGGTCGAGATCGGCGAGTTCGGAGGCGTCCAGGTTGTCGGACCCGATGTCCTGCAGGTACCGGGTGATGCCGTCGAGCCGGAGCCGGTTGTCAGGAGCGACGTCGCCCGTACGGACCGGCCACGAGGTGGCGAACCCCAGCCCGTCGGCGGGGGGAACGGCGAGCGGCTGATCGAAGTCCAAGACTGCGCTCCTCTGCGGTGATCACCGGCGTGACGCGAACAGTATCTTTCCCGCGCAGGCGCGGCGAGACAAGGACTAGCGTCAGGGCGTCGGATCGCAGAAGAGATTGCGATGGCGCGCGAACACGGAGGTCTGTGGTGAAAGCAGTTGTGGTCTCGGAGTTGACCGGGCCCGCAGGGATGGCCCTGCAGGAGGTGCCCGAGCCGGACGCGACGGGCAAGGTGCTGATCGACGTGCGCGCGACAGGGGTGTGCTTCCCGGACCTGCTCATCAGCTACGGCAAGTACCAGCTGCGGCCGGAGCCGCCCTTCATCCCCGGCGCCGAGGTGGCCGGGGTGGTGGTGTCCGCTCCGGACGACAGCGGCTTCGCGGTCGGGGACCGCGTGCTGGCGATGTCCGATCTCGGTGGCTACGCGGAGCGCGTCGCGATCGCGGCCTCCCGGGTGATGCCGATACCGGCTGATCTGAGCTTCGAGGAGGCTGCCTCGCTCATCATCAACTATCAGACGATGGAGTTCGCGCTGTCCCGGCGAGCGGGCCTGGTGGCGGGCGAGACGGTGGTGGTGCTCGGTGCCGCGGGCGGTGTCGGCACCGCGGCCATCCAGTTGGCGAAGGCACACGGCGCGAAGGTGATCGCGGTGGTCCGACGGGCGGG
Source organism: Rhodococcus sp. OK611 (assembly GCF_003050885.1). Classification (NCBI taxonomy): domain Bacteria; kingdom Bacillati; phylum Actinomycetota; class Actinomycetes; order Mycobacteriales; family Nocardiaceae; genus Rhodococcus; species Rhodococcus sp. OK611. The sequence continues at coordinate 60,539 of NZ_QAOZ01000005.1, forward strand.
GGCCGACGAGTTCCTCCGCGAACTCGGCGCGGACGAGGTGGTGGCGCTCGACGAGGGCTGGGCAGCCCGGGTGGGCGAGCTGACCGAGAACCGCGGCGCGAACGTGGTGGTCGATCCGGTCGGCGGCGACGCCTTCGACGATGCCGTCCGGGTGCTGGCGCCGGAGGGCCGGCTGCTGGTGATCGGGTTTGCGGGCGGCGGTATCCCGTCCGTGAAGGTGAACCGGGTGCTGTTCCGCAACATCAGCATCGTGGGCGCCGCCTGGGGTGAGTTCCTGCGCACCGACCCCTCGGCGCTGGCGCGCACCCATGCGGACCTCACCGAACTGGTGGGGAAGGGCCTGCGGCCGCTGGTCAAGGCCCGGTATCCACTCGCCGACGCGGCCCGCGCGCTGGCGGACCTCGAGGCCGGTCAGGTGCTCGGCAAGGCGGTGCTCGTCCGCGAGTAGCTGGCCTCGCTCAGCGCGGGATGTGGAAGTCGGTCAGGCGCGCGCGTGAGACGAGGAGGTCGGCCCAGGACCCCGTCACCGCCAGGGTCGCCATGGCCGAGGTCGGGAAGCGGTCCGCGATCCGTTCGGCGAGCGGGCCGCCCGGATCGAGCGCGAGTGCCGTGTCCGGGATGCCGGGCTCGTGCCCCACGACGAGCAGGGTCCGCACGGCCGCGTCGGTACTCGCGATCTCGCGCAGCACCTCGGCGGCACTCGCCCCGTAGAGCGTGTCGGCGTAGCGGGCGGGAGCGTCGATGCCGCTGGCCGCGAGGGTGAGCCTGGTCCTGGTGGCGGTGGAGCAGAGCACGGCGTCGACCGGGGGCTGGGTCAGGCGGATCCAGTCGCCCGCCAGCCCGGCCTCGCGTTGCCCGCGCGGCGCGAGCGGACGCTCGTGGTCGGCCACGCCGTCGGGGTAGGCGGACTTGCCGTGTCGGAGCAGGATCAGAACCTTCGAGGGCATGTCCCGACAGTAGCGAGCCGGTTGGCGGCCGGAAATTCGATTGCCCGGCGACCTGAGACCGTGGTCGGATCTCTCTGCGGGCGCTCGAGCCTCGGCAGCGGACGTGATGCCCTTCACATTAATATCGTTTGGGCAATAGTTGCGCGATCGCTACTATTGCACGAGTGGCCGCTTCCCCCGAAGACCTGTATCAGGCGCTCGACGAGTTCATCATGCGGCTGCTGGGGGTGGGGGAGTCGGAGTCCATGGACAAGCTGATCGCCGTGGACCTGTCGTTCTCGCAGGTGCGAACTCTGTTCATGCTGGCGCAGCACGGCAAGCCGGTTGCGATCAACGAGGTGGCAGAGCGGCTGCGCCTGTCCGTCGCGGCCGCGGGTCGCAACATCGACCAACTGGTCAATCAGGGTCTGGTGGAGCGCCGCGAGGATCCGAAGGACCGCCGCATCAAGAGGATCTCGTTGTCGGAGGCCGGTCGAGCCATCGCCTCCGGCCACATCGACAGCAAGAAGGGCGAGCTGCGAGCGTTCGCGGCCCGCCTCTCGGACTCGGACCGTGACCGGCTGTACGAGTCGCTCAAACCCATTCTCGCGGGAGATGTTCTGCGAGCCAATTGTCAGGAGAACCCATGACGACGCCGACACCTCCGGGCGCCCCCGCGGCCTCGGACAAGATCGACGGCGCAGTTCTGAAGATCGCCAGCGTGGTGGTGATCGGTGCCATCATGTCGATCCTCGATGTGACGGTCGTGAGCGTGGCGCTGCCGACGTTCATGTCCGAGTTCAACGCGACCTACGCAACCGTCGCCTGGACCATGACCGCGTACACCCTGGCCCTGGCGACCGTCATCCCCGTGACGGGGTGGGCGGCTGACCGGTTCGGCACCAAGCGCCTCTACATGACGGCGCTGGTGCTGTTCGTCGGCGCCTCGGTGCTGTGCTCTATGGCATGGAACATCGAGTCGCTGATCGGCTTCCGGGTCCTGCAGGGCCTCGGCGGCGGCATGCTGATGCCGTTGGGCATGACGATCATGACCAAGGCCGCGGGTCCCCACCGCGTCGGCCGCGTCATGGCCGTGCTGGGCATCCCGATGATGCTCGGACCCATCTGCGGACCCATCCTGGGTGGCTGGCTGATCGAGAGCGCCAGCTGGCACTGGATCTTCCTGATCAACCTGCCGATCGGCATCATCGCCCTGACCGCCGCGTTCGTGCTGCTGCCCAAGGACAACCCGAGCCCGTCCGAGTCCTTCGACTTCCTCGGCATGCTGCTGCTCTCGCCCGGTCTCGCGCTGTTCCTGTTCGGCGTCTCCTCGATCCCGGAGACCGGCACCGTTGCGGCCACTCGGGTGCTGGTCCCCGCTGTGATCGGCCTGGCGCTGGTGATCGGCTTCGTGTTCCACGCGCTCCGCGCCGACCACCCACTGATCGACCTGCACCTGTTCCAGAACCGCAAGCTCACCATCGCGGTCATCACGTCGACGATGTTCGTGATCGCGTTCATGGGTGCCGGCCTTCTGTTCCCGAGCTACTTCCTGCAGGTTCGCGGTGAGACCACCCTCACGGCCGGTCTGCTGCTGGCCCCGCAGGGCATCGGCGCGATGCTCACGATGCCGTTGGCGGGCACTCTCGTCGACAAGATCGGTCCCGGAAAGATCGTGTTGTGCGGCCTCTCCCTGATCGCCGCAGGCATGGCAGTGTTCACCCAGGTCGGTGCCGACACCTCGTACGTCGTGCTCCTCGGTGCCCTGTTCGTGATGGGCCTGGGCATGGGCGGCACCATGATGCCGATCATGACGGCGGCGATGCAGACGCTGACCAACGAGACCGTTGCCCGCGGTTCGACGCTGATGAACATCGTCCAGCAGGTCGCAGGCTCGGTCGGTACCGCGACCATGTCGGTGGTGCTCACCAACCAGATGCTGTCGCGCCCGCTCGCCGGACCGGCCATCGCGGCCGGGCAGGATCCCTCGATCGCGGAGCAGATGCCGCCCGGAGCGGTGGAGCAGGGCCTGGACGCCGCTGCGGACGCGTTCGGCAACACCTTCACGGTGGCGCTGGTGCTGCTCCTGCTGACCCTGATCCCGGCGTTCCTGCTGCCGAGGAGCAAGCCCGCGGCCCCGGTCGACGCGACCCAGGTGATGGCTCACTGAGTTACTCGCTGAGTTAGAGGGCAACTCGACTCTCACGACGATGGCCCGCACTCCCGAGGGGGAGTGCGGGCCATCGTCGTTTGGTACCCCAGGCCCCAGGCCCCAGGCCCCAGGCCCCAGGCCCCAGGCCCCAGGCCCTAGGTCGCGACCGCTGGGCGGATCAGGACTCGAATCCGGCTGCGCCGCCGCCGTTCGCGCCGCCACCGGCACCGCCGCCGATGGTGCCGCCGAGCGAGCCGCTGTCGAACTGGCCACCGAACATCGAGGAGAACAGGGACGAGAAGAGGGCAGAGAAGGACATGAGTACTCCTGTCGCGTGGTGAGCGACGCCGGTCGGCGTCGAGTCCCATTGGTACGCCGGACACCCCGCCGATCGGTGCGAGTGACGGCGGATTAGGGGGTGAATAGGGGATCCCGATCGGGGCAGGCCTGCGGCTGCCCCGGTTGGCCCGACATCCCCTATCCGCCGCGCCCGGGGGTGCTGTGCGGGGGCGGAATACCCCGGACCCCGACGCGGTTGGAAATTCATGCAAACGCATTGAAATAGCGGACGTGTTCAATCCAGCTCGAGGGAGTCACCATGCAGATCGGAATCTTCAGCGTCGGCGACGTCACGCCTGACCCCACCACGGGGCGGGCGCCGACCGAGCACGAGCGCATCAAGGCGATGACGACCATCGCCAAGCACGCGGAGGATGTGGGCCTCGACGTCTTCGCGACAGGCGAGCACCACAACCCGCCGTTCGTGCCGTCCTCCCCGACGACCATGCTCGGATTCCTCGCCGCCAAGACCGAGAACCTGATCCTGTCCACCTCGACGACCCTGATCACCACCAACGACCCGGTGAAGATCGCCGAGGACTACGCGATGCTGCAGCATCTCGCCGACGGCCGCGTCGACCTGATGATGGGCCGCGGCAACACCGCGCCCGTGTACCCCTGGTTCGGCAAGGACATCCGCGAGGGGATCCCGCTCGCGCTGGAGAACTACCAGCTGCTGCGTCGGTTGTGGGACGAGGACGTGGTGAACTGGCAGGGCCGGTTCCGCACCCCGCTGGAGGGTTTCACCTCCACGCCGCGTCCGCTCGACGGGATCGCGCCGTTCGTCTGGCACGGCTCGATCCGCAGCCCGGAGATCGCCGAGATCGCCGCGTTCCACGGCGACGGCTTCTTCGCGAACAACATCTTCTGGCCCAAGGAGCACTACATCGCGCTGATCAACCTGTACCGCGAGCGGTTCGAGCACTACGGGCACGGCAGCGCCGACCAGGCCATCGTCGGCCTCGGTGGGCAGGTGTTCATGCGCAAGAACTCGCAGGACGCGGTCGCGGAGTTCCGGCCCTACTTCGACAACGCGCCGGTCTACGGTCACGGACCCTCGCTGGAGGATTTCACCGAGCAGACCCCGCTGACCGTCGGCACGCCCGAGCAGGTGATCGAGAAGACGCTGGCCTTCGCGGACTATTTCGGTGACTACCAGCGCCAGCTGTTCCTGGTCGACCACGCGGGCCTGCCACTGAAGACGGTGCTCGAGCAGCTCGACCTCCTCGGCTCCGAGGTCGCCCCGGTGCTGCGCCGCGAGTTCGCGGCCCGGCGCCCGGCCCACGTGCCGGAGAACCCGCCGACGCACGCGAGCCTGCTGGCGCAGCGGAACGGTCGCGTCGGCACCCTCGAGGCGTCGACCGATGCCGCCCACTGAACCGCCCGTCGGCGGGCGGCCGCGCAGCACCACCGAGCTGGCCGCCGACGCGTGGGAGGCGTTGTTCCGTGCCCAGGTGGCGCTGATGCGGCGGTTCGAGTCGGCCGACGCGTGGGATCCCCTCGGCCGCCGCGAGTACGACGTGTTGTTCACCCTCAGCCGCCGCCCGGACAGACGGGCCCGGCTGCACGAGCTGAACCGGGAGATCCTGTTGACCCAGCCGTCCCTCAGCCGCATGGTCGAGCGTCTCGAGCAGGCCGGGCTACTGGACCGGCTGCCGGATCCGCACGACCGGCGGGGCACGATCGTGGCGCTCACGGAGCAGGGGCGAGCCATGCAGCGCAGCATCGGCAGGCGGCACGCCGCGCAGATCCGGCGCCACGTCGGCACCGCGCTCGACCGAGAGGAGCTCGCGGAGCTCGAGCGGTTGACGACGAAACTGCGACTGGCGCAACAGTAGTCAGGCTCGGCCCGCCAGGGCGGCCACCTCCCGCGCGCAGCCCCAGGAGAGGGTCACCCCGGCGCCGCCGTGCCCGTAACAGCAGATGATCCGGCGCGCGCCGGGTAGCGCCTCCAGTCGCACCGAGGGCCTGGTCGGACGAAGGCCGACGCCGCGGGAGAGGATCGGCGCGCCCCGCAGCTCGGGCACCAGGTCGTAGCACCGCTCGAGGATCGCGCGTTCGGTCTCGGGATCGACGGCGGTGTCGAAGGACCCGGGCTCGGCGGTGCCGCCGCACACCACGTCCTCGAAGCGCGGCACCACGTAGGTCATCCCGGCCGGGTTGTCGTCGTCGATCAGCCAGTCGGTCAGCCCGGGGTTGGCCACGCGCACCACCTGGCCGCGCAGCGGGATCAGCGGGGCGTCCCCGGTCAGTGCGGCCGACCGCAGGCCGGCCGCGACCACGATCAGCTCCCCGGTGACCTCCGCTAGGTCGTCGACCCGCCTCCTGATCACCCGCACGCCCGCGGCTTCGCACCGGCGGGCCAGCCACGGCAGGTAACGGCCCATGTCGATCACCGGGACCGTGCAGCGCACCCCGCTCGTCACGCCGGACGACAATTCCTCGCCCGGGATCACCCGATGTCCAGGCACCGCCGGGGTCCACCAGCGGTCCGGCGCAGTGGACCGCTCGAGCACCGTGCCGGTTCGCAGGGCCACGCCTGCCGAGGAGTCCGCTGCGAGGCCGACGAACGCCGCCGCGGACTCGGTCGACCAGCGCAGCACGGCGTCGGCGGGTGACGCCTCGTAGGGGAACCAGATCGCCGCGGCGACCGCGGAGGTCGTCTCCGCTGTCGGATCGGCCGTCAGGACGGTGACGTCGAGGCCTGCCCGCGCGAGTTCGAGTGCGCAGGTCAGCCCGGTCACACCGCCGCCGATCACGGTGGCCTCGGTGCTCATGAGGAGGTGGTGGTCCGGCCGAGGTCGATGACCGAGGCGGTGCCCTGAGCGGCGGCGCAGAGCACCGGCCCGTTCTCGGTGTCCGCATAGATCTCGCAGCGGCACAGTGCCTGCCTGCGGCCCGAACTCACCGCCGTCGCCTCCGCGCGCAGTGCGGTACCCATCGCGGGACGGAGGTAGGTGATGGTGAACCCGGAGGTCACGATGCTCGGCCCGAGCACGCTGCCCGCCGCGAAGGTGAGCGCGTTGTCCGCCGCGTAGGACAGCACACCGCCGTGCACGAACCCGTGCTGCTGCAGCAGTTCCGGGCGGATCGGGATCGTGAGGGTGGCGGCGCCGTCGGTGAAGGCGGTCAACCGGGCGCCGACCAGGGTGCTGAACGGCTGCGCGGCCAGGGTTTCCGCGGCCTCGTCGAGAGAAAGGGTCACGAGCAATCACTCCCGGTGTCGGTGACGAATCACATGTGGTGCGTGAATGCGATGGTGCCACGTCGACGGCTCCCCGGTTCGCCGGGAAAAGTCGGGGAAAACCCGTATCCCGCGCACCGGCGAGGCACACGGACGGTGTCGGTGGCCCGCGTTACCGTCGTAGAGACGCCACACCGGAAGACGGAAGAAGGCGCAAGATGGGCACTGTATCCGGTCCCACACACCAGCCAGGCGAGCCCGTGGATTCGGGCGACTCGGAGCACGCCGGGGAATGGCACTTCTATGCGGTGGTCGGAACCACCGTGCAGGGTAGGCACACCCTGGCCAGGTTCGGACCGCGGCCGACCGCGCTCGACGCGCTCCGGCTCGCGATCCACGCCGTCAACCACACGGCGTTCTCGCTGCTCGAGCAGGGCGTGAACGGCGACCCGTGTGCCGACATCCGCCTGCTGGAGCGGCTACCGATCACGGAGTTCACCATCGAGCGCCACCACCGCACGACGCGGGTGGCCGATCGGCGCTGGGCGCTGACCGGGCGTAAGCACCATCGGAAGACCAGCAGGCGAGACCGGCCCGCAGTGGCCTGACTGCGCGGTCGACGCCCGACCACCTCATGACCGGGCGAGGTGGAACCAGCGCGGGTTCCCCCGTCGGACCGGTCGCGGCAGCGCCCCGCTGTCCGCGGCGTCGGAGATCAGCCGCCACCCGGCGAACGTACGCTCCACCTCGGCGCGGTCCGTGCCGCGGGGGAGTGGTCCCCGTCGGCCGGGGCCGAAGGCGAACATCAGCAGACTCGCCCCTGGCTCGGTGATCCGGGTGAGCTCGTCGGCGTAGTGGTCCCGCTCGCAGGCGGTGAGACCGTGAAAGCACCCGATGTCGAGCACGAATCGATATCCGCGGCCGACCGACTTCTCGAGTTCGGTGACATCGCCGAGCACGAATGTCACCTCGACCCCGGCCTCCTCGGCCCGCGCCCGGGCCCGGGTCACCGCCAGCGGCACGGCGTCGATGCCGGTCACCTGCCAGCCGCGACGGGCCAATTCGATGGCGTGGGAGCCGGTACCGCACCCCGCGTCGAGGGCTTTCCCAGGCGGTCCCGCCTGCGCGTCCCGGCTGTCGAGGAACGCGGTCAGCTGCGCGCCGATCGACTGGCCCGCCCACTCCCACGGCGTGAGGCCGAGCCGGTAGGCCAGCCGGTACCAGGTGATCACGCCCGCCCTCTCGGCTGTCCCCACGCGTCGACGATCGGCACGTCGGGTTCGACTCGGGGTTCGGCCATCGTGGATCCTCTCGCCGGTGCCAGTGTGCTCCCCGGAAAATCGGTCTGTCCAGGGTCGACGGTCGTGCCCGCGGTCGCCGTCGGGTCCTGGCGCATGCGGCAGGATGCTGTCAGAAAACAAGAACGTGTTCTATATTTGGGGGTGAGTGTCCGCGCAGTCGCGGCGCCGTCTTCGCGTGCCGCACGTTGCGCACGATCCGCCGATCAATGGGAGTTCCCGACATGTACGAGTGGTCTGACACCGACCTGATGTTCCGCGACGCCCTGCGTGGCTTCATCGAGAAGGAGATCAAGCCGCACGTCGACAAGCTCGAGAGCGGCGAGCTGCCCCCGTTCGAGATCATCCGGAAGATGTACTCGACCTTCGGCATGGACGAGATGGCGAGCGAGGCGCTCGAGAAGGCCTTCGCGAAGGAGGAAGCGCGCGAGCGCGGCGAGACCGTCCCCGAGTCCGGCGAGAAGGGCGGCGGCTTCAGCGGCGCAGGCAGCATGGGCGTCATCCTCAACAGCGAACTCGCGGGCGTGAGCCTCGGCCTGGTCGCGTCGATGGGCGTGAGCCTCGGCCTGACGGTCGGCACGCTGCGCAGCCGCGGCACGCTGGCACAGAAGAAGCGCTGGCTGCCCGAGCTCGTCACGATGGAGAAGGTCGGCGCGTGGGCGATCACCGAGCCCGACTCCGGTTCGGATGCGTTCGGTGGCATGAAGTCCTACGTCCGCCGCGACGGGGACGACTACATCCTGAACGGTCAGAAGACGTTCATCACCAACGGCCCGTACGCAGACGTGACCATCGTGTACGCCAAGCTCGACGAGGGCGACTCCTCCGTGGACCGCCGCGACCGCAAGGTGCTCGGCTTCGTGCTCGACAAGGGCATGGAGGGCTTCACCCAGAGCCCGCCGTTCAAGAAGATGGGCATGAACTCCTCGCCCACCGGCGAGCTGTTCTTCGACAACGTGCGGATCAGCAAGGACCGGCTGCTCGGCGAGACCGAGAACCCGGCAAAGGGCGACGGCAAGGAGAGTGCCAAGGAGTCCTTCGCGGCCGAGCGAATCGGCATCGCCTCCCTCGCGCTCGGCATCATCAACGAGTGCCACCGGCTGTGCATCGATTACGCCAAGACCCGCAAGCTGTGGGGCAAGGAGATCGCTCAGTTCCAGCTCATCCAGCTCAAGCTGGCAGAGATGGAGGTCGCCCGGATCAATGTGCAGAACATGGTGTTCAACGCGATCGAGCGCACCGCCGCAGGCAACAAGGTGACCCTCGCCGAGGCATCGGCGATGAAGCTGTACTCCTCGCGGGCCGCCACCGAGGTCGCCATGGAGGCCGTTCAGCTGTTCGGCGGTAACGGCTACATGGCCGAGTACAAGGTGGAGCAGCTCGCGCGTGACGCGAAGTCGCTGATGATCTACGCGGGTAGCAACGAGATCCAGGTGACGCACATCGCGAAGGGCCTGCTCAGCGCCTGACCCAGCGCCGCAACGGCGAACTCTCTCCGATTCTTCCTCGCCGCCGTCACCGATCTCCGGTGGCGGCGGCGAGGTCGTCAGGCCGTCAGTTGGTAGAAGCGCCAGAACCCGAAGCCGTCGATCGGGAGTATCTCGAATCCTGTGAATCCCGCCTCGAACGCATAGCCGCGCAGCGTGTCCGGGCGCATGACGGTTCCGGTGGCGGCGGTGGGCCGGTGGCTCATGCCGTCCGGCAGGCAGATCAGCAGGCTGAAGCCGTACATCAGTCGCTCGGTCTCGTCGCCGGGAGGGTCGAAGGAGCCGGCGACCGCCTCGTCCATGATGACAACGCGGCCCCCGGGGACCAGCGACTGCCTGGCAGCGGCGAGCACCCCGACGGGATCGGGCATGTCGTGCACGCACTCGAAGGCGAACACGCAGCGGAAGGTGGACGCGGGTAGCCGGGCGGCATCGCCGCAGTGGAAGGAGACGCGGGACGCGACGTCCGGGTTCGCGTCGCCGTTGCTCGAGGCCAGCCGCGCCGAGGCCGCGTCGATGTCGAGCCCGTCCACGGTGGCAGCCGGGTACGCCCTGGCGAGTGCGATCGTCGACCAGCCGCCGCCGCAGCCCAGGTCGGCGATCCGGGTGCCCGGCTCGCGAAGCAGCGCGTCCAGGTCGGGAACCGACCGCAGGGCCTCCGGCAGGGCCCGCTCGTACCAGGGGCGGTTCATCTCGGCCTGCGATTCGCGGGCGTCGGCTCCGTACTGTGCCCAGCCGACCCCTCCGCCGGAGCGATACGCCTCGAGCAGCGCGGGCATCTGTTCGGCCGCGGCGCAGAGCATCCGGGCCAGCGGCGCGAGGTAGGCGAGGCTGGACCCGTCGGTGAGCACCTCCGCCGCCGCAGGCGGCAACGTGAATCGTCGGGGTCCGTCGGAATCGACCTCGATCAGACCGGTGACGGCCTGTTGCTCCAGCCATTCCCGCGCGTACCGAGGGTGGGTGTCGGTGCGGGCGGCGAGTTCTTCCGGCGTCGCCGGGCCGTCGACCCGCAGACTCCGGTACCAGCCGAGGCGGTCGCCGAGGTGGATGGACAGCAGATCGACGGTGCCGAGTGCGGCCTCGACGAGGCGTTGGGCGAGAGCGTCGGCCTCGGCGACCGGTTGCGTTGTGGACATGAGCCCCCTCCCGCGTCTCGGAGACGACGGATGCGTCCCTCCCGGACCATCGTCGTCCGAGCGTGGCGCGCTGTCACCGTTCGTTCGCCGGGTGAAGCACGCGACGGAGGTGGGATCACCCGGTGGCGCCGGTGCGCGCAAGCTCCTCGACCCGGCGACGCAGGGTGGACTCGGTGTGCTTGATGGCCGTTCCGACGATCGGCTCGACGATCTTCGCGAGCACCTTGCCTGCGAGTCCGCCCGGCAGCGAGTACTCGAAGTCCACCGTCATCTCGGTGGTGTCGTCGCTCGCCGGAGCGAATCGCCACGTCGACGAGTTCGAGATCCCGTCGACCGAGGCCAGCGTGATCAGCCGGTCCTGCTCCCACTCGGTGATCGTGACCCTGGAGTTCATGGCCTTGGGGCCGAGCTGCATGGTGGCGTCGAAGGTGGCCCCGAGTCCCTGGGTCTGCTCGCCGACCGGCTCGAACCGGGTCACCCCGAACATCCACGCCGGCACATTCTTGTAGTCGTCCACATAGGAGAAGCCGGCGTGCACCGGAACCTTCGCGACCGCGGTGATGTGAATGGTGCCCATGTCTCTCCTCGTACCGATGTCGGCCCTGTCGGCCTACGTAGACGGTACTAGCTTTCACAGTTACCTGGACAGGGGTTCGGCTGTGAGTTCCATCGGCTTCACTACAGTTGGAGGCATGCAGCAGCGTGAACGGGACGGCCGGGGCAGGCCGCTCAATGCGCGCCCCCGCGACGGGTTGGGGAGGCCGTTGCCGCGCGGCGCCGAGGGCGTCGCGCGGGTGCAGGAGGAGTTCCTGCTGACCCCTGCGGAGGCGATTGTCGAGGCCCAGCGCCTGCTGGACGAGGGCATGCCGTTCCATGCGCACGAGGTGCTCGAGGGTTCGTGGAAGGCGGCGCCGGATTCCGAACGCGAGCTCTGGCAGGGGCTTGCGCAGCTCGCGGTGGGCCTGACGCATCTGTTGCGCGGCAATATCGTCGGCGCCCAGTCGCTGCTGCGTCGCGGCCAGGACCGGATCCGTGGGTTCGAGACGGACGCTCCGCACGGTCTCGATGTCGCCGGCCTGGTGGCCTGGTCGCAGGGCGTGCTGGACGGGCTGGCGGGCGCGGGTTCGGAGATCCCGGTGCCGAGCACACCACGGCTGCTGCGCCGGGGGTGTTGACCGGGTCGCCCGGCTGGTGCGCGGGTCCGCGCGCTCAACGCGCAGACCCGCGCGTGTCGATCAGGGGAAGGTGCTGCCGACGTTCCCGGTGCTGCTGCCGACAAACTTTCCGTCGGTGGTGGTCTCGGCGGGGCCGACGAGGCCCAACAGGGTGGCGATCAACGCGCTCAGGTTCATAGCTTCGGCTCCTGGTGATTTCTCATGTGCTGGAGATGCGCCCTCGGACCGGGCGCGCGTCCAGTTCTACCGCACGCGCCGCGGGCGTGGGTTCGATTCCGCAATCCACCTCCGCTGCGCCGAAATGCGTTGCTGTGGAGTGAATTCGACATCGAAATGATCGACCCCGGGCAGCACTGTGGGGGCCGCCGAGTCGCCGGCAGCCCCCACAGTGTGCTCACATGACTACTCGCTGGAGCCGCCACCCGAGGTCTCCGAGGACCCGAGGATGCCGAAGACGGTGCTGAGGGCGCCGAAGAGGGTGGAGAGTTCGGACGAAGACGGCATGAGTGCTCCCTGTTTTCTCGATGGTGATGCGCCGAGAATTGCGCGCGTGTTGTAGTTCTACCGCACGAGATCTCGGTCAGGTCACAAACCGGCAACTGTCGTGACCTACATCTCATTTCTTTGGGTTCAGCCTCGTCCAATGGGGCGCCGGTGTTAGCGGATCAGCTGCCGATCGGGAGCTCGATGCCGAAGGGCAGGCCGATGATGATGCCGGCGAAGATGTCCTGCGCCGGCAGGGAGAATAGGGTCGGTAAGTCGAACGCGGGCATAGATGTCTCCTCGTGTCGATGGATGGAAAGTGCACCCCAGAGCTCGGCGCGCACCAGTTCTACCGCACGGGATGCCTCCGGTGTAGCGGAATCGGATGACCATTCTTTGGCGTAATCGATTGTGGCGCAAAGGGGTTCGTGGATCGTATGTCCGTCGGTGCGCAGGGTGGGGCGGCGGGGTGCGGCAGCCGCGAATCGCCGAGGGGTGGCGGCCGGCCACAAGCAAACTGGACGCTCGCCTTGCTTTCCGAGCATCAAACCCCATCGGCGCGCGCAGGGTGCGAGAATCGCGGGAAAATCTCTGGGCGTTCATGACGGGCAGGCTGGGAGCCAATAACAAGCAAGCGTGCTTGATTTTTATGGCTCGCGGTGTGATGCTGGTCGCAGCACTTCTCAAGGGAGCATTCATGGCCGATCTGGGTACCACCATCGGGGACCTGCGGGTGGAGGGTGATCAGCTCGACGCGCTGGTCGCGAGCCTGACCGACGAACAATGGGCGGGCCCGACGCCCGCCAAGGGCTGGTCGATCGCCCACCAGATAGGGCACCTGGCCTGGACCGATCGCGCCTCGCTGATGGCGGTCATCGATCCAGAGGCCTTCGCCGAGTCGCTGGCCGAGGCATGGAAGAACCCCCTCGGTTTCGTCGACGAGGCCGCCGAGATCGAGGCCGCCCGGCCGCCCGCCGAACTGTTGGCGGACTGGCGCACCGGTCGGTCCACACTGGCCGAAGCGCTCGCTGCGGTGCCGAGCGGTACCAAGCTGCCCTGGTATGGCCCGCCGATGAGTGCGATGTCGATGACCACCGCCCGGCTGATGGAGACCTGGGCGCATGGGCAGGACGTCGCCGCGGCGCTCGGCGTCGACGTCCCGCCGACCAACCGCCTGCGCAGCATCGCCCATCTCGGTGTGCGCACCCGTGACTTCGCGTACGCGGTGAACGAACTGACCCCGCCCGCGGGGGAGTTCCGGTTCGAGCTGACGGCCCCTGAGGGCGACGAGGTCTGGACCTGGGGCCCCGAAGACGCCGCGCAGCGCGTCACCGGCCCCGCCGCGGACTTCTGCCTGCTGGTCACCCAGCGAGCGAACCCGGCGGATCTGGACCTGACCGCGGTGGGACCCGATGCCACCGCGTGGATCGCAATCGCCCAGGTCTTCGCCGGTCCTCCCGGCGCGGGCCGTGACCCGAAGGTGGACGCATGACAAACCCGGTCCGGATCGGAAACTGTTCCGGCTTCTACGGAGACCGCATCTCGGCGATGCGCGAGATGCTCGAGGGCGGCGAACTCGACTACCTCACCGGCGACTACCTCGCCGAGCTGACGATGCTGATCCTCGGTCGCGACCGGATGAAGGATCCCTCCCGGGGCTATGCCAAGACGTTCCTCCGCCAGGCCGAGGACTGCCTGGGGCTGGCGCTGGACAAGGGCGTCAAGATCGTCGCCAACGCGGGCGGGCTGAATCCGGCCGGGCTGGCGCAGGCGCTGCGCGAGGTGAACGAGCGGCTCGGTCTCGGCGCGGTCATCGCCCATGTCGAGGGCGATGACCTGATCGCCAGGGCGGCGGAGCTGGGGCTCACCGGTGCGCCGGGCTCGCCCGCCCCGCTGACCGCCAACGCCTATCTCGGCGCGTGGGGCATAGTCGAATGCCTCGGTGCGGGCGCGGATGTCGTGGTCACCGGCCGGGTCACCGACGCGTCGGTGATCGTCGGACCCGCAGCGGCGCACTTCGGCTGGGAGCGAACGGATTTCGATCAGCTGGCCGGAGCTGTGGCGGCCGGGCACGTGATCGAGTGCGGAACGCAGGCGACCGGGGGCAACTACTCCTTCTTCACCGAGATCGCCGACATGGGGCGACCCGGATTCCCGATTGCGGAGATCCACGCGGACGGATCCTCGGTCATCACCAAGCACGCGGGCACCGGGGGTGCGGTCAGCGTCGGCACCGTGACCGCTCAGCTGCTCTACGAGATCACCGGCGGCCGCTACGCCGGACCGGACGTCACCACCCGGATGGACTCCCTCGAACTCTCCTCCGACGGACCCGACCGGGTCCGCATCAGCGGGGTGCGGGGAGAGGCACCGCCGCCGACGCTGAAGGTCTCCCTCAACGCGCTGGCCGGGTTCCGCAACGAGTTCACGATGATCCTCACCGGCCTGGACATCGAGGCGAAAGCCGAGCTCGCCCGCACCCAGTTCGAGGCGTGGATGACCACCAAGCCGGCCGAGATGACGTGGACCCTCGCGCGCACCGATCACCCGGACGCGGACACCGAGGAGACGGCGAGCGCGTTGCTGCGCTGCGTCGTTCGCGATCCGGATCCGAACGTCGTCGGTCGAGCGTTCTCGTCCGTGTCGGTCGAGCTCGCGCTCGCCAGCTACCCGGGCTTCAGCCTGACGGCGCCGCCGTCGAACGGACAGCCGTACGCCGTGTTCACGCCCGGCTACGTCGACGCCGCCGAGGTGCCGCACACCGCGGTCCTGCCCGACGGCACCAGGATCCCGATCGCCCCGAGCGGGCCGACGCTGGAACTGGCGCAGGCGGCCGATCCCGAACTGCCGCAAGCATTGCCGACGACGCCGACGATCCGTGTCCCGCTCGGTACGATCGCGGCCGCCCGCAGTGGCGACAAGGGCGGCAACGCGAACGTCGGAGTCTGGGTTCGCACCGACGAACAGTGGCGCTGGCTGGCCAACACTCTCACGGTCGAGGAGCTCGGGCGGCTGCTCCCCGAGGCGGCGGGGCTGCCGGTGACCCGCCACCTGTTCCCGAAGCTGCGCGCGGTGAACTTCGTCATCGAGGGCATCCTCGGGGCGGGCGTCGCCTCGCAGACCCGATTCGATCCGCAGGCCAAGGGCCTCGGGGAGTGGCTGCGTGCCAGGCACATCGACATTCCGGAAGAACTTCTGCTCGGTAGCGAACCCCTGGGAGGAACACTGTGAGCGTGTGGACCACCGACGAGCGAAAGGCGTTGCGCGAGACGGTTCGCCGATTCGCCGAGCAGGACGTGCTGCCCCACCTCGACGAGTGGGAGCGACACGGCGAGCTGCCGCGTGAGCTGCACAAGAAGGCGGGCGCGCTCGGGTTGCTCGGCGCCGGGTTCCCCGAGTCGGTCGGCGGGTCCGGCGGCGACCTCGTCGACGCCGTGACCATCTGCGAGGAGATGCACTACGCGGGCGGGTCGGGCGGCCTGTTCGCCTCCCTGTTCACCTCGGGCATCGCGTTGCCGCACCTCGTCGCGGCCGGCGACGAGCGGCAGATCGACCGCTGGGTGCGGCCCACCCTCGCGGGCGAGCTGATCGGCTCACTGGCGATCACCGAGCCCGGTGGCGGCTCGGACGTGGGGCACCTGCGGACCAAGGCCGTTCGGGACGGCGACCACTTCGTCGTCAACGGGGCAAAGACGTTCATCACCTCCGGCTGCCGCGCCGACTTCGTGGTCACCGCGGTCCGCACCGGTGGGGAAGGGGCGGCCGGGGTGTCGCTCCTCGTCATCGAGAAGGGCACGCCCGGCTTCGAGGTCACGCGCAAGCTCGAGAAGATGGGCTGGCTGGCCTCCGACACCGCGGAGCTGTCCTTCGTGGACGCCCGGGTTCCTGCGGAGAACCTGGTCGGTGGCGAGAACAGCGGGTTCCAGCAGATCGCGCAGGCCTTCCTCACCGAACGGATCGCGCTTGCCGCCCAGGCGTACTCGAGCGCCAAGCGATGCCTGGACCTGACCCTGCAATGGTGCCGGGACCGGGAGACGTTCGGCAGGCCGCTGATCAGCAGGCAGTCGGTGCAGAACACCGTCACCGAGATGGCTCGTCGGGTCGACGTGGCGCGGGTGTACACCCGTGCCCTCGTCGAGCGCTCGCTGGAATCGGATCAGGATTTCATCGCCGAGGTCTGCTTCGCGAAGAACACCGCCGTTGAAGCGGGCGAGTGGGTGGCGAATCAGGCGGTGCAGTTGTTCGGCGGGCTCGGCTACATGCGGGAAAGCGAAGTCGAAAGGCAATACCGGGACATGCGAATCCTGGGGATCGGCGGTGGCACCACCGAGATCCTCACCGGATTGGCGGCAAAGCGATTGGGGTATCAGTCATGACGGTTCTCAGGTCCACCCTCGACACCGGGTCGGAGGTGTACGCGACCGCGGTGGAGACGATGAACGCCAAACTCGCCGAGCTCGAGACCGAGCACGCCAAGGCGCTGGCAGGCGGCGGTGAGAAGTACGTGGAGCGGCACCACAAGCGAGGCAAGCTGCTCGCCCGTGAGCGGATCGAGCTGCTGATCGATGCGGATTCGCCGTTCCTGGAGCTGTGCCCGCTCGCGGCGTGGGGAAGCGACTTCCCGGTCGGCGCGAGCACGGTGGTTGGCATCGGCGTCGTGGAGGGGATCGAGTGCCTGATCGTCGCGAACGACCCGACCGTCCGTGGCGGCACCAGCAACCCGTGGACGCTGCGGAAGGGCTTCCGGGCCAACGACATCGCGATGCAGAACCGACTGCCGGTGATCTCGCTCGTCGAGTCCGGTGGCGCGGACCTACCGACCCAGAAGGAGGTGTTCATCCCGGGCGGTCGGATGTTCCGCGACCTCACCCAGCTCTCCGCGGCCGGGATCCCCACGATCGCCCTGGTGTTCGGTAACTCGACCGCGGGTGGTGCCTACATCCCGGGCATGTCCGATCACGTGGTGATGATCAAGGAGCGCTCCAAGGTGTTCCTCGCCGGCCCACCGCTGGTGAAGATGGCCACCGGCGAGGAGTCGGACGACGAGTCGCTCGGCGGCGCCGAGATGCACGCGCGCAAGTCGGGTCTGGCCGACTACTTCGCCGTCGACGAGCAGGATGCGATCCGCATCGGCCGAAGCATCGTCAAGCGGTTGAACTGGAAGAAGGAGGGGCCGGCGCCCCGGGCCGAGGTGATCGAGCCGCTGGCGGACCCGGAGGAACTCCTCGGCATCGTCCCGGCGGACCTGAAGATCCCGTTCGACCCGCGCGAGGTGATCGCCCGCATCGTCGACGGATCCGATTTCGACGAGTTCAAGCCGATGTACGGCTCCTCGCTGGTCACCGGGTGGGCGGAGCTGCACGGCTACCCGGTCGGCATCCTCGCGAACGCCCGAGGCGTGTTGTTCAGCGAGGAGTCCCAGAAGGCCACCCAGTTCATCCAGTTGGCGAACCGTTCCAACACCCCTCTGCTGTTCCTGCACAACACGACCGGGTACATGGTCGGCAAGGAGTACGAGGAGGGCGGGATGATCAAGCACGGCTCGATGATGATCAACGCCGTGGCGAACTCGAAGGTGCCGCACATCTCGATCCTGCTCGGCGCCTCGTACGGAGCCGGCCACTACGGAATGTGCGGCAGGGCCTTCGATCCCCGATTCCTGTTCGCCTGGCCGAGTTCGAAGTCCGCGGTCATGGGTGGCGCACAGTTGGCGGGCGTCATCTCCATCGTCAGCAGGGCCTCCGCGGAGGCCCGCGGACAGGCGTTCGACGAGGAAGCCGACGCCGGCATCCGCGCCATGATCGAGAACCAGATCGAGGCCGAGTCGTTGCCGATGTTCCTGTCCGGCCGGCTGTACGACGACGGCGTCATCGATCCGCGTGACACCCGCACGGTGGTGGGAATGTGCCTTTCGGCCATTGCCTCCGCCCCGATCCAAGGCACCGAGAACTTCGGCGTCTTCCGCATGTGAGGCAGACCGTGATGACTTCCCCTAACGCTTCGCTCGGACCGGCGATCCAGTCCGTTCTTGTGGCAAACCGCGGCGAGATCGCGCGGCGGGTGTTCGCGACCGCGCGTCGGACCGGCGTCGGCACCGTCGCGGTGTTCTCCGACGCGGACACGGCAAGCCCGCACGTGGCCGAGGCCGACGCCGCCATCCGGCTCCCCGGCAACACCCCGGCCGAGACCTACCTTCGGGCCGACCTCATCATCGACGCGGCGCGTGCCGCGGGCGCCGACGCGATCCACCCCGGTTACGGATTCCTCTCGGAGAATGCGGGATTCGCGCAGGCGGTCGAAGACGCGGGCCTCACCTGGGTCGGTCCGCCGGTCAAGTCCATCGAGTCGATGGGCTCCAAGGTCGAGTCCAAGAAGCTGATGGACGCCGCGGGCGTTCCCGTCCTGGTCGAGCTCGCGCCCGACGAGGTCACCGAGGCACACCTGCCCGTGCTGATCAAGGCGTCGGCCGGTGGCGGCGGCCGCGGCATGCGCGTGGTGCGCGAGTTGTCAGCGCTGGCAGGCGAACTGGAGGCGGCCCGGCGCGAGGCGCAGTCCGCCTTCGGCGATCCGACGGTGTTCTGTGAGCGCTACCTCGAGACCGGCAGGCACATCGAGGTCCAGGTGATGGCCGACAAGCACGGCACGGTGTGGGCGGTGGGCGAGCGCGAGTGCTCCATCCAGCGCAGGCACCAGAAGGTCGTGGAGGAGGCCCCGTCGCCTCTGGTCGAGCGGACCCCCGGCATGCGTGAGCGGCTCTTCGAGGCATCGCGGCTGGCGGCGAACGCCATCGGCTATGAGGGTGCGGGCACCGTCGAGTTCCTGGCGGACGAGCGCGGCGAGTTCTTCTTCCTCGAGATGAACACCCGGCTGCAGGTCGAGCACCCGGTCACCGAGTGCACCACCGGACTCGACCTGGTGGACCTGCAGCTGCAGGTCGCCGCAGGCGTCGCGCTGCCTGCCGAACCCCCGGCGCTGCGCGGACACTCGATCGAGGTCCGTCTCTACGCCGAGGACCCGGCGAAGAACTGGCAGCCGCAGAGCGGGACCGTGCACCGCATCGAGCTCCCCGGCACGGTGGAGGAATTCGCGGTCCTGGACCGGCAGGGCGTGCGACTGGACTCCGGCGTGGTGGCCGGCTCGGTGGTCGGGGTGCACTACGACCCGATGCTCGCCAAGGTCATCTCGTTCGCGCCGACCCGAGGACAGGCCGCGCAGCTGCTCGCCTCGACGCTGGCCCGCACCGCGCTGCACGGCCTGCGGACGAACCGGGATCTGCTGGTGAACATCCTGCGGCACCCGGCCTTCCTGGCCGGGGACACCGACACCGCCTTCTTCGACACCCACGGGCTCGACACCCTGGCGCGGCCGCTGGCCGATCCGGATGCCGAGGCGCTGTCCGCGCTGGCGGCGGCGTTGGCCGATGCCGCGGCGAACCGGGCGGCGGCTCGCGTCGACGGCCAGATCCCGAGCGGATGGCGGAACCTGACGTCGCAGCCGCAGTTCAAGCAGTACACCAGCGCGTCGGGGGAGTACGACATCCGATACCTGCTCGGGCGGGGCGGCCTTCGGGCCGAGGGCTTCGAGCACGTCTCGCTGGTGTCCTCGACCCCGGACGTGGTGGTGCTGGAGGTCGCAGGCCTGCGCCGGACCTTCGACGTCGCCAGGTACGGCGACGAGGTGTTCGTCGACTCGCCGCTCGGACCGGTCGCCCTGACCGCGACCCCACGGTTCGTGGATCCGGCGACGATCGTCGCGGCGGGTTCGCTGCTCGCGCCGATGCCGGGCGCGGTCATCCGCCTCGGCGCCGCGCAGGGCGATTCGGTCACGCTCGGCCAGCCGATCGTCTGGCTCGAGGCGATGAAGATGGAGCACACCATCACCGCCCCCGCGTCGGGTGTGCTCGTGGAGCTCCCGGTTTCGGTCGGCCAGCAGGTCGACGTCGGGTCTGTCCTTGCCATTGTTGAACCTGAAGAGACGGAAGAGGAATCGGCATGAGTTTTATCGAGAGCGACGAGCAGAAGGCACTGCGCGCGGCGGTGTCCAAGCTCGGCGAGCGCTTCAACTACGTCGACTACGTGCTGCCGCGGTCGCGCAGGGGCGAGCCGCTGACCGAGCTGTGGAACGAGGCGGGCAAGCTCGGCTTCCTCGGGGTCAACCTGCCGGAGGAGTACGGCGGCGGGGGAGCGGGCATCTACGAGCTCGCCCTGGTGCAGGAGGAGCTGGCCGCGCACGGCGCGGGGCTGCTGCTCGTCGTGGTCTCGCCCGCGATCTGCGGCACGATCATCGGCAAGTACGGCACCGATGAGCAGAAGCAGCAGTGGCTCCCTGGCCTCGCCGACGGCAGCAAGATCATGGCGTTCGGGATCACCGAGGCCGATGCGGGCTCCAACTCGCACCAGATCTCGACCACCGCCCGCCGCGACGGCGCCGACTGGATCCTGACCGGGAGCAAGATCTTCATCTCGGGTGTGGACCAGGCGGACGCGGTGTTGATCGTGGCGCGGACCGAGGACCACAAGACCGGCAAGCTCAAGCCTGCGCTGTTCATCGTGCCGACCGACACCGAGAACTTCGTCAAGACGCCGATGGAAATGGACATCATCGAGCCGGACCACCAGTTCACGCTGTTCCTCGACGAGGTCCGGGTGCCGGGTGAGGCGTTGGTCGGATCGGAGGACGCCGCACTCATGCAGCTGTTCGCCGGCCTGAACCCGGAGCGGATCCTCGGTGCGTCGATGGCGATCGGCGTGGGCCGGTACGCGATCGACGCCGCGGTGAAGTACGCGAAGGAGCGCACCGTCTGGAAGACCCCGATCGGGGCGCACCAGGGCATCGCGCATCCGCTCGCCCAGGCGAAGATCGAGCTCGAGCTGGCCAAGGTGATGATGCAGAAGGCCGCGTTCCTCTACGACAGCGGCGACGACTTCGGCGCGGCCGAGGCCGCGAACATGGCGAAGTACGCGGCGGCCGAGGCGAGCATCAAGGCGCTCGACCAGGCCATCCAGACGCACGGTGGCGCCGGGTTGAGCAAGGAGTACGGACTGGCCGCCATGCTCGGGGCCGCCCGGATCGCGCGGGTGGCGCCGGTGAGCCGGGAGATGATCCTCAACTTCGTCTCCCAGCACTCGCTCGGGCTGCCGAGGTCGTACTGACCATGACGGTTCCCGAGACGAGCGCGCCGTACGTCCGCTCCGAGGTCGCGGGCGGGTTCGCCACCGTCACCCTGGACTCACCGCACAACCGCAACGCGATCTCCTCGCGGTTGGTCGGCGAACTCCGGCAGGCGCTGGCGGACGCGGCGGCCGACGACTCGGTCCGCGCGGTGGTGCTCACCCACACCGGCGGCACCTTCTGCGCCGGCGCGGATCTGTCGGAGGCGGGCGGGGCATCGGATGCCGACCCGGCGGAGCTGGCGGCGGGGCGCACGGCTCAGATGACCGAGCTGCTTCGGGAGTTCCTCGAACTGCCGAAGCCGATCGTCGCCCGCATCGACGGTCACGTCCGGGCAGGCGGCATGGGGCTGGTCGGCGCGTGCGACATCGCGATCGCCGGTCCGTCGAGCACCTTCGCGCTCACCGAGGCGCGGCTGGGGCTGGCGGCGTCGATCATCTCGCTCACGGTGCTGCCCAGGATGACCTCCCGGGCAGCGGGCCGGTATTTCCTGACCGGGGAGAAGTTCGGTCCGGCGGAGGCCGAACGCCTCGGCCTGATCACCATCGCGTCCGAGGACGCCGCGGTGACCGTCGCGGAGGTCTGCGCGGAGCTCGCGCTGGCGTCCCCTCAGGGACTGGCGGAGTCGAAGAGGCTGACCACCGCGCGGATGCTCGCCGACTTCGACCGTTACGGTGAGGAGCTCGCCGCCCAGTCGGCGAGACTGTTCGGATCGCCGGAGGCCGTCGAGGGCATGACCGCCTTCTTCCAGCGCCGCCCGCCTGCCTGGGTACCCAGCGAATAGCAAGGACGTCGAGGAGTACGTGGTGGCCGGATACGACAGGACCCGCGCTCGAGGAGTCGAGCGCGGGTCCTGTCGGGTGTTACGTAAAGGCGATCAGGCCTTCGGGTTGACGAGCCCGTCGACGGAACCGACGAGGGTGCCCAGTCCACCGGTGAGGTCGCCGATCGCGCCGGCGAAGGTGCTGATGGCGTCGAATGCGGAAGCGAATTCTGCAGAACCCATGATGTGCTCCTTGGTTGTGTTCGGTGATTCTCATAGGGGCGCATCAGGTGCACCGGGAACCTTCGTACCGGCAGGTAACGGCTGAGGCAAGGCCTTTGTGGCGAAGATAACGTAAAGATAACGGAAATTTACATGGGGGCGGGAGGTGCCGAATGCGTGAACCGCAGCAGGATCGAAGCCGGCTGACGCGGCAGCGGTTGCTCGAGGCGACCATCGATTGCCTGGCCGACCAGGGCTGGGCCGCGACCACTGTCGGTGTGGTCGCCAAGCGCGCGGGGGTCTCCCGCGGCGCGGCCCAGCACCACTTCCCGACGCGCGAGGACCTGATCACGGCCGCGCTCGAGTTCATGTTCGACAGCCGGATGGAGGCCGCCCGACTGGAGGCCACCGGCCTGCCCGCCGGGCCAGGCCGCACCGAGGCGATCGTCACCCGCCTCGTGGAGTACTACACCGGCACCCTGTTCAAGGCGGCCCTGCAGGTGTGGACCGCCGCCGCCTCGGACCCGGCGCTGCGCGAGCGGGTGCTGCCGCTCGAGGAGAAGTTCGGCCGGGTCGCGCACCGGACGGCCGTCGCCATGCTCGGGGTGGAGGACGGCGACCTCATCGCGCACCGGTGGGTGCAGCTCACGCTCGACCTGGCGCGCGGGCTCGGCCTGGCCGATGTCCTCACCGACGACTCCAAACGGCGGGCCGAGCTGATCAAGCAGTGGGCCGCGGATCTCGATTCGGTCCTGCACCGCAGGCGGTCGGGGGACCAGCAACCGGTGGCCCTGTCGTGACCCGGCGCGGGCCGTTACCACCGATCGACTCGCTTTGACCTGAAGGCGCGCCGCCGGGTATCGTTGTGGGTCGTGCCCGGCCTGCCCGGGTCGATTTGTGTGCCTAGCAAGGTAAGGCCGCGCGCGCGCTCTCCTCAGAGACGAGCATTCGGCTGCCTGTGTGGGGGTATGCGACACGCCCGACCTCGGGGTCGAGGGACGGGTGAGGAGCAGCGTTTTCTTGCTCCAACTGCTAGATCCCTAATTACACAACGACCAGACCTGCCAAGCGCAGATCGGTCGACAGAAGAAAGCCGGTATATGCCAACCATCAACCAGCTGGTCCGAAAGGGGCGTCGCGACAAGGTCGCGAAGCTCAAGACCGCTGCCCTGAAGGGAAGCCCGCAGCGTCGTGGTGTGTGCACCCGCGTGTACACCACCACCCCGAAGAAGCCGAACTCCGCGCTCCGTAAGGTCGCGCGTGTCCGCCTGACCAGCTCGGTCGAGGTCACGGCGTACATCCCCGGTGAGGGCCACAACCTCCAGGAGCACTCGATGGTGCTCGTCCGTGGCGGTCGTGTGAAGGACCTCCCGGGTGTTCGCTACAAGATCATCCGCGGCTCCCTCGACACCCAGGGTGTCAAGGGTCGCAAGCAGGCACGCAGCCGCTACGGCGCCAAGAAGGAGAAGAGCTAATGCCACGTAAGGGCCCCGCTCCCAAGCGCCCGCTGATCAACGACCCCGTTTACGGGTCGCCGCTGGTCACGCAGCTCGTGAACAAGATCCTGCTGGACGGCAAGAAGTCCACCGCCGAGCGCATCGTCTACGAAGCCCTCGAGCAGGCGCGTGAGAAGACCGGCACCGATCCGGTCGTCACCCTCAAGCGCGCGCTGGACAACGTCAAGCCCGCCCTCGAGGTGCGCAGCCGCCGTGTCGGTGGCGCCACCTACCAGGTGCCGGTCGAGGTTCGCCCCGGCCGCTCCACCACGCTGGCCCTGCGCTGGCTGGTGACCTTCTCGCGTGCACGTCGTGAGAAGACCATGGTCGAGCGTCTCGCCAACGAGCTCATGGATGCCAGCAATGGCCTCGGTGCAGCCGTGAAGCGTCGCGAGGACACCCACAAGATGGCTGAAGCCAACAAGGCGTTCGCGCACTACCGCTGGTGATCTGGCGCCGGGGCGGCACTTAATGTGCCGCACCGGCGTTGCCACTATGTGTCGGTTCCTCACGGGCCGGCTGACAACACAAAAAGACGTGGTCCGCGAAGGACCGACACGAGCTACGAGCGGGGAAGAATCCTGTGGCACAGGAAGTGCTGACCGACCTGAACAAGGTCCGCAACATCGGCATCATGGCGCACATCGATGCCGGCAAGACCACCACAACCGAGCGCATCCTGTTCTACACCGGTGTCAACTACAAGATCGGTGAGACGCACGACGGTGCGTCGACGACGGACTGGATGGAGCAGGAGAAGGAACGCGGCATCACGATCACGTCTGCCGCCGTGACCTGCTTCTGGAACAACAACCAGATCAACATCATCGACACCCCGGGCCACGTCGACTTCACGGTCGAGGTCGAGCGCTCGCTGCGCGTGCTCGATGGCGCCGTCGCCGTCTTCGACGGCAAGGAGGGCGTCGAGCCCCAGTCCGAGCAGGTCTGGCGTCAGGCCGCCAAGTACGACGTTCCGCGCATCTGTTTCGTCAACAAGATGGACAAGATGGGCGCGGACTTCTACTTCACGGTCCAGACCATCATCGATCGTCTCGGCGCGAAGCCGCTGGTCATCCAGCTGCCGATCGGTGCCGAGGACGACTTCGACGGTGTCGTCGACCTGGTCGAGATGCGTGCCGTCACCTGGCGCGGCGTGGTGCCGACCGGTGCCGAGCCGACCATCGAGGAGATCCCCGCGGATCTCGTCGAGAAGGCCAACGAGTACCGCACCAAGCTGCTCGAGACGGTCGCCGAGACCGACGACGCGCTCATGGAGAAGTACTTCGGCGGTGAGGAGCTCACGGTCGAGGAGATCAAGGGCGCCATCCGCAAGCTGACGGTCAACTCCGAGATCTACCCGGTTCTCTGTGGCTCCGCGTTCAAGAACAAGGGTGTTCAGCCCATGCTCGATGCGGTCATCGACTACCTGCCGACCCCGCTGGACATCGGCGAGGTCGAGGGTCACGTCCTCAACAAAGAGGACGAGATCATCACGCGTAAGCCGAGCAAGGACGAGCCGTTCTCGGCGCTGGCCTTCAAGATCGCGTCGCACCCGTTCTTCGGCAAGCTGACCTTCGTTCGCGTCTACTCCGGCCGGATCGACCCGGGCGCCCAGGTGCTCAACGCCACCAAGGGCAAGAAGGAGCGCATCGGAAAGCTCTTCCAGATGCACGCCAACAAGGAGAACCCGGTCGACGAGGCCGTGGCCGGCCACATCTACGCGATGATCGGTCTGAAGGACACCACCACCGGTGACACCCTCTGCGATCAGGCCGACCCGATCGTGCTCGAGTCCATGAGCTTCCCGGACCCGGTCATCCAGGTCTCGATCGAGCCCAAGACCAAGTCCGACCAGGAGAAGCTGGGCACCGCGATCCAGAAGCTGGCCGAAGAGGACCCGACCTTCTCCGTCGAGCTCGACGAGGAGACCGGCCAGACCGTCATCGGCGGCATGGGCGAGCTCCACCTCGACATCCTCGTCGACCGCATGCGTCGCGAGTTCAAGGTCGAGGCCAACGTCGGCAAGCCGCAGGTCGCGTACCGCGAGACCATCACCAAGACGGTCGACAAGCACGAGTTCACCCACAAGAAGCAGACCGGTGGTTCGGGTCAGTTCGCCAAGGTGATCATCGCGCTCGAGCCGTACATCGGCGAGGAAGGCGAGCCCTACACCTTCGAGAACAAGGTCTCCGGTGGCCGCGTTCCGCGTGAGTACATCCCCTCCGTCGACCACGGTGCGCGCGACGCCATGCAGTACGGCGTGCTCGCCGGCTACCCGCTGGTGAACCTCAAGCTGACGCTGCTCGACGGTGCGTACCACGACGTCGACTCGTCCGAAATGGCCTTCAAGGTTGCCGGTTCGCAGGCACTGAAGGAAGCCGCCCGCAAGGCCGGTCCGGTCATCCTCGAGCCGCTCATGGCTGTCGAGGTGACCACGCCCGAGGAGTACATGGGCGACGTGATCGGCGACCTCAACTCCCGCCGTGGCCAGATCCAGGCCATGGAGGAACGCAGTGGTGCCCGTGTCGTGAAGGCGCTGGTTCCGCTCTCGGAGATGTTCGGCTACATCGGAGACCTTCGGTCGAAGACCCAGGGTCGGGCGAACTTCTCCATGGTGTTTGATTCCTACGCAGAGGTTCCCGCGAACGTCTCGAAGGAAATCATCGCCAAGGCGACCGGCGAGTAACACCAGCT
Source organism: Rhodococcus sp. OK611 (assembly GCF_003050885.1). Classification (NCBI taxonomy): domain Bacteria; kingdom Bacillati; phylum Actinomycetota; class Actinomycetes; order Mycobacteriales; family Nocardiaceae; genus Rhodococcus; species Rhodococcus sp. OK611. Next base: position 87,065 of record NZ_QAOZ01000005.1, read on the forward strand.
GGGAGCACGACCGCTGGCGAGTTTCACCAGCTGAGCACGACCAAGTAATAACCAACCGCACTGCTGCATAGCGCAAGCACGAATACAGGAGGCCATCAAGTGGCGAAGGCGAAGTTCGAGCGGACGAAGCCGCACGTCAACATCGGGACCATCGGTCACGTTGACCACGGCAAGACCACGCTGACGGCGGCGATCACCAAGGTCCTGCACGACAAGTTCCCGGACCTGAACGAGGCCTCGGCCTTCGATCAGATCGACAAGGCGCCGGAGGAGAAGGCTCGTGGTATCACGATCAACATCTCCCACGTCGAGTACCAGACGGAGAAGCGCCACTACGCGCACGTCGACGCCCCGGGCCACGCGGACTACATCAAGAACATGATCACGGGTGCGGCGCAGATGGACGGCGCCATCCTCGTGGTCGCGGCCACCGATGGCCCGATGCCGCAGACCCGCGAGCACGTGCTGCTCGCCCGCCAGGTTGGTGTTCCCTACATCCTGGTCGCGCTCAACAAGTCCGACATGGTCGACGACGAGGAAATCCTCGAGCTCGTCGAGATGGAGGTCCGCGAGCTGCTGTCGTCGCAGGAGTTCGACGGCGACAACGCACCCGTCGTGAAGGTCTCGGCGCTCAAGGCGCTCGAGGGCGACGCCAAGTGGGGCGAGAGCGTTCTCGAGCTCATGCAGGCCGTCGACGACTCGATCCCGGACCCCGTCCGTGAGACCGACAAGCCGTTCCTCATGCCCGTCGAGGACGTCTTCACGATCACCGGTCGTGGCACCGTTGTCACCGGTCGTATCGAGCGTGGCGTGGTCAACGTCAACGAAGAGGTCGAGATCGTCGGCATCAAGGAGACGGTCACCAAGACCACCGTCACCGGCATCGAGATGTTCCGCAAGCTGCTCGACTCCGGCCAGGCGGGCGACAACGTCGGTCTGCTGGTTCGTGGCATCAAGCGCGAAGATGTCGAGCGTGGCCAGGTCGTCGTGAAGCCGGGCACCACCACCCCGCACACCGAGTTCGAGGGCAACGCCTACATCCTGTCCAAGGACGAGGGCGGCCGCCACACGCCGTTCTTCAACAACTACCGCCCGCAGTTCTACTTCCGTACCACGGACGTTACGGGCGTCGTGACCCTGCCCGAGGGCACCGAGATGGTCATGCCCGGTGACAACACCGAGATGTCCGTCAAGCTGATCCAGCCGGTCGCCATGGACGAGGGCCTGCGGTTCGCCATCCGTGAGGGTGGCCGCACCGTTGGCGCCGGTCGCGTCACCAAGATCAACAAGTGATTTAGTTTCACCTGTTGATCTAGCAGTACCAAAGCCGAATGGCGTTCACTCCCTCGGGAGTGGGCGCCATTCGGCGTTTCCGGGGACCTGAGCCGGGCCGGGACGGAGTTTCCTCCTCGCCCCGGGCGTGCATGTACGGCCCGGCTCTGGCTCCGGGCCGGGGCACCCCCCCGGGATGGCGAAGAGGGCTGGTCAGCCCGGTAGATCAGCGCGGTCGAGGTGAAGCAGCACCTGCGTGGCGACGGGGGCATCGGGCAGAGCCGCGGCCATGGACCTGGCCAGGGACTCGGCGTCGCGGGTGAACTCGGCGATATCGACCGCGGGGTCGGCGATCACCGTCACCCGCAGGGTCAGCAGACCGCGATCGTCCACGGCGGCGGCCCGCACGGAGCGGACCCCCTCCAGGGTGGACAGCTCCGAGGCCAGCCCGACCGCCATCGGCCCGAGGTCGACCGACAGGTCGGAGTCGCCGAGGACGTCCCCGATCTGCACCGTCGAGGTCCGGCCGCGCCGGAGGTTGATCACCAGCAGCGTGACCCCGGCCACGAGGCTGGCGACGCAGGCGACGCCGAGCAGCGTCGGCCACCAGTCCCTGGTCGGGATCGCCGCGTACTCGGCCCGGTCGAATCGTCGCCAGAACTCCTGGGACACATCGAGGTCCATGTTCCAGGTCAGGGCCAGTGCGCCCGCAGCAACCAGGGCGAGGCCGGCGCCGAGCGCTATCGACCTGTCGATGACCGACGTGCGGCGCCTCACCCTCGCACCTTGCCGATCCGGACGCGCAGCGGACGGGGCGTTGCGAGCGTCGCCAGCCCCGGCTCCACCGCGTCGCGCACGGCCGATTCGAGCGCGGGGGCCGCGACCTCACCGTCGGGGGAGATGCGGACGGTGGTCCGCTTGCCGTCGACGATGGTCTGCACCGACCGGACACCCGCCACCGTGCGTGCCTGCGCGCTGCACATCCTCGCCACATCGGTTGGACGCACCCACACCACCGCAGATCCCGCGTCGCCGAGCGGCAGATGGGTGCGGATCCGCGGCTTGACCGCCACGAAGATCAGCACCAGGCCGGCGAACACGGCCGCGGCCGCGGCAGGCACCATCCACGGCTCCCAGTGCTGGCGTGCGGACCACTCGATCGAATTGCGCAGCCACGCGGCGGGAGCGATGACCTCGTGCGCGATCAGGAACTCGCGTCCGGTCAGCACCGCGAGCACCAGCAGGGCGCAGGCGAAGAGCAGCGCGACCGGGGCCGCCGCGGGCCGGGTGATCGGTGCCCGCGACGGGACCAGGGGTGCAAGGGCGGCGCCGGGCGCCGCGAACTGCTGACTGTCGACCTCGGCCCCCTCCGGTGCCGCGGTTGGCACCGCAGCGGCGACGACGACGTGCAGCTGGTCCATGGGCAGGCCGCTGAGGGCGGCGATACGATCGCCCACCTCGCGGTGCACCTCGCGGGAGAGCAGGGCGATCGGGCACGGCCATGCCACCGCGATGTACAGCGTGACGGCCACCGACTCGGTTCCCATCGACACCTCTGCTCGCGGCAGGTCGCGGCCGGTGAGCCGGGACAGGCCGCCGCGCTGGCGGACCACACCCGGCACCTGGAGGGCAGCCGCCACGGCGATCCGTGAAACCGCGCGATCCTTGATGATCAGCTGGCCCCTGGTGCTGCGCTCCTCGTCCAGGTCGGCTTCCGCGGTGCGTTGCCGGGTCGCTCCGCCCGCCTCGCTCGTGCCGTCAGCCACGGCCCCGGCTCCGCAACAGCGCGCCCAGATCGACGTGCCCGTCACGGTGGGCCCCGATGGCCATACCGAAGCCGCCCAACAGCACGGCGAACACGAAACCGCTGAAACCACCGAGGATTACGGCGATCGCCAGCAGCAGGCCGGCGATCAGACCGACGACTGTGCTGTTCATGGCGCTGTCCTCTCCGTGAGTACGTCTTCGACCGTGACATCGACCGGGACGTCGAGCATCGGGACGAGTGCCGCGCGGACCCGCTCCGCCGTCTCGATGACGTGCGCCGGATAGCGCACGCTGATGTGGATGGCGCAGGAGTCGTCGCCGAGCGCGACACCGAGCACCCGCCGGCCCGGCAGGTACGTCGCGACCTCGCCGAACATCCCGCCGTGCAGCCCCGCGACTCCCGGTACCGCGAGCACCGCGTCCGCGATCAGCTCGGCGGGCTCCACCTCCGGGTCGCTGCTCCGCTCCTGTGCTCCCGGGTCGCTGCGCGGGCTCCGCTCCGGTGTCACTGGACTCTCGGTCTGCCGTCGGTCTCGCCCGGTTGCTCGTTCTCGTCGAACAGGACGACGTCGTAGACGGTGATGTTGACCTCGGTGACCTCCAGTCCGGTCATCCGCTCCACGGCCGCGATCACGTTGCGCCGGATGCCGGCCGCCAGCTCGTGCAGCGCGACGCCGTATTCGGCGACGATGCCGATGTCGATGGCGGCCTGCTTCTCGCCGACCTCGACGGCGACGCCCTGGCCGTGGTTGACGCGGGCGCCCGGGATCCGGTCGCGCAGCGCGCCGACAACGCGGGCGGTGCCGCCGCCGACATCGAACACGCCGCTGATCTCCCGGGTGGCGATACCGGCGATCTTCGCCACGACCGCGTCGGCGATGATCGTGCGCCCCTGCGAGCTCACCAGCTCGGTGGTGGAGGTGCCGTAGTGCACTGGGGCGATGCCCCTGTTCGGATCGGTGGTCACGCACTCAACTCTAGTGAGTGTGGGCGCGCTGCGACGCCCGTGCGCCGATTCACCTAACGTGGAGCAGTCCACCGCACCGTCGACGAAGGAATTGACCCGATGGCAGGAGTTCAGGATGCGGATCCCGCGGGGGCCGCGTCGCCCGCCGTCGCGACCGGATCCCGGCCGCGGGGAGCGCTCGTGGCGGGACCGGCGCTGCTCGCCGTGGTCGCCGTGCTGCTGGCGACCGCGTGCGGAGTCATGCTCTGGCAACACCGTTCGGCATCGGAGCTGCAGTCCGAACGGGAAACCTATCTGCGGGTCGCCAGGGAGGGTGCGCTCAACCTGACAACCATCGACCACAACAATGCCGAGGCCGACGTGCAACGGGTGCTCGACGGCGCGACCGGCGAGTTCTACGACGATTTCGATCGGCGATCGCAGGGTTTCATCACGGTGGTGCGGGACGCCAAGGTGACCACGGTCGGTGAGTCGGCAGCCGCCGGAATCGAGACGGAGGCGGCGGATTCCGCCACGGTTCTTGTGCAGGTAGCGTCGCGGGTCAGCAACGGAACGGGGGCACAGGACCAGCAGCGCGTCCAGCGGCTCCGGGTGACCGTCGATCGGGAACAGTCGAAGATCTCGAGGGTGGAGTACCTGTCGTGAGTGCGCAGCGAAGGCTGATGGTCGGACTGACCGCAGCGGTCCTGGTGCTGGCGGCGCTTGCCGGGTTCCTGTACTTCGCCCAGTACCGGCCGGACCAGCGGGTGGACGATCGGGCAAGGGCCGAGGTCCAGCAGGCTGCGGCGGACGGCGCGAAGGCTCTCCTGACCTACACGCCGGAGACCGTCTTCGCGGACATGGCGGCCGCGCGCGAGTTGCTGACGGGGGAGTTCAGGGACTACCACGACCGGCTCGCGCAGGGGGTGATCGTGCCCGCGGCGACGGACAAGAAGATCACCGCGACCGCCACGGTCACCGGGACCGGACTGACCTCCCTGACCGACGACAGCGCCGAGGTGCTGGTGTTCGTCGAGCAGTCGACTACGTCAGCGGCGGAGCAGGCGCCGGTCGACAGGACCGTCGGTGCCGAGGTGGCGCTGCGGAAGGTGGACGGTCGCTGGCTGATCTCCGAGTTCGACGCGAGGTGATCGGGCCCGCGCGCGAGAGTTCAACCTCGACAACAACTCTGGAAGGAAGCGGATCATGACCGAATCAGGACGGAGCGTGCTCCTGACCGGCGGCACCGGCGGGCTAGGGGTCGCGGTCACCAAGAGGCTGCTCGCGGACGGGTGGCGCGTGGTGGTTCCGTGGATCACGGAGAAGGAACTCGAGCGTCTGGATGCGCACCCGAGGCTCGTCCTCGCGCGCGCCGACCTGTTCGACCCGGCGGGTGTCGCCGAGGTGGCGGCCCTGGCGGGAGGCGACGAACAGGCGCCGTTGCGCGCGGTGGTGAACCTGGTCGGCGGCTTCGCCAGCGGCGCGCGGGTCCACGAGAGCCCGATCGAGGACTTCGAGGCCATGTTGCGGCTGAACCTGCGCCCGCTGTACCTGTGCACCCAGGCCGCGCTGCCGTTCATGATCGACGCCGGTGGCGGGTCGGTGGTCGCGATGTCCACCAAGGCGGCCTTCGCACCCTTCTCGGGTGCGTCGGGCTACGTCACGTCGAAGGCCGCGGTCTTGGCGTTCATCAGCGCACTGGCGGTGGAGTACCGCGACGAGGGCATCCGGGCGAACGCGGTGCTGCCCTCGGTGATCGACACCCCCGGCAACCGGGCGAGCCAGCCAGGGTCGAGCCGCAAGGGCTGGGTCGCACCCGAGGCGATCGCCGAGGTGATCGCGTTCCTGATCGGCGAGTCCTCGGCCGCGATGACCGGCGCCCAGGTCCCGGTTCCCGGGGTCGGCTGAGCGCCTTCGCACCGTTCCCGTCGCCCGTCGCGATCCCGGGGTGTGGCATTCCTCGGCTCCTTAGGGCACGCTATCTAGAACACGTGTCAGTTTGGTATGAAGTGTGCGTGGCCCACCTGGGCGCACAACGATCCATCGGGTGAGAGGTTGAGCGGGATGAGCGTTGGACGGGTCGTCGTCGTCGGTGCCGGGTTGGCCGGTCTGCGGACCGCCGAGGAACTGCGGCGGGCGGGCTTCGACGGCGAACTGACGCTGATCGGCGCGGAACCACACCTGCCCTACGACCGGCCCCCGCTGTCCAAGGAGGTCGTCCGCGGTGAGCGCGACGACGTCACCCTCAAGCCGGCCGAATTCTTCGAGGAGCAGCGCATCGAGCTGCGGCTCGGCGCGGCCGCGACCGGTGTCGACACCGGCGCCCGCACGGTGACCCTCGCCGACGGATCGACCGTCGACTACGACCACCTGGTGGTGGCCACCGGGCTCGTCCCGCGCCGGATCCCCGGACTGGCCGAACTGGGTGGCGTGCACGTGCTGCGTTCGTTCGAGGATGCGATGGCGCTGCGTTCCGAGCTCGCCGCCGATCGGACCGCCCTCATCGTCGGGGCCGGGTTCATCGGGTGCGAACTCGCCGCGAGCATGCGCGCACGCGGCATGAAGGTCATCCTGATCGAGCCGCAGCCCACCCCGCTGGCCTCCGTGCTCGGCGAGCGGATCGGTGGCCTCGTGGCCCGACTGCACCGCGAGGAGGGTGTCGACCTGCGCACCGGCGTCGGCCTCGCCGCCCTGCTCGGCGAGGACAGGGTCACCGGTGCCGTGCTCTCCGACGGCACCGAGGTCGCGGCCGACCTGGTGGTCATCGGCATCGGCTCCGTCCCGGTCACCGAGTTGCTGGACGGCTCGGGCGTGCAGGTCGCCGAGCCGCGCGCGGGCGGCGGCGTGCTCGCCGACGAGTGCGGCCGGACCAGTGACCCGAACGTGTGGGCGGTCGGTGACGTCGCCGCCTGGCGCCATCCCGAGGGCCATCGGCGGGTCGAGCACTGGACCAGCGCGGGCGACCAGGCAAAGGCGCTGGCACTGGCGCTGGTCGGCGCCGACGCGCCCACCGGACCCGGCCAGGTCCCGTACTTCTGGAGCGACCAGTACGACATCAAGATCCAGGCGCTCGGCGAGCCGTCCGCCACGGACACCGTGCACCTGGTCCGCGACGACGGCCGCAAGTTCCTCGCGTACTACGAGCGCGACGGCGTTCTCGTCGCCGTGGTCGGCGGCGGTCTCGCGGGAGCGGTGATGAAGACCAGGGCGAAGATCGCGAGTGGCGTGCCGATCACCGAGGTGATCGAGGCCGCGGGCGTCTAACGTGAATGTATGGTCCATGACCAGCGGGCGCTGCCTGAGCTGACGGATCTGACCGCAGCGCACTGGACGTCGGGCGCGTCCGGACGGTTGTCGGTGCGGCGGTGCGAGCACTGCCTGCGTTGGTCGTTCCCGCCGTCGCGATGCTGCAGGCACTGCTGGTCGGCCGACTTCACCATCGAGCCGGTCACGGGAAAGGGCGTGCTGCTCACCTGGACCGAGGTGAACGACCAAGAGCGGAGCCCGCGGAGCGACCCGGCAGCGCAGCCCTACCTCGTCGCCGTGGTCGAGCTCGAGGAGGGGATCCGGCTGTTGCTGGGCCTGACCGGGACCGAGCCGGGCGCCCTGCGCGTGGACACGCCGATCCGGTTGTATTTCGAGCACCTCGGCGGCGACTTCTGGCTTCCGTTCGCCGAGATCGAGGAGCTGGAGCTGCCGGAGGACCGGCTGGAGGCCGTGTCGTGATCACCAGGGGGGCCGTGGTGAGCGGGATCGGCCGGGTGCCACGCGGACCCGGGTCCGCCGATGTTCGAGTCGCAGCCATGGCCGCCCGCGGCGCGCTGGCAGATGCGGGCCTGACCGGTGGCGCCGTCGACGGGCTCGTCACCTGCGGGCTGCCGGACGTGGTCGATGTCGCGGACGCCCTCGGTCTCGAACTCGCCTGGCGCACAGCGGAATCAAATCGGCTCGGCGTGCTGACCGCGGTCTCGGCCGCGGTGGCGGCGGTGATCTCCGGCCTGGCCACCCACGTGCTGTGTATCGAGGCGTGCGACCCGCCGTCGCCCGCGCGGGTTGCACGGCGTTTCGCCGGCCGGCCGTCGGTGTCCGGGTGGGCACAGTGGCACGCACCATACGGGGCCGGAACGGAACTGGTGACGACGGCGCTCGCGGCGCGCAGTTACATCGAGGCGTTCGGGCTCACCCGGGTCGAGTTGGCCCAGATCGCGCTGACCGCGGGCCGAAACAGCGGGCGGGGCCTCGGGCTTCGGGAGTACCTGGACGCCCCGATGCTGGCCGATCCGCTCTGCGAGTACGACCGCGCGCTCCCCGCGGGAGGGGCGGTCGCCGTGCTGATCAGTCCCGGCGACCTGGCGGAAGATCTGCCCGGCCCCGCGGTCACCGTCGAGGCCGTCGCGGCGGCGCGGAACGTGAGCCCGCTGTGGGAACAGCGTGCCGACCTGACGGGAATGGCGATCCACGATGCCGGCGAAAGGCTCTGGGAGGGCACCGAACTCGTCCCCGAGAATGTGGACGTCGCACTGTTCGAGGACGAGTTCAGTATTCTGGCGCTGATGTGGCTGGAGGCGCTCGGGTTCTGTGGGCCGGGGACGGCGGGCGCGTTCGTCGCCGGGGGACAGCGGATCTCGAGAGCGGGCGCGCTGCCGCTCAACCCACACGGCGGCCAACTGGGGCTGGGACGATCGGCCGCGCTGGAGCTCGTCGCGGAGGCGGCGTCACAGCTGCGGGGCGAGTCGACCGCCCAGCTCGACGGCCCGCCCGAGGTCGCCGTCGTCGGCGTCGGCGGCGCGACCGTCGCCGGCTGCATGCTGCTGGTGCGCTGACGCGAGAAGCGCTGCTAGGAAAGGAAATCCGCGAGGATCGTGGTCAGCTCGCCCGGCTCGTGTCCGGGCAGGCTGTGGTGACTGCTGTCCGGCAGGACCTCGATCCGGACGTCCGGGAGGGCGCCGCGCGCCGCCGCGGCCACCCGGTCGACATCGATCGCCCGCGAATCCTGGGCGAGCGCAACGAGGGTCGGGACGTGCAGCTCGCCGAGCGCGGTCCTCGACGGCCGCTTCGGTAGCACGATCCGCGGCCGCGGGGACCCCGCGGCGCCGAGCGCGTACACGGTCAGCCAGTCCGGGTCGAGCGCCCGCCCGCCCGTCTCCCACTCGATGAAGCGCCGTGCCCGGTTCTCATTGGGGCGCAGCAACATCGGGAGTGCCCGCAGCAGATATCCGGCCCGAAATCCGGAGAAGCAGTCCGACGGGTCGAGTAGTGCGAGCCGGTCCACCCGATCCGGGTGGCCGAGCGTGTAGGCGAGGGCCATCCACGCGCCGTAGGAGTGTCCGATCAGCGTGGCCCGCTGTAGGCCGAGTTCGGCGCGCACTGCATCGAGCCATGTCATCAGGTCCGCGGGGGTGCGTGGCCGGCGGTCGCCGGGCACGCTGCGTCCGACGTCCCCGATCAGGTCCGAGGCGTACACCCGGTGCGTCCGGCCGAGCGCGGTCGCGACCGTGGACCAGGCGGTCGAGGTGGCACCGCCGCCGTGGAGCAGGAGAACCGGCGGCGCCCCGGTCGGTCCGCAGGCGTGGACGCGGGTGAGGCCGAATTCGGAGGTGGTCTCCAGGGCGGTCACCCCGCCCCAGCGGGCGAGAACTGCGTCGTAGGCGGCGTCGAACCGGCCTTTCGTGCGGATCTGCGTGTCGTCGTCCATGGACCGCCCCCTGGTTCTCTCGGCATCAGATAATCTCGATGATAGAGATAATTGTTCATCGAGAGATATGAATCAAGGAGTGATCGTGGGAGCAGGGCAGTGAGCGCGACCGACGACCCCGGCGCGGCACTGCAGCTCGTGCACGAGCTGCGCAGGCTGACCGTCGAACTGGACCAGTTCGGTGCCGCGTTCGCGAGCCGCAACGGCCTGCACGCGACCGACCTCCGCGCGCTCATCGCACTGCTCGATGCCGACCGGGCCGGGATCGCCGCGACGCCGGGCTGGCTGGGCGGGCAGCTGGGTCTTGGCTCGGCGGCGACCACCGCCCTGCTCGACCGGTTGGAACGGGCGGGCCACATCGGCAGGACACCGGACCCCGGCGACCGCCGCCGGGTGCTGCTGCGGGTGCAGGAACAGGCGAAGTACCTGGGCTGGTCGTTCTTCGGACCGCTGATCGGGCGCATGATCGCCTCGATCGGGGAGTTCGACGAGGCCGAGCTGGCCGCGGTGACCCGATTTCTCGGAGTGATGAACGAGGCGGTCGGATCCGCGGCGGGCGGCACCGACGGGAGTCGTTGACATCCGGTCCGTGGCCGGAGAAGGCTCGGGTCCATGGAATCGCTGCGCGGCCGCGTCGCGCTGGTGACCGGGGCGACCGGTGGGCTCGGCCCCGTCATCGCCCGCGCGCTCGCACGTGAGGGCATGGACCTGGTGGTCACCGGCAGGCGGGTGGACGCCCTCGACGCCACGGCGGCGGCCCTGCGGGCGACCGGAGCGCGGGCGGACTCGGTGCCGGCCGACCTCGCGGACCTGGATGCGACCGGGGCCCTGATCGAGCACGTCGAGCGATCCTTCGGCCCGATCGACGTCCTGGTCAACAATGCCGGTGTCGAGAATGTTGCGGCGTTCACCGCGCTCACTCCCGAGGAGCTGACGGCGATGGTCGAGGTCAACCTCTCGGCGCCGATGTTGCTCACCAGGCACGTGCTGCCGGGCATGCTGGCGCGCGGCCGCGGCCATGTCGTGTTCATCAGCTCGATGGCGGGCAAGTACGGGCCGGCGTTCTGTGGGCCGTATGCCGCGACCAAGGCGGCCCTGATCGGGCTCGCCCAGTCGCTACGTGCCGAGTACGGGCAGTCGCCGGTCGGATTCTCCGTGGTGTGTCCGGGATTCATCGGCGGCGACGGCATGTACCAGCGGATGGTCGAGCGCGGTTTCCGGTCCAATCGGGTGATCGGCGAGACCACCACGTCGAAGGTGGCGGACAGGGTGGTGACGGCCATCCGACGCGACCTGCCCGAGGTCATCGAGAGTGGCGCCCCGATCCGCCCGCTGCTGTCGTTTGCCGCGCTGGCCCCCCGTCTAGCGGAGCGGATCGCGGGGAAGGTCGGAGTCAACGCGATGTTCCGACGCCTCAGCGAGGAGCGTGGGAGGACCGGGTAGCGCGGGTCGGCGGGACGGGGGGACGGGGGGACGGCCCGGCCGCGGCGTCGGGATAGATTTGTCGGGTGATTGTTGCGCTCATCGACTCCGGCCTGGGGCTGCTGCCGACGTCGGCCTGGCTGCGGCGTCTCCGCCCCGAACTGGACCTGCTGCTCTCACTCGACCCGGACGGCGCGCACTGGGGGCCCAAGCCCGAGCAGTGGGTGATCGATCGCGTGGTCGGGGCGGCCGAGCACGCCGTGGACCTGGGTGCCGAGGTCGTCGTGCTGCCCTGCAACACCGCCAGCGTGACCGCCCTCGACCATGTCCGGGACCGGCTGGGCGACGCGATCCCGGTGATCGGGACCGTGCCCGCGATCAAGCCGGCGGCCGCGGCCAGTCGCTCGGTCGCGATCTGGGCCACCGCGGCCACCACCGCCAGTCGGTACCAGGCCGACCTGATCGAGCGGTTCGCCAACGGCACCGCCGTGGTCGGGGTGGCGTGTCACGGGCTGGCCGAGGCGATCGACCTTGGCGACACCGACCTGGCGAAGCGGGCGATCGCGGACGCCGTGGCTCGCACCCCGGTCGACTGCGACGGGGTGGTCCTCGGCTGCACGCACTATCCGCTGATGGCCGAGGAGATCGCGGACCAGTTGCCCGCCGGGGTCACCCTCTTCGACAGCGCGGAGGCCGTCGCGGCCCAGACGCTCCGGCGCATCGACGCGCTCGGCCGGGACGCGAGCGGAAGCGGCTCGGTGAAGGTGCTGCTCAGTGGCAGGCCGGGGGAGCTGCCCGCAGGTGCTGCGGCGTTCGAGGCCGGCCGCCTGCTCGGCTGACGCACGTCGCTAGGCCCCGGCGGTGCCGAGCTGTTCGAGGCCCGCGGCCACCACGCGAGCGACGCCGCCCAGGTCCTCGCGGTGCTCGCGGGTGCCGTCGAGATCGCGGAGCCGGTCGATGCTGGCGACGGAGAACATCGCGGCCACCCAGATCGTCGCGCAGGAATCGAGTACCCGCGCGGACACCGCCACCGGCGAGCTCGCGCGCAGGACCTCGACGGTCGCATCGTGCAGGTAGGTGCGGAATCGCCGCAGGTGCGCGCGGACGGCGGGGTGGGTCTCCGCCTCGCGCCAGATGATCACCCGCATCACCGAGGAGTGGTGGTCCCTGAGGTTGAGCGCGGCCTCGAGGTTGACCAGGGTGGACTCCGGTTCGCCGGTGACCACCAGCCCGGCGACGTCGGCCAGCGGTTCCGCGGGCAGTCGCTCGGCTATGAGCGTGGTGAGGATCGCCGACTTGGTCGGGAAATAGTAGAAAACCAGGCCCTTCGGCACGCCCGCCTGCTTCGCGATGGCCGCGGTCGAGGTCGCGTCGAAGCCCGACTCGGCGATCAACTCCTCGGCGGCGTCGAGGATCAGCTCCCTCGCGTCACCATCCACGCTGGCGGTCCGGCGTTGGCGCGGACCTGGCATTCGGTTGCCTCCACACGTGTTTCGTCAGGCGCGATCATCTGACCGAGCCCGGATGTCCGACCGGCTGGAGCGAGGCCGACGGCCTTCGCTCCAGCACGGGACTGTTGTTCGATTCTGTCAGGGATCGACGGTCCGTCAGTGATGCGTCGCCAATCCGCCGCCGTGTCCGATGTGCAGCCTCGAGCCCTCCGGCATCGCGGCCATCGCCGTGAGCACCGTCAGCACTCCGCCGATCCATGAGGTCCAGGCGGCGCCTGCCATGTCGGCGAAGCCCATCACCCACGGAGAGAGGAACATCAGCACGCCGAGAACGCCCATCGCCCACGGGAGCGCCGGCATCTCTGCCGACATCATGTGCGCCAACCCCGCGACCGCCACCAGTGCACCCAGCACGATCATCGACCACATCGCGGCGTCGTTCGTGTCCATCCACAGCGGGGACAGCGCCACGACCACGCCGATCACCACGGCGGCCCAATCCTGCCACCGAGCCATTGCTGCCTTCATTTCCTGCCTCCTCGACGAGGGAACCCCGCTACCTCAGGTATAACCCTGATTGACCGGCCGATCAATAGCTGCGCGACGTCGGTTCTGATTCGCCCGGCCCCGCCGTCTGGCAAGGTCGGGGCATGGACGATGCGGCGGCGGTGACCAGGGCGTTGGCACTGGTGTCGAGCCCGGCCGATGTCGTCGAGCTGCAGCGGTTCTTCAAGACCGGCCCTGGCGAGTACGGCGAGGGTGACGTCTTCATGGGTGTTCGGGTGCCCGCCACCCGAACGGTGGCGAAGCGGTTCGCGGACCTGCCGTTGGCCGAGGTCGACGCGCTGCTCGACAGCGAGGTGCACGAGCACCGCCTGGCCGCGCTGGTCATACTGAACGGCCGGTTCACGCGGGCCTCCGGAGCGCGGACGCGCGACGAGGCCGAGCGCGAGCGGATCGCCGATTTCTATCTGGCCGCCGTGCTCCGGGGTCGGGTGAACAACTGGGACCTGGTCGACACCTCGGCGGTGACGGTGCTCGGCGGGTGGCTGTTCGACCGGCCGCGAGACCTGGTCCACGAGCTCGGCGCGGACCCCGACCTGTGGCGGCGCCGGGTGGCGCTGCTGACCACGTTCGGGTTCATCCGCCGAGGCGACGCGACCACCACACTGGAGCTGGCGCCGCGTCTGCTCGAGGACCGGCGCGACCTCACCCAGAAGGCGCTCGGCTGGATGCTGCGCGAGGTCGGCAAACAGGTGGACCGGCAGCTGCTCACGGGGTTCCTCGACGAGCACGCCGCCGCGATGGGCGCGACCGCGCTCAGCTACGCCACCGAGCACCTGGACGCGGACACCCGCGCGCGGTACAGGCGGCTACGCCGCCCGTGAGCGCTCGACGAGTGTGGGGACTCGGTAACCGCGCACGGGCGGCGAAGCCGCCTAGAACTCGATCTTGAGGTGGTCGGTGACCGGGCGGGCCTGGCAGCCGAGGATGTAGCCGGCTGCGATGTCCTCGGGGTCGAGGATCTCGCTGTTCTCCATCTCGACCTTGCCCTCGAGCACGGTGCAGGCGCAGGAGCCGCACTCGCCCTCCTGGCAGGAGTACGGCACGTCGAGACCCTTCGACAGCATGATGTCGACGAGGGTCTGCTTGCGCGGCCAGCTCATCGTGTGGGTCTCACCGTCGAGCTGCACCTCGACGGTGGCGGCGTCCGCGGCCTCCTCCTCGGTGACCTCTTCGAGCGCCACGTCCTGGAACGGGTCACCCGCGAGCGAGTTGAACACCTCGGCGTGCACGGAGTTGCGCGGGACGCCCGCCTCGGCGAGCGCCTTGTGCACCGTGTCCATGAACGGGCCGGGCCCGCACATGAAGGACTCGAAGCCGCCGAACGGCTTGGCGAGGGTGGCGAACTGGTCCGGCGTCGGCAGGCCCTGCAGGGACTCGAGCCAGTGCACGACGGTCAGGCGGGTCGGGTACTGGGCCGCGAGGCCGCGCAGCTCGTCGGCGAAGATGACCGACTTCTCGTCGCGGTTGGCGTAGACCAGAACCACCTTGCCGGTGCCCTCGGTGAGCGCGGACTTGAGGATCGAGATCACCGGGGTGATCCCGCTGCCCGCGCCCCAGAGCAGGAAGTCGTGGTCGAGCGACTTGGGGGTGAACACACCGGACGGGGGCAGCACCTCGATGGTGTCGCCTGCCTTGACGTTGTCGCACAGCCAGTTGGAGCCGTATCCGTCGATGGTCCGCTTCACGGTGACCTTCGGCTCGGAGTCGCTGAACGGCGAGCTGGCGAGGGAGTAGCAGCGGGCCACGGAACCGGTCTGATCGCTGGGAATGCGCAGGGTGAGGAACTGGCCGGGCTTGTAGTCGAACTTGCCGCGATGCTCGTCCGGGACGGTGAAGACCAGCGACCTGGCGTCGGAGGTCTCCTCGACGACCCCGGAGACGGTGAGGACAACCGACCTGGAGCTGTGCGGCATGTCAACGGTGGTCATCGCGGCGGATCCTCTCGGGGGTGAATCTGGAACGTGTTCTAGTTTTCAAATGTAGCAGGAAAACATGCAACCAGGTGGATCGTAAATTGCAGAGTGGCGATCCCGATAATCGGGATGCGGCAGCTCAGGGATGGTCGGCCGCGCCACCCGGCGGCGGCGATCGGGCTGGTCAGTCGCGTCCGGCAGCGGAGGTGCCGAGCCCGTGTGAGAGGACCTCGCTCCCCGCGCGGAGCAGATCGGGCAGCTCGAGGGAGTCGTCGGTGAGCCACTGCTCATAGGCCGAGAGGGCGATGCCGAGGACCATCCAGCCGATCGTGCGGGGCAGGTGATCGCCGGGTCGGCAGCCCATCCGGTCGGCCACGTAGTCGGCGATCACGCCGCGCCAGCCGTCGTACATCACCATCGAATACGCCTGCAGCGCCGGGGCTTGCAGGATTATCTCCATCCGCTTGCGGTGCAGCGCGGCCACGGTGGGCGAGAAGCTGTTGAACTCGAGCAGCGCCGAGGCGAGTCCCTCCGCCAGCGGGATGTCGCGGGGGAGTTCCGCGAGCTGCTCGCGCATGTTCGCCAGATGTAGGTCGAAGTCGCCCCACGGCACTGCGTTCTTGGAGGGGAAGTAGCGGAAGAAGGTGCGCCTGGCGATACCGGCTGCCTCCGCGATCTGATCGACGCTGGTCTCCTCGAAACCGTGCTCGGCGAACAGTTCGATGCCGATATTGCTGATCCGATCGCGCGTCGTCGACGGCCGACGACCTATGCGACCTGCGGGTTTGCTACCGGCCTGCGTCAATTTCCCCTCCGGACCTTTCATTGTGCACTCGATGCCATTAGTGTGGTGAGCCGAGTCACAGCGAACTGATCGCCGTGACTGACGCCAACCCTGACACAGGAGGTATGTAGATGTCTGAGCATCGCGAAAGCGTCGTTGCCGGGACCGAGCTCGTCGAGGAGGCCTTGGTCGAAGAGGTCTCGATCGACGGCATGTGCGGCGTGTACTGACCGTGGATCTCGACACCGGGTGGAAGCTTCACCCGCAGGTGGCGCTTCGCCCCGAACCTTTCGGGGCGTTGCTCTACCACTTTGGGACCAGGAAGCTCTCGTTCCTGAAGAACCGCACCATCGTCGAGATCGTGCGGGCCCTGCCCGACCATTCCGACGCCAGGACCGCCATCCGCGCGGCGGGTATCGACGAGGCGCAGGTGGACACCTACGCCCGCGCGCTCGCCACGCTGGCCGATTCGAAGATGATCGTGCCCGGCGCGTCCGCGGCCTGAGCTCGCCTGATCCGCCACCCCACTCCTCGAGGACACAGCCCATGACCTCCATGCTCGATCGCCCCGCACCCGCCCCGGTCGGCCGGCTCGTCGACCAGTTCGAACTCGGACTCGACGCGCCCATCTGCCTCACCTGGGAGCTCACCTACGCCTGCAACCTCTCCTGCGTGCACTGCCTGTCGTCG
Source organism: Rhodococcus sp. OK611 (assembly GCF_003050885.1). NCBI lineage: Bacteria > Bacillati > Actinomycetota > Actinomycetes > Mycobacteriales > Nocardiaceae > Rhodococcus > Rhodococcus sp. OK611. Next base: position 103,572 of record NZ_QAOZ01000005.1, read on the forward strand.
TCCGGCAGGCGCGATCCGCGCGAGCTGAGCACCGAGCAGTGCAAGTCCATCATCGACGAGCTGCAGCGGATGCAGGTGTTCTACGTGAACATCGGCGGCGGCGAGCCCACCGTCCGGTCCGATTTCTGGGAGCTCGTGGACTACGCCACCGAGCACCAGGTCGGCGTCAAGTTCTCCACGAACGGTGTGAAGATCGACAAGAAGGTCGCCGCGCGGCTGGCGGCCAGCGACTACGTCGATGTGCAGATCTCCATCGACGGCGCGACCGCGGAGGTGAACGACGCGGTTCGCGGCCCCGGCTCCTTCGCGATGGCGGTCCGTGCGCTCGAGAATCTCGCCGAGGCGGGCTTCAAGGACGCCAAGATCTCCGTCGTCGTCACCCGCCACAACGTCGGCCAGCTCGACGAGTTCAAGGCGCTCGCCGACAAGTACGGCGCGACGCTGCGGATCACCCGGCTCCGCCCGTCCGGCCGTGGCGCCGACGTCTGGGACGAGCTGCACCCGACGCAGCCGCAGCAGCGCGAGCTGTACAACTGGCTCGTCGCGAACGGCGAAGGGGTCCTGACCGGCGACTCGTTCTTCCACCTGTCCGCCTACGGCGACGCGCTCCCCGGCCTGAACCTGTGTGGCGCCGGACGGGTGGTGTGCCTGATCGACCCGGTCGGCGACGTGTACGCGTGTCCCTTCGCGATCCACGAGCAGTTCCTCGCGGGAAACATCGTGGCCGACGGTGGTTTCCAGCACGTGTGGCAGCACTCCGAGCTGTTCACCGAGCTGCGTTCCCCGCAGACCGGCGGCGCGTGCAGCAAGTGCGACCACTACGACTCCTGCCGCGGCGGCTGCATGGCGGCCAAGTTCTTCACCGGCCTGCCGATGGACGGTCCTGACCCCGAGTGCGTGCAGGGCTACGGCGAGGCCGCGCTCGCGGGCACCCGCGGCGAGATCCCCAAGTCGAGCGTCGACCACTCCCGCACCGGGAACCGTCGCACCCCGCGGGCGCCCGTCCCGCTGCAGCTGATGGTGCGCCCGCCCGCCAAGGTCTGCGACGAGAACCCGCTCGCGGGCATGAATTAACGAGACTCGTTCACTCAGTAGAAAAGGTTCAGTGATGGCCAAGAATGCCTGGTTCGAAACCGTTGCCGAGGCGCAGCGGCGGGCCAAGAAGCGGCTGCCGAAGTCGGTGTACGGCGCGTTGATCGCCGGTTCGGAGCAGGGCCTGACCCTCGACGACAACACCTCTGCCTTCGGTGAGCTCGGATTCGCCCCGCACGTCGCGGGGCTGTCGGACAAGCGTGATCTGTCGACCACCGTGATGGGACAGCCGATCTCGATGCCGGTGCTGATCTCGCCGACCGGCGTGCAGGCCGTGCACCCCGACGGCGAGGTCGCGGTCGCAAGGGCCGCCGCCGCCCGCGGCATCGCGATGGGGCTGAGCTCGTTCGCGAGCAAGTCGATCGAAGAGGTGACGGCGGCCAACCCGCAGACCTTCTTCCAGATGTACTGGGTCGGCAGCCGGGAGGTGCTGCTGCAGCGCATGGAGCGGGCGCGAGCGGCCGGGGCGACCGGGCTGATCATGACCCTGGACTGGTCGTTCTCGCACGGACGCGACTGGGGCAGCCCGGCGATCCCGGAGAAGATGGACCTCAAGGCCATGGTCCGGTTCGCGCCCGAGGCCATCACCCGGCCGAAGTGGTTGTGGGAGTTCGCGAAGACCGGCCGGGTGCCGGACCTGACCACCCCCAACCTCGCCGCGCCCGGCGAGCAGCCCCCGACCTTCTTCGGCGCGTACGGCGAGTGGATGGGCACGCCGCTGCCGTCCTGGGAGGACGTCGCATGGCTGCGTGAGCAGTGGGGCGGTCCGTTCATGCTCAAGGGCGTCATGCGGGTCGACGACGCCAAGCGCGCGGCCGACGCGGGCGTCACCGCGATCTCGGTGTCGAACCACGGCGGCAACAACCTCGACGGCACCCCCGCGCCGATCCGGGCGCTGCCCGCGATCGCGGAGGCCGTCGGAAGTGAGATCGAGGTCCTGCTCGACGGTGGCATCCGGCGCGGCAGCGATGTCGTCAAGGCGGTCGCCCTCGGTGCCCGCGCGGTGATGATCGGTCGCGGCTACCTGTGGGGCCTGTCGGCCAACGGCCAGGCGGGTGTCGAGAACGTGCTCGACATCCTCCGCGGCGGAATCGATTCGGCGCTACTGGGTCTCGGGCACTCATCCGTGCAGGACCTGACCGCCGCGGACATCGTCATCCCGCCGGGATTCGCCCGCCCGCTCGGCCTCTGAGCCAGGTGTAGGCGTCGCAGGTCGTGACGCAGCGGTTGACCGAAGGACTCACCCTGGCCGGGCGCACCGCCCGGTCCAGGGTGCTGTTCGGGCCCCATGAGACGAACCTGGGCAGCGACCGTGCCCTGTCCGGGCGCCACGTCGCGTACTACGAGCGGCGGGCGCGCGGTGGCGCGGGCATCCTCGTCACCGAGGTCGCCTCGGTGCACGCCGACGATTGGCCGTACGAGCGGGCGCCGCTGGCCGCGGACAGCGCTCCCGGCTGGCGGGACATCGCGGCCGCGTGCCGGCCGCACGGGACGCTGGTGTTGGCCGGACTCGGCCACACCGGGCTGCAGGGCTCGAGCGCGTACTCGCAATCGGCGCTGTGGGGACCCTCGCGCGTGGCCGACGTCGTCACCCGCGAGCTGCCCATGGAGATGGAACGGGCTGAGATCGACTCGCTGATAGCGGGATTCCGGTCGGCCGCGGTCTCGGCCCGGGATGCCGGGATGGACGGGGTCGAACTCGACGCGGGACCGCGGTCACTGCTGCGGCAGTTCCATTCCGGGCTGACGAACCTGCGCGGCGACGGGTACGGCGTCGACCGGCTCAGGCTCACCCGCGAGGTGATCGAGGCGGTCCGCGGCGAGCTCGGTCCGGACCGGGTGCTGTCGCTGCGGCTGAGCTGCGATGAACTCGCGCCCTGGGCGGGGATCACCCCCGAGATCGCCGCACGGCACGCCCGCGAGTTGGCGGAATCGCTCGACCTGCTGGTGGTCGTCCGCGGCGGTCCGATGTCGGTGGAGGCATACCGGCCGGACGCGCACACGGCGCCGGTGTTCAACGTGAAACTGTGTTCGTCTGTCCGTTCGGCGGTGGCAGGCGCGGTGCCGGTCGTGCTGCAGGGCAGCGTGATCGAGGCCGGACAGGCGGAGCGCGCGCTCGCGGACGGCGTCGCCGATGTGGTGGAGATGACCCGCGCGCAGATCGCCGAACCGGACCTGGTGGTCAAGGCGCGCCGCGGCGGCGAGGCCCGGAAGCAGGCGGAGGCCCCGCCCCGGCCGTGCCTGCTCTGCAACCAGACCTGTCAGGTCCGCGACCCGCGCAATCCGATCATCACCTGCGTCGGGAATCCATCGGCCGGGCACGAGAGCGTCGACCCCGACGAGGCGTTGCCTGCCCCGGATCCGGGTGACGTCCTGGTCGTCGGTGGCGGGCCCGCGGGTCTCGAGGCCGCGCGAGTGCTGGCGTTGCGCGGCCACCGGGTCACCCTCGCCGAGCGCGGTTCCCGGCTCGGCGGCATGCTGCGGGTGGCCGCGGTGGGTGCCGGTCGCGACTCGCTCGCGACCCTGGTCGACTGGCTGGAGTCCGAATGCCGCCGGCTGGGCGTCCACGTCGAGACCGGCCGCGCGATCACGGCCGAGGAGATCGACGCGGCGAGATCTGCGGGCCGCGCGGTGATCCTGGCGACAGGAAGCGTGCCGAGCCCGTGGCCCGGTGACCGCCACGCGAGCGTCGAGATCGTGGGCCCCCAGGAGGTGCTGGCCGGAAAGCCGTTGCGGGACGGCCCGATCCTGGTGTTCGACCCGGTGGGGGACCAGGCCGCCGTCGGGGTCGCCGAATGGCTCGCCGCCCGCGGCCGCGAGGTGTCCATCGCGACACCGGACCAGGTCGTCGGCGTTCAGTTGGGCCGGACCGGTGACCTCTCCGCCGCCAATGCCCGGCTGCAGCGGGCATGCATCGCGCGCCACCTGAGCACGACCGTTCGCTCGATCGCCGCCGGCGGTGTCCTGTTGGAGAACGTCCACACCGGCGAGCGGCGGCTGCAGGCCGCCGCCACCCTGATCGACTGCACACACCGGCTTCCCGAGGAATCCCTGGTCCTGCCGTCGCCCGCATCGGTCCGGATCGGGGACTGCCTGGCACCGCGAACCGCCGCCGAAGCGATCCGCGAGGGCCGGGCGGCGGCAGTGGTGGCCTTTCGCCGGGAGACGCGGCCATGACCCACCGGCACCTGCTGACCCCGTTGGCCCTGGGGCGGCTGACCCTGCGTAACCGGGTGGTGTTCTCGGCGCATCTGACCAACAGTGCCCGCGGCGGCCTTCCCACCGAGCAGCACATCGCGTACTACGAGGCGCGCGCCAAGGGCGGCGCGGGACTGATCATCACCGAGGAACACAGCACCCACCCGTCGGACTGGCCGTACGAGAAGCTGATCCAGGGTTACCGACCCGAGGTGATCCCGCACTACCGGACGCTCACCGACACGGTGCGCGCCCACGGTTCGGTGATCCTGGCCCAGCTCAACCACAACGGCGGGCAGGGCTCCGGGATGTACTCGCGGCGGCCGGTTCTGGCGCCGAGCCCGGTGGCCGACCCGCTGTTCCGCGAGGTGCCGAAGGCGCTCGACCCGGCCGAGATCGCGGAGCTCGTCGCCGGCTTCGCAACGACCGCCGAGCACTGCAGGCGCGGCGGCTTCGACGGTGTCGAGATCCAGTGCTCACAGGCCTCGATCGTGCGGGCCTTCCTCTCGCCCGACACCAACCGGCGCACCGATCGGTACGGGGGCGCCCTGGCGAATCGTGCCCGATTCCTGCTCGAGATCGTGGCGTCGGTGCGCGCGGCGCTGGGGCCCGAGCCGGTGCTGGGCGTGCGGCTGACCGGTGAGGAGTCGATCGAGAACGGCATCCATCTCGACGAGGCGGTCGAGGTCGCCGCGATGGTGGAGGCCTGCGGGCAGGTCGACTACATCAACACCTCGATCGGCATGGCGACGCAGACCCTGCACCTGATCGAGGGCTCCATGGCGGTCCCGCGCGGATACGCCCTGTTCATCCCGAACGCGATCCGCAAGAGGGTGACGCTGCCGGTGATCGGCGTCGGCCGGTTCACGGACCCAGAGCAGGCGGATCTCGCGATCGAGGAGGGCCATTGCGACCTGATCGGGGTCGTGCGCGGGCAGATCGCAGACCCTGATTTCGCGGCCAAGGCAGCGGCAGGACGATCCGGTGAGATTCGGACCTGCCTGTCCTGCAACCAGGAGTGCATCGGCAGGGTCGGTCTGGGCCGTTGGCTCGGCTGTGTCGAGAATCCCAGGGCCGGAAGGGAATCGGTGCCGCTGCCGATGCCCCGACGGTTCGGCCTGCGGGTGTGCGTGATCGGCGGCGGACCGGCCGGGTTGCAGGCCGCGGCCACCGCCGCGCAGAGCGGTCACCGGGTGACGCTGTTCGAGCGGGACGCCCGCACCGGCGGCCAGGTCCGCGTCGCGGCGGGTGCGGCAGGCCGGGCCGAGTTCGGCGAGCTGGTCCGGAATCTCGAGGCGGAATGCGTGCGGTCCGGGGTCGAGGTCATGACCGGCGTCGACGTGGACGCGGACCTGCTCCGGGCACTGGCGCCCGACGCGGTGATCGTCGCGACCGGGGCCCGGCCGCGACGGCCGGGGTGGGCGGGCGAGTCGGCGCGGGTGGTGGACGTGCGGGACGTGCTCGAGGGCCGGGTCGAACCCGGCGGCCGGGTGCTCGTGATCGACGAGCTGGGCTTCCACCAGGCGACGTCGGTCGCCGAATCGCTGGCCGACCGTGGCTGTGTGGTGACAGTCGCGACCAACGGCATGATCGTCGGCCAGGACCTTGGCCTCACGCTGGACATGGAGGGCTGGCAGCGCAGGGCGCACCGCAAGGGCATCGCGCAGCTCACGGACCTGGTGCCGATGGCGGTCGCCGACGCGCCGGGGTCGGCGGTGAGGGTCGCGCTGCTGCATCATCCGACCGGGATCACCTCCGAGTCGGAGTTCGACTGGGTGGTGTGTGCGGTGCACCAGCAGCCCGAGGACCGACTCTGGAAGCAGTTGTCCGGGAGCGAGTTCGAGGTTCACCGGATAGGTGACGCGCTGACCCCGCGGCGCGCGGACGCGGCGGTGCGGGAGGGCCACCGGGTCGCCGTCGCGCTCTGACGCGTGTCAGATGCCGGTGGCGCGGTCGCCCGGCAGCAGGCCTTGTGGCAGCTGGCTGAACACCCAGCCTTGCGCGCCGTTCCGGGTGAGCACCCAGATCACGTCGAAGCGGTCCTCGGGCCACGGGTCGGGCGGTGTGGAATCGACCTCGCCGAGCGTATCGACGATCTCCGGGAGGTACTCGCGCTGCCAGGAGATGAGGACCGGGCCGGGGGTGCGCAGTACCCGCTCGGCGAGTGCCTTGACGTCGGAACGGCCGAAGTCGGTGTCCACCTCTAGGCCGAGCTTGTCGGCGAGCGGCGAGATCGTCTGCAGCGAGCGCTTGCTGCCGTCTTTCTTGCGCGGTGTCGAGGCGAACAGGGCCCGCGGGCGCACCAGCCCGGTGGGTGGCTCGCCGCCGTCGGGCGCGAAGAGTGCGGCGAGGGCGGTGGCGCGTTGCCAGCCGACCGGGGTGAGCGATTCGTCGCACCGGGACCCGGCGCGGTCCACGCCGAAGGGTGGCTCGTCGCCCTCGGGCCGTTCCGCATGCCGGATCAGCATGATCGTCGTCGCGCGCGTCGCCTCGTCCTCGGCCATGGCGTCATCCTGCCCTTCTGCCGGTCAGTCCGCCCGCTGGTTCCCGGTATCCGCGGCGTACTGGAGCAGGCCCCAGGAGAACTGAGCCTCGCAGGCCGCACCGTCAGGAGTGGTGAAGGCGGCGGCCGCATGGCTGGCGACTGCACCGCCGGACATGCGGTAACGAACGGGGGAGCAGGCCGCCTCCACGTCGTCGATGACCAGTAGCCACGGTCGTAGGTCCGCCACCGAGGCGATGGCGGGCGCGGTCGAGTCGGCCATCCTGGCCAACCGCTCGTCGACGACGTCCCCGCCCGGCCCGAAGGCGATCTGGAACTGCAGCCCGGGCCACAGCGGCATCGGCCAGGCCTCGACGGCCAGCTCGCCGACCACGGGCACCGTGCGCGAGCTCACCACGGCGGGCTTGCCGAGGGCGAGCCGATACCGCGCCGCGCCACCGGGGAAGCCGCCCCGCAGGCCGCGCTGCCACTGGGCGTGCGCGGTGCGCAGGTCGGTGGCGCTCTTGCCGAGGTTCTTGAGGGCGGCCCCGACCAGGGCCTGCTGATGGTCGTGCATCCGGCGGAGCAGCATGAGTTCGAAGTTGACGACGCCAAATCCTCTGAGCGGCATCCGGTCCAGCGTCACGTCATCCTCCAGCCGAGGGGTCCTGTGGGTGAGTCGATGGTAGTCGTCGGACCGTCTGCGACTCCCGTCGGAATAGCATCGGTGCATGCCACTGGACCTCGCGGGCGCGACCTGGCCCGACATCGACGCCGACGCACCCGTCCTCGCGGTGCCGGTCGGTTCGGTCGAGCAGCACGGGCCGCACCTGCCGCTGGACACCGACACCCGGATCGCGGTCGCGGTGGCGCGGTCGCTGCCCGGCATGACGGTCGCCCCCGCCATCGCCTACGGGGCCAGCGGTGAGCACGAGGGATTCGCGGGAACCGTCTCGCTGGGCGCGCCCGCGCTCGAGGCGGTGGTCGTCGAATACGGGCGTTCGGCGTGTCGCTGGTCCCCGCGCGTGTTGCTGGTGAACGGGCACGGCGGCAACGCGCCCACTCTCGCCAAGGCGGTCGCGTTGCTGCGCTACGAGGGCAGGGACGTCGCCTGGCTGCCCTGCGCGGTGCCGGGGGCCGATGCCCACGCGGGGCGCACTGAAACCTCCCTGCTGCTGCACCTTTCGCCAGGTGACGTGCGGATGGACAGGGCGCAACCGGGAATCACCGAACCGATCGGTGCGCTGATGGACAGGTTGCGGGCCGGTGGGATCGCGTCCGTCAGTGCGAACGGGGTGCTCGGCGATCCGACAGGGGCGAGTGCGGCCGAGGGTGAACGGATGTTCGAGCAGATGCTGGCGCGTTGTGTTGCGGCGGTGTTGCGATGGCAACCAGATGGCAAAGGCATGTTGCGGTGAGAGCAGATCCGAATACGATCACCTGATGCGCCAAGCTCGACTGCCCGACGGATTCGGGGTGAGAATCGATCCCAAGGTGCGCACCTTCTCGGGTGGACGGGTACTGATCGGGGGTTCCCCGACCCGGATGCTCAAGCTCGCCCCGACCGCTGCGGCGATGATCGGTGACGGATACCTGAAGGTCGTCGACACCCAGTCCGCACAGGTTGCCCGGCACCTTCTCGATTCCGGCGTGGCGAACCCCCGGCCGATGAGCTCGCCATCGAATCACGACGTCACGGTCGTCATCCCCCTGCACAACAACATCACCGGGTTGAACCGACTGCTGCCCGCGCTGCGCGGACTCTCGGTGATCGTCGTCGACGACGGCTCCGACGATCCGGTGACGACTCCGCCGTGCTGCGACGGGCGGGCCGACGTGCGGGTTCTCCGGCACCCGACAGCGCTCGGGCCTGCTGCCGCTCGCAACACCGGAATGGCCGCCGCGACAACGGAGTACGTAGCCTTCCTGGATTCCGACGTGGTACCCCGGCTCGGCTGGCTCGAGGCGATGCTGGGCCACTTCAGTGACCCGGCGGTCGCGATGACCGCACCGCGGATCGTCGCTCTCGAGCCGGATGCGGGCTCGATCGGCCGCTACGAGCACGCTCGATCCTCCCTCGATCTGGGCCGCAAGGAGGGCGCGGTGCGGGCGGGGAGCCCGGTGTCCTACGTGCCCAGTGCGGCGATGCTGGTGCGCAGGCGCGCCCTCGAGGAGTGCGGTGGCTTCGACGCGGAGATGCATGTGGCCGAGGACGTCGACCTCTGCTGGCGGCTGCACGCGGCCGGCTGGCGGCTGCGCTACGAGCCGATCGCCAATGTCGCCCATGATCACCGCGTCTCGTTCCGGAAGTGGTTCGGCCGCAAGCTCTTCTACGGCACGGGTGCGGCTCCGCTCGCGCTCCGGCACGAGGGGCTGGTGCCGCCCGTCGCGATGTCGCCCTTGACACTGCTGGCCGTCCTGCTCGCCGCGACCTGCACCAGGCTCGGCCTCGCCGGCTCGCTGGTCGCGCAGCTCGTCACCGTCATCCGCCTGCGCCGGACATTCCGGGAGCTCGACCAACCCACCCGGATCTCGGTCGTCCTCACCGCGCAGGGCTTCGCGGGCGGAGTCTGGCAGCTCGCATCCGCGATGTGCAGGCACTATTGGCCGGTGACGCTGCTGGCCGCCTTGGTCTCGTCCCGAGTCCGTCGCGCCCTGCTGGCGGTGGCCGTGGCCGAGGGCCTCGCGGACTGGTACACGCACCGCGAGCCCGGAGGGCTGGGGCCGGTGCGGCACACCGTGTTCAAGCGGATGGACGACATCGCCTACGGCACCGGCCTGTGGCGTGGGGCGATCGCGGAGCGCAGCCTCGCCGCGCTGAAGCCTCGGCTGCGGGGCTGACCGGTGCCGGCCCCCGATCCGGTGGCCGATGTGATCGTGGTGGGCGGCGGGTCCAGCGGGTGCGTCGTGGCGGCGCGCATGAGCGCGAACCCCGATCGTGCGGTGCTGTTGATCGAGGCGGGACCCGGTTCGAGCGATCCAGGGCCACTCGGGCTGCTGCCGGTCGGACCGCGCAGCGATGTCGCCGCGACCTATCCGGTCGAATTGCGGCCGGGCCGCAGCACGACCATCTCCCGCGGCCGGGTGCTCGGCGGGTCAGGGGCGGTCAACGGCGGCTACTTCATCCGCGGCACCGAATCCGACTTTCGGAGCTGGCCGCAGACGTGGTCGTATTCCCAAGTGCTGCCGTACTTCCGGAAGCTCGAGACGGACCGGGCGGGGGACCCTCGCTGGCACGGTGACGACGGTCCGATGCCGGTGACCAGGATCGGTCGCGAGGACATGCATCCCGTCAGCTCGGCCTTCCTCGATGCCTGTGAGGCTGAGGGGTTCGGGTATGCCGCGGATCTCAACGAGCCGAACGCGGACGGTGCGGGTCCGGTGCCGCTCAACGCGGTCGCGGGGCGTCGGATCAGCACTGCGTCCGCATACCTCGAACCGAATCTCGCCAGACCGAACCTGCGGGTGCGGACCGGCGTCGTCGCCCGCCGCGTGGTGTTCGACCGCGCGCGGGCGGTGGGAGTCGAGGCCGAGATCGCGGGTGAGCGGCGCCTGCTGCGGGCCCGACAGGTGGTGCTGTGTGCGGGTGCGATCGGTACCGCCCATCTGTTGATGCACTCCGGAATAGGACCGGCACAACATCTTTCGGGACTCGGGTTAACGGTGGTCGCGGATCGGCGCGGCGTCGGACGCGACTTCGGCGACCATCCCGAGGTGACGCTCGCCTACCGGCCTCGCCTGCTCGTTCCGAGGAACGAGCACACCGCCGTCCTGGAGGCGGTGTTGGAGGCGGACGACATCGAGATCCGCCCGTACACCGCGCCCTTCGCGGAGATCATTCCCGGCGTGCTCGACGCGGAACCACGGCTCGGGGTGGCGCTGATGCGCCCGGACAGCAGGGGCGAGCTCACCCTGCGGTCGTCCGACCCTACGGACCCGCCGGTCATCCGGTACCGGTACCTGACGTCCGCAGCCGACCGGGCGGCGATGCGGTCCGGCCTCGATCTGGCGCGGGGGTTGCTGACCTCGGCGGCGTTCGGGCGGGTGGCCGCTGCCCCGGGGGCGGGGTCGCCGATCGAGCCATTCGAGAACCTCGGCACGTCCCTGCACCTGTCCGGAACCTGCCGGATGGGGTCGGAGGCCGACCGCGACGCCGTCGTGGACGACCGCTGCCGGGTGATCGGCGTGGACGGGGTCCTGGTCGCCGACACCTCGGTGATGCCCGTGGTGACCTCGCGCGGCCCGCACGCGACCGCGGTGATGATCGCGGAACGGGTGTCCGCGCTGATCGAGGGCGGCACGAGTCCCACCCATGATGCCCAGGGAAGTGGCAGAGTGTGACCGGCGTTACAGTTGTGAGGACGTCACGGAGGAACTCGATTGACCAGAGCAACGCACGGCAACCCCTGGATTGCCGTACGGCCGGGCGATGATGTCGCGCAGCTGGCGCGGCTGATGTCGTCTGCCCACAGGTCGTTCGTCGACGGTGGACCGGGACAGTCCGTCGATCCCGCGGGCGTCGGGCACGATCCGGTCCGGTCGGTGGTGCTCGATTCGTGGTTGCGCAGCCGGAACAAGGGCGTGAACCCCGATGCCGTCGGCGACGGCGTCGACCTCGACGGCATCGAACTGGAGCGGTACCGCTCCGCGCATCCGATGGCGCTGATCCGTCCCGTGGTCCGCAAGCTGTTGGTCGACGATGCCGCCGACACCGGCCTGCTCGTCGCGATCAGCGACGCCGAGGGGCGCCTGCTCTGGGTGGAGGGCGACTCGCAGGCCAAGGACCGGGCGCTCGCGATGAACTTCGTCGAGGGTGCCGATTGGAGCGAGGACCGCGTCGGCACCAATGCCCCCGGCACCGCGCTCGCGCTCGACCACTGCGTACAGATCTTCGAGGCCGAGCACTTCAGCCGCACGGTCCACGATTGGAGCTGCTCCGCGGCTCCCGTGCACGACCCGATGAGCGGCCAGATCCTCGGCGCCATCGACATCACCGGCGGACCGCGGGTTGCGGTGCCCGAGGTGCTCTCGTTGATCCGGGCCACCGTCGCCGCGGCCGAGTCCGAGCTCCGCCTGCACCTGCTGAACTCGCCCCGCCTCCTCGGCAATGCCTCACCGCGTCTCCAGGTACTCGGATCCGAACGGCCGACCCTCGTGCGGGACGGCGACCGGACGAGCCTCTCGCAGCGGCACGCCGAGATCCTGCTGCTGCTGGCCGAACATCCAGAGGGTCTCAGTTCCGACCACCTCGCGGTGCTGCTCGACGAGTCGGAGCTGGACTCGGTGACCATCCGGGCGGAGATGTCGCGCCTGCGCAAGGTGTTCGGTGCCGCGGGTCTCGGTTCCCGTCCGTATCGGTTGTTGACCGAACTCGGCTCGGACGTGCAGGAGGTCCGTCACGCGCTCGATCGAGGTGACGCGGCGGCCGCTCTGCGGGTCTATCGCGGTCCGGTCCTGCCCGGCTCGGTCGCGCCCGGGGTCGAGGAGATCAGGGCGGACCTGCGCGGCCGCATGCGTGCGGCGCTGCTGAGGGCGGGCGACCAGGGCCTGCTCGCCAAGTGGACGAGCACGGTCGATGGCCGCGAGGACACCGGCGCGTGGGCCGCCTATCTGTCCTCGATGGACCGCCGATCGCCGATGTATGACCAGGTCAAGTCTAGGATCGAAACGCTCGACCGGCGGCTGGGAGTCTGAGTTCCATCGGACGCAACGTTGTTGCAACCCTCGCAATCCTAGTGTTCTGAATCACACCCCATGGCGACAGTCGCGTCGCCGGCAGGGGAGAGACAGCACACCACGAGGAGCCTTCGATGACCGTGTACGCCCGTCCGGGTTCACCCGATTCCGTCATGTCCTTCCAGTCCCGCTACGACAACTGGATCGGTGGACAATGGGTGCCGCCCGTCAAGGGCCAGTACTTCGAGAACCCGACCCCGGTCACCGGTCAGCCGTTCTGCGAGATCGCCCGTGGCACCGCCGAGGACATCGAGCTCGCCCTCGACGCCGCGCACGCCGCCGCCCCGGCATGGGGCAAGACCTCCGTGGCCGAGCGCGCGGTCATCCTGAACAAGATCGCGGACCGGATGGAGCAGAATCTCGAGTCGATCGCCCTCGCCGAGTCCTGGGACAACGGCAAGCCGATCCGCGAGACCCTGAACGCCGACATCCCGCTCGCCATCGACCACTTCCGGTACTTCGCGGGTGCCATCCGGGCGCAGGAGGGCTCGCTCTCGGAGATCAACAGCGACACCGTCGCGTACCACTTCCACGAGCCGCTCGGTGTGGTCGGTCAGATCATCCCCTGGAACTTCCCGATCCTGATGGCCGTGTGGAAGTTGGCGCCTGCGCTGGCCGCAGGAAACGCGATCGTGCTCAAGCCCGCGGAGCAGACCCCGGCGTCGATCCTGCACCTGATCGGCATCATCGGCGACCTGCTGCCCGCAGGCGTGCTCAACATCGTCAACGGCTTCGGCACCGAGGCGGGCAAGCCGCTCGCTTCGAGCCCGCGGATCAAGAAGATCGCCTTCACCGGCGAGACCACCACCGGCCGGCTGATCATGCAATACGCGTCGCAGAACCTGATCCCGGTCACCCTGGAGCTCGGCGGCAAGAGCCCGAACATCTTCTTCTCCGACGTGCTCGCTGCCAACGACGACTACCAGGACAAGGCGCTCGAGGGCTTCACCATGTTCGCGCTCAACCAGGGCGAGGTGTGCACCTGCCCGTCCCGCGCGCTCATCCAGGGCGAGATCTTCGACGAGTTCCTCGCGATGGCGGCCGTCCGTACCAAGGCGGTGCGCCAGGGTGATCCGCTCGACACCGAGACCATGATCGGCGCGCAGGCCAGCAACGACCAGCTGGAAAAGATCCTGTCCTACATCGAGATCGGCAAGGCCGAGGGCGCCCAGCTGGTGACCGGTGGCGAGCGCGCCGAGCTCGGTGGCGACCTGTCCGGCGGCTTCTACGTGCAGCCGACGGTGTTCACCGGCAACAACAAGATGCGGATCTTCCAGGAGGAGATCTTCGGGCCGGTGGTGTCGGTGACGTCCTTCAAGGACTACGACGAGGCCATCGAGATCGCCAACGACACCCTGTACGGCCTCGGTGCCGGGGTCTGGTCCCGCGACGGTGGGGTGGCCTACCGCGCCGGCCGCGACATCCAGGCAGGGCGGGTGTGGACGAACACGTACCACCAGTACCCCGCGCACGCGGCGTTCGGCGGCTACAAGCAGTCGGGGATCGGCCGCGAGAACCACCACATGATGCTCGACCACTACCAGCAGACCAAGAACCTGCTCGTCAGCTACGCCCCGAAGGCACAGGGCTTCTTCTGACCCGCAGGCTCGGGGCCTCTCACGGCCCGAGCCCCCGATCTCACGGCGCCCGCCAATGCCCCCCTGCGGCGGGCGCCGTGACCATGACGCGGCGCCCGCTCATCCCCCCGAGGCGGGCGCCGTGTCTCCACTTCTCGCCGAGACGGAGGTCCCCATGGCCGACCCGATGACGGTGCCCGGCCGTATCGTCGCGACCGCGGCGGCGATGGATCTGCTCCGTCGCCTCGGCGTGGTCCACGGACCCCTGATGATGCACCAGTCCGGCGGATGCTGCGACGGCTCGGCCCCGATGTGTTATCCCGCAGGCGAATTCATCGTCGGCGACCGTGACGTCCTGGTCGGGCTGCTCGACCTTCGGCTCGGTGTCGGCGAGGTGCCGAGCTCGGTTCCCGACGGTGACGACGCGGTGCCCGTGTGGATCTCGGGCACACAGTTCGCGGCCTGGCAGCACACCCAGCTGGTGCTGGACGTGGTCCCGGGGCGCGGCTCGGGGTTCAGCCTCGAGACGCCGGAGGGAGTGCGCTTCCTGAGCCGGGCTCGCGCGTTCACCCCCGAGGAGAACGGCGCGCTCGCCGAGGTCGAACCGGTCACCGGGCAGAGCTGGGAAGAGGGCAGGCGGCCCGAGCCGCCCGCCGAACCCCAGGTGGTCGCCGAGGCCGTCGACGCCTGTCCCGTCCCTGGCGGCCCGAGGGCCGATCAGTCGTAACTCCGTGGACATCAATCCATGACGTAGATCTTCAACACTATGCGCAGCCGCGCCGCCCCTGGTGGCGCCGCCGGTGTCGTGTGATCATTCACTAGGAGAAGGAGGTCGCCATGGCGATCACCACCAAGAAGGCCTCGCACGAGGACTTCCACAACGAGGACAGCGAGTACCTCGCGAAGCGGACACTCAAGTCGGGCTCCGCCGGCTGGTTGCTGCTGGCCGGGCTCGGCGTGAGCTACGTGATCTCCGGTGACTACGCCGGGTGGAACAACGGGCTGGCCGAGGGCGGCTTCGGTGGTCTGCTCATCGCGGGCGTCGTCATCGCCGGCATGTACCTGGCGATGGTGCTCGGCATGGCCGAGATGTCCTCCGCGTTGCCCGCCGCGGGCGGTGGCTACACCTTTGCCAGGCGAGCGCTCGGGCCATGGGGCGGATTCGCAACCGGCACAGCGATTCTCATCGAGTATGCGATCGCGCCCGCCGCGATCGCCACCTTCATCGGTGGCTACGTCGAGTCGCTGAACCTGTTCGGGATCACCGACGGCTGGTGGGTCTATCTCGCGGTCTATGCCATCTTCATCGGCATCCACCTCACCGGTGCGGGCGAGGCGCTGAAGGCGATGTTCGTGATCACCGCGATCGCACTGGTCGGGCTGGTGGTGTTCGCGGTGTCCGCCTGGGGCCTGTTCGACGCGAGCAATCTGACCGATATCGCGGCCGACCCAGGCGCGGCGGGCAGTTCCAGCTTCCTGCCCTTCGGCTGGTTCGGAATCTGGGCGGCGGTGCCGTTCGCCATCTGGTTCTTCCTTGCGGTGGAGGGTGTTCCGCTCGCCGCGGAGGAGGCCCGCGAGCCGGAGAAGAACGTGCCGAAGGGCATCATCATCAGCATGCTGCTCCTGATCGTCACCGGGGCGGCCGTGCTCTTCCTCGCCACCGGCGCGCTCGGAGCCGAGGCCCTGTCGACCTCGGGCAACCCGCTGGTGCAAGCGCTCGGCGACGGCGGAGCGGCCAAGGCCGTCAACTACATCGGCCTGGCGGGCCTGGTCGCCAGCTTCTTCTCGATCATGTACGCCTACTCCCGCCAGACCTTCGCGCTCTCGCGCGCAGGGTACCTGCCGACCAGGCTCTCGGTGACCAACTCCCGCAAGGCCCCGACCCTCGCGTTGATCGTCCCCGGCGTCATCGGCTTCATCCTCTCGCTCACCGGCGAGGGCGCGATGCTGCTCAACATGGCGGTGCTGGGTGCGGCGGTCAGCTACGTGCTGATGATGGTCAGCCACATCGTGCTCCGTAAGCGCGAGCCGGGCATGGCGCGTCCGTACCGAACCCCGGGCGGCATCGTCACGACATCCTTCGCGCTGGTGATCGCCATCGCGGCGGTGATCGCCACCTTCCTGGTCGATCCGACGGCGGCGATGTGGACCGTGGTCGCGTTCGGCGCCTTTATGGCCTACTTCGGCTTCTACAGCCGGCACCACCTGGTGGCCAACTCGCCCGATGAGGAGTTCGCGATTCTCGCGAAGGCGGAAGAAGAACTCGAATGACGCTCTACAGCCAGCAGATCGGCGGCACCACCCACACCTTCGACGGGCTCGTCGAGCTGATGGCGAAGGCGACCCCGCTGCGCAGCGGCGACGAGCTGGCCGGATGCGCGGCCGCCTCGGATGCCGAGCGGGCGGCCGCGCAGTGGGCCCTCGCCGATGTCCCACTCGACCGGTTCCTGCACGAGTTGCTGGTGCCGTACGAGACCGACGAGGTCACCAGGCTGATCATCGACTCGCACGATCGCGCTGCGTACCAGGCGATCTCGCACCTGACGGTCGGGGGTCTGCGGGACTGGCTGCTCGAGGTGGCCGCGGGTGACGGCGCGGCCGCCACGCTGCGGGCGGTGGCGCCGGGCCTGACGCCGGAGATGGTGGCGGCGGTCAGCAAGATCATGCGGAACCAGGACCTCATCGCGGTCGCGCGGGCGGCCGTGGTCACCGCCGGGTTCCGGACCACGGTCGGGCTGCCCGGCAGGCTGAGCACCCGGCTACAGCCCAACCATCCGACCGACGACCCGCGCGGCATCGCGGCCGCCACCCTGGACGGGCTGCTGCTCGGCTGCGGGGACGCGGTGATCGGGATCAACCCGGCAACCGACTCTCCGCACGCCACCTCGGACCTGCTCCACCTGCTCGACGAGATCCGGCAGCGGTTCGAGATCCCCACCCAGTCCTGCGTGCTCTCCCACGTGACCACGACGATGGACCTGATCGAGGCGGGCGTGCCGGTGGACCTGGTGTTCCAGTCCATCGCGGGCACCGAGGGCGCGAACGCGAGTTTCGGTGTCACCGTGCCCCTGCTGCGGGAGGCCAACGCCGCGGGCCGCTCGCTCGGGAGGGGCACCGTCGGCAACAACGTCATGTACCTCGAGACCGGCCAGGGCTCGGCCCTGAGTGCCGGTGCCCACCTCGGCACCGGCGGCCGTCCCGTGGACCAGCAGACGCTGGAGACGCGCGCGTACGCGGTGGCCCGCGACCTCGAACCGCTCCTGGTCAACACGGTGGTCGGTTTCATCGGTCCGGAATACCTGTATGACGGCAAGCAGATCATCAGGGCCGGGCTGGAGGACCATTTCTGCGGGAAGCTGCTGGGGCTGCCGATGGGCGTCGACGTCTGCTACACCAACCACGCCGAGGCCGACCAGGACGACATGGACACCCTGCTCACCCTGCTGGGTGCGGCGGGGACGGCGTTCGTCATCGCGGTCCCCGGGGCGGACGACGTGATGCTCGGCTATCAGAGCCTGAGCTTTCACGACGCGCTGTATGTCCGGCAGGTGCTGGGGCTGCGTCCAGCCCCGGAGTTCGAGGCCTGGCTGCACAGGCTCGGCATGACCGACGCGGCGGGCCGGGTGCTCCCGGTGGATGCGGCGGCCTCACCGCTGCGCGCACTGACGGGGGCGCTGTGAACCTCGAGAAGCGTGCGGGCACCGCACGGACCGATACGGATCCACCGGACTTCTGGGACGAGCTGCGGCTCAGCACCCAGTCACGGATCGGGCTGGGCAGGGCCGGGGACTCGCTGCCAACCGACCGGGTGCTCGAGTTCCGTGCCGCGCACGCCGCGGCCCGCGATGCGGTGCACCTACCGTTGGACGCCGACGAGCTGGCCCGGCAGGTCGAGGCGCTCGGTCTCGGCAGCCCCGTGCGGGTGACGAGCCGAGCAGGCAGCCGCGCCGAGTACCTGCGTAGGCCCGATCTCGGACGACTGCCTGCCGATCTGGCGGGCGTGCCGCACAGCGGTGCCGATCTGGGATTCGTTCTCGGGGACGGGCTTTCACCCCGTGCCCTGATGGATCACGGGGCCGGGCTGCTGGGGGCGCTGGCCGAGGAACTCTCGGACAGGTACTCGCTCGCGCCGCCGGTGATCGCGACGGAGGCGCGGGTGGCGCTCGGCGACCACATCGCCGAGGCGATGGGGGTGCGCACCCTGATCGTGTTGATCGGGGAGCGGCCGGGATTGTCGGTGGCGGACAGCCTCGGCATCTACCTGACGCACCTGCCCCGAGCCGGCCGCACCGATGCCGATCGGAACTGCGTCTCCAACATCCACCCGCCGGAGGGACTCGGCTACGCCCAGGCCGCAAAGGTGGTGGCGGGCTTGGTGTCCGGTGCCCGCAAGCTCGGACGCTCCGGTGTGGACCTCAAGGACACCTCGCGGTCCGACGCGTTGTCCTCCGGAGAGGTCCTGACCCTCGACTGACCTGCTCGGGCTCCGGCCGAGAGGTTCTCCCTTCGTCGCCGCTGTGTGTACCGGCGTGGTTCGTGTGCCGGTGTGCTTCCGCGCGCCCGCATCCTTCGAGAAAGAGGATTCCTGGTGAAGTCTTTCCATACCCGCGCAGCCTGGGTGGGTGCCCTGGCCGGTGTGATCGCGCTGACCGCATCCTGTTCGTCCGGCGGTGACGGAGCCGCCGCTGCCGCGCCCGACACCAGCAGCTGCGCCGCCCTCGACGCGGGGCTCGAATGGTTCGGCGAGAACCGGCAGCTGCTGGACCGCATGATCGCGGAGAAGGGCACCTGTGGCGTCGACGGAGACGCCGCCAAGGGCGCCCCGCTCGCGCTGTTCGACTGGGACAACACCGTGGTCAAGAACGACATCGGCAGCGCGACCGCCTACTGGATGATCAGGAACGACAAGATCCTTCAGCCCGAGGGCGCGGATTGGGCGTCGACGAGCCGATTCCTGGCCCCGGATGCGATCGCGGCACTCGGGGCGGCGTGCGGCAACGAGGTGCCGCCCGGTCTCCCACTGCCGACAGCTTCCGATCTCGACTGCGCCGACGAGATCGTCGCCGTGCTCGACGACGAGACCACCTCCGGGAAGCCGGCCTTCGCCGGGTACGACCATCGGCGGACGAAGCCCGCGTACGCCTGGGCGGTTCAGTTGATGGGTGGTCATTCGGTCGACGAGGTGACCGAGTACGCCAGGGCGGCGAGAACGGAGAACCTCGCCGCCCCCGAGGGCGCCGAACAGACCGTGGGGACCACCGAGGTCGACGGGTACGTCAGGTACTACCCCCAGATCGCCGACCTGGTGAAGGTGTTGCGCACCAACGGCTTCGATGTCCGCATCATCTCGGCGTCGGCGGAGCCCGTGGTGCGGGTGTGGTCGGAGGAACTGGGCCTGACGCCCGAACGGGCGATGGGGGTCCGTCCGGTGGTCGAGAACGGTGTCCTCACGAGGCACCTCCAGGGCTGTGGCGGCGTGGCCGACGGCGAGGACTCGGTCATCCCGTACATCGACGGCAAACGGTGCCAGGTCAACGAGGTCGTGTTCGGGGTCAACGGCCCAGCGGCGTTCGATCAGTTGCCCGCGGATCGGCGCCAGGTCTTCGCGGCAGGCGACTCGGTGACCGACGTGACGTTCCTCGGGGACGCGACCGGGGCGCGCCTGGTGATCAACCGCAACAATGCCGAGCTCATGTGCAATGCCTACGACAACAGCGACGACCGGTGGTTGGTCAATCCGATGTTCCTCGATCCGAAGGACCGTGCGGAGGAGCCCTACCCCTGCTCGACCAAGGCCTACACCGCTGCGGACGGCGGCAAGGGAGCGGTCCACCGGGCCGATGGATCGGTGATCGAGGACCAGGCCGACACCGTCTATTGACGTGCGAACGCAGCGAGTGGGGTCGGTTCGGTGACCGACCCCACTCGCTGCGTTCAGGCCGCCGCGGCTGCGCTCTGTGCCGCGAGCTTCTGGAGCCCGGCGGGGTAGAGGCGCTTACCTGCGACAAGGGCGACGATGGCGAGGACGTACACCAGGGGCGACAGCTGCAGGGCCTCGAGCAGGCCCAGGCGATCGGCGAGGATGCCGATGACGAAGGGACCCAATGCCAGGCCGAGGACATTGTTGGCCACGGTGAGGGTGCCGAGTGCGGACGACCGCACCGACGGGTGGGTCAGGCTGGCCACCATGGCGGCGGACGGGCCCGAGGATCCCGCGGCGAAGAAGGCTCCGATTCCCAGCAGGACCAGCTGCGGGGCCCCGGTGTCCAGGCGAAGTCCCACTCCGAGCGCGAGGAACGAGATCAGGCAGAAGGCGACGGCGCTGGACCACTTCATGGCCGGGTTGGTCCTGCTGACCCGGTCGGTGATGATGCCGCACACGATCATGCCGGTACCGATGAGCAACACGAACACCGATGCGATCGCGCCCGCCTTGTCGGGAGCCATGCCGTAGTACCGGTTGAAGAAGCTCGGGGTCCAGGCGAGCAGCACCGCGGCGGTGAACATCTGCAGGCCGCCGCCCAGATACGCGCACCACACCGCGGAATTGGTGAACAGGCTCGACACCGGGACCCGGATGGTGGTTCCCGTCGTTCCGACCGTCGCGACATTCTGGTCGGCGGCGTGCTCCGCCAACCGGCGCTCGGTGACGAGGGCACGGAACAGGGCGACGAGCAGGAGGCCGAGCACCGCCATCGCGGCGAAGGACCAACGCCAGCTCAGATGCACGGCAATGACGCCGCCGAGTGACACGCCGACAACCGAGCCGAAGGAGCCTCCGGCCATGAAGGCGCCGCTCAGAGTGGAATGGACTCGCGGCGCGAAGACTCCGAGCACGACGGCGATCCCGACGCTCCCGTAGGCGGCTTCGCCGACACCGACGAGGAAGCGGGCGGCCAGCATCTGCTCGTAGTTGGATGCGACCGCACACAACAGCGTCGCGATGCTCCACAGCGTGGCCATCAGCACCAGGCTCTTGACCCGGCCCCATCGGTCCGCCAGGAGGGAGAGCGGCAGTGTCAGCAGGCCGACCATCAGCGCGACGATGCTGGTGAGCGACGCGAGCTGCGAGTCCGACAGGTCCCAGTCGGTCTTCAGGAAAGGAAAGACGGCACTGAGTACCTGGCGAGACATATAGTCGGACAACAGCAACGCGAAGGTGAGGGCGAAGACGAGCCAGGGATAGTACGAGCGCCGGCTGCGGCGTGCGGTGGCTGTCACCGAACTCGGCGGATCGGTTGCTGCGATCTCGAGTTCGGGCGTGGTGGATGTCAGTCCCATGGATGCTCCTGGGGGTGCGGCTGGCAGGGGGAAGGTGTGGGGCCGGCGCTCAGTTGGTCGCGCGGCGGGACTCGTACGCGTCGAGTTCCTCCGCGAGGATCGGCACGCCGAGATTGCAGGCGTGGATCCCGAGGACGCTCACCATCTCGAGGACGGTGAGGATCTCCTCCCTGGACACGCCGAGCTCGAGTGCGGCTCGGATGTGCCGACGAACTCCAGGCGCGTACATGTGGGTGGCGGCGGCATCGATGGCGATGCTCAGCAGTTCGACGAACTCGGGTGTGAACACCCCACGCCGCACGGGCGTGGCGTTCATCGCCATGAACTGCTCGGTCCACTCCGGATCCCACTGGGACAAGGTGTCCCACAGTGGATTCCAGCTTCCAGCCTGCTTCATTCGGTCGAGCGTCGGAGTGGGTATCGGCTCAGCGGTCATGGCTGCTCGTTTCACGGAGAACGAATCGGGTGTGATGTGGGCTATTGGCCCGGCCCGATAGTGGCCTGGATCACGTTACGTCGCTCGTGAGTCGAATAATTGCCCGTGCGGGACGGAATTCTTTGCATTTCGGGACATGCTCCCGGGGTGGGGGCACCTGCCGTTGGAAACCGACCTAACCCTCGGTTTGTTTGCGCCAATCGCGGGGGCTCATGCCGAACTGCTGATGGAACCACCGGGAGAAGCTGCTCGGTGTCGAGAAGGCGAGCAGCTCGGAGATCTCGGTGAACGAGTAGCGGCGGCCGGCGACCATGCGTTTCGCGAGTTCGGCCCGGGTCGAGTCGACGACCGAGGTGAAGGTCTGTCCTGACTTCGCGAGGTGCCGATGCACCGTGCGACGGTCGACGCCGAGGCTGCGCGCGACCTGCTCGATCGAGCAGCGTCCGCTCGGCAGCAGGAGTTCGACGAGTTCGCGTACGCGATTGGTGAGCGTGGGTTCCTCGGGCGTGGTGAGCGTGTCGAGGAACTGTTTCGCGTAGGAGCGCAGCAGTGGGTCGGACAGCCTGTTCGGCTCGTCCAGATCGCCTGTGTAGGTGATGATTCCGGTGAACTCGCTGTTGAAGTGCAGCGGCGCGTCGAAGACCTGGCGGTGCGTCGTGTCGTCGGCCGGTCGGTCGTGTTCGAAGCTGACGGACACCGGATGCCACCGCTCGCCCAGTAGGTGCCTCAGCAGCTGGTGGGTCACCGTGACCGCCAGTTCGACGGACTGCCGGACCGGTACGGGTTCGCCGGGATCGATGCTGATGCGGATCGTGGCCAGGCCGTCGCGCTCGGACAGCCGGATGTTCAGCGACTCGTTGTAGGTGTGCTGGTACCGGATCAGCATCCGGAGCGCGCTTCGGGCGTCCGGCTCGTCCCGGATGCTTACGCTCAGTGGGCCGAGGGTGGACAGACGACGGCGCTCGGCCAGCTTCAGGGCGAAGTCCTGGCGACCCGAGGTCGCCGCGGACAACTCGAGGAGACGGGCGACGGAGGCCGCGGGCACCCAGCGGTCTTGCAGGTCCAGCCCGGCCGGGTCGAGCCCAGCGCTCCTGAGCAGCTGCACCGGGTCGAGCGACAGGGCACGGCTCAATTCGATGTAGCCGGTCAGTGAGGCATACCGGGCGAGCGGCTTGGCCATTCGCGTCGCCTTCCATCTCGGGTGTCCCGCTCGGCGCCCCGCAGTGGGGTGTCCCGAACGGGAAACAAATATGTCCCGTCAGGATAAGTGTGAACCCCATCGCGTGGCTACTGTTGTGTCAGCTGAGTCACACCGGATGCGTCGATCGCCTCCGGTTGCGGGCCCCGCGAAGGGCACATCGACCGCTGCGCCACAGCGCAGCGAGATGCCCGACCAGGGGTGGAACCACGATCAAGGAGAAGGCAATGGCAAAGGCGATCCGCTTCTACGAAACCGGCGGCCCGGAGGTTCTGCGGTGGGAATCCGTTGAGGTCGGCGACCCGGGGCCGGGTGAGGTGCGGATCCGCCACGGGGCGGTCGGCCTGAACTTCGCCGACACCTACTTCCGTACGGGGATGTATCCCGCGCCGCTGCCCGCAGGCATGGGTGTGGAGGGTGCGGGCGTGGTGGAGGCGGTCGGTGCCGGTGTCACCGACTTCCAGGAGGGTGACCGCGTCACGTACACGGGTAGCCCGCTCGGTGCGTACAGCACCGAGCGCGTGATGCCCGCCGCACACCTCATCGCACTTCCGGATGGGATCGAGTTCGAGACCGCGGCCGCGATGACCATGCGCGGCCTCACCACCTCGTACCTGCTGCGCCGGATCCACCCGCTGAAGGCAGGCGACACGGTGCTGCTGCACGCGGCCGCGGGTGGCGTCGGGCTGATCTTCTGCCAGTGGGCGAAGTTGCTGGGCGTCAACGTGATCGGCACCGTGTCGACCGACGAGAAGGCGGCGGTCGCGCGTGCTCACGGGTGCGGAGAGGTCATCGTCTACACGCGGGAGAACGTCGCCGAGCGGGTGCGTGAGCTCACCGGCGGGGCAGGCGTGCCGGTGGTCTACGACAGCATCGGGGCGTCCACGTTCCAGACCTCGATCGACTCGCTGGCCCGCCGGGGTCTGCTGGTGGCCTTCGGAACCGCCTCCGGCCCGATCCCGCCGATCGATGCCATGCAGCTCGCGGTCAAGGGGTCGCTGTTCGTGACCCGGCCCGCGCTCGCCGACTACATCGCCGATCCGGCCGAGCGGGCGGAGCTCGCGGGTGAGCTCTTCGGTCATGTCGCAGCCGGCCGCATCTCGATCGAGATCAACCAGCGTTACGGGCTCGAGGATGCCGAGAAGGCTCATCGCGACCTGGAGGCCGGTATCAGCATCGGCTCTTCGGTCTTCTCGGTCTGAACCCGAAACACGAACAGGAGAGCGTCATGACCACAACCATCGACCGCGTGACCGGTCGAACCGACATCGCCGCCGCGGCGATGGATGCGCGACCGCTGACCTGCAGCATCGGCGCGGAGATCCACAACGTCGATCTCGCCGATGTCGCGCGCGACGACCAGCGCTTCGCGGAACTGAAGTCGCTGCTGCTCGAGCACAAGGTGCTGTTCTTCCGTGACCAGAACATGAGCCGGGCAGAGCACGTCGCCCTCGCCGAGCGGTTCGGGTCGCTCGAGGACCACCCCGCACTCGGCAGCGACCCGGATCACCCGGGCCTGGTGCGGATCTACAAGGACCTCGACAGCCCGCCGGAGCGGTTCGAGAACGCCTACCACTGCGACGCGACGTGGCGGGAGAACCCGCCGATGGGCTGCGTGCTGCGGTGCATCGAGGGACCGGAGGTGGGCGGCGACACCATGTGGGTGAACATGGCGCTGGCCTACGACCGGCTGCCCGAGCACGTCAAGGAGCAGATCGAGGGCCTGCGGGCGCGACACAGCATCGAGGCGACCTTCGGAGCGCGGCTGCCGATCGAGCAGCGACTCGAACTGAAGGAACGCTTCCCGGACGCCGAGCATCCGGTGGTGCGTACGCACCCCGAGACGGGCGAGAAGATCCTGTTCGTCAACTCGTTCACCACCCACCTGACGAATTTCCACACCGCCGAGAACGTGCGCTGGGGAATCGATTACGCGCCAGGAGCCGGTGAACTGCTGCGCTACCTGCAGAGCCAGGCCTCCATCCCCGAGTACCAGGTGCGGTGGCGGTGGACGCGCAACAGCGTGGCGATCTGGGACAACCGGTCGACGCAGCACTATGCGGTCCAGGACTACTGGCCCGCGGTCCGAAAGATGGAACGCGCGGGCATCGTCGGCGACCGTCCCTTCTGATCCATACGAATTCTCTTCCACTCCAGGCTTTTCCAGCCAAATCGACAGGAGAAAAGACATGCACTTTCACGACGACGCGCTGTTCCCGGAAAACCAGGACAAGCTGGTCATCACCGTTGCGCCGTACGGCCCGGAGTGGGCGGTGGAGGACTTCCCCGAGGACCTACCCCTGACGATGGACGAGCACGTCCAGCAGGCCGTCGACTGCTTCGAGGCCGGCGCCACCGTGCTGCACATCCACGTCCGCGAGGAGGACGGCAAGGGCTCCAAGCGCCTGTCGAAGTTCAACGAGCTCCTCGGCCGCCTCCGCGAGGCAGTCCCGGAGATGATCCTGCAGGTCGGCGGCTCTATCTCCTTCGCCCCCGAGGGCGACGGTGCGGACGCCAAGTGGCTCTCCGACGACGTGCGCCACATGCTCGCCGAGCTGGACCCGAAGCCGGACCAGGTCACCATCGCGATCAACACCAGCCAGATGAACATCATGGACCTGATGACCCCGGGCGACATCAAGGGCACCTCCCTTGAGAACGCCGAACTGGCGCATACCTACCGCGAGATGACCGTCCCCGCCGGCCCCGAGTGGGTCGAGGAGCACCTGCGCCGCCTGCAGGCCGCAGGCATCCAGCCGCACTTCCAGCTCTCGAGCATCCCCCAGCTCGAGACCGTGGAGCGCCTGATCCGCCGCGGCTTCTACACCGGCCCGCTGAACCTGACCTGGGTCGCGATCGGCGGCGGCTTCGACGGCCCGAACCCGTACAACATGATGCAGTTCATCAACAGGGTCCCGGACGGCGCCTGCCTGACGCTGGAGACGCTGATGCGCAGCGTGCTGCCGGTGAACACGATGGCCATCGCGATGGGCCTGCACCCGCGCTGCGGCAACGAGGACAACTTGTGGGCGCCAAGCGGCGAGGTCAAGATCACCTCCGCCGAGCAGGTCCGCCAGCTGGTGCGTGTCGCCAACGAGCTCGGCCGCGAGGTCGCCACCGCCAAGGAGGCCCGCGACATCTACCGGATCGGCGAGACCTACGCCGATGCCGATGAGACCCTCGCCAAGCTCGGCTACGCGCCGAACCGCAAGCCCGGGCAGGTCGGGTTCACCCAGCACGCCTGATCCGGCCACCCAACCGATCGTCGAGCCGAGGCAGCAGCGCCGGCTCGACGATCGACGGACGGGTCGGGACGCGGCACCTGCTTGTGCCGCGCCCCGACCCGACAGGGATCCGATCCGGATCCCGATCTCATTGTGAAACAGCAGCTTCGGGAGTCCACTTGAACAGCATCGCCGATCCGACCGTGGTGATCGTGCCCGGTCTGCGCGACCACGTCGCCGACCACTGGCAGACCCTGCTCGCAGACAAGCTCGACCGAGTGCGCACGGTGCCGCCGCTCGAACACGACAAGCTCAGCCTGAGCGCGCGTGTCGCGGCGCTCGACGCCGTGCTGGCCGAGATCCCGGGGCCGGTCGTCCTGGTCGCCCACAGCGCGGGCGTCATGATCACCGTGCACTGGGCCCAGCAGCCGACCCGGACGATCCAGGGCGCTCTGCTCGCCACCCCCGCCGACCTGGAACAGCCTCTGCCCGAGGGCTACCCGGTGATCGAGGACCTCGAGCGCAATGGCTGGAACCCCATCCCGCGGCGCCGGCTGCCGTTCCCCAGCATCGTCGCCGCCAGCAGCAACGACCCGCTCGGGAGCCACCGACGGATCGCGGGGATGGCCGAGACGTGGGGCAGCCGCCTGGTCGATCTCGGTGAGGTCGGACATCTCAACCCCGCTTCCGGCTACGGGTATTGGCCGGAAGCCGAGGAACTCCTCCTCGAGCTGACTCGTGCGAAGCAGGTCGCCTCGTGACCCGGGTGTTCGTCTCGGCCGCGGATGCGGTCGCCGACATCCGCAGCGGTGCCTCGTTGGCGGTGGGCGGGTTCGGTCTGTGCGGGATCCCCGACGCGCTGATCGCCGCGATCGCGGAAGGGTCGGCGACCGATCTGGAGGTCGCCTCGAACAACTGCGGAACAGACGGCCACGGGCTCGGTCTGCTGTTGGAGCAGAAGAGAATTCGTCGGGTCATCGCGTCGTACGTCGGTGAGAACAAGGAGTTCGCCCGGCAGTACCTGGCCGGTGAGCTGGAGGTCGAGCTGTCGCCGCAGGGGACACTGGCCGAGCGGCTCCGCGCCGGTGGTGCGGGCATTCCTGCGTTCTTCACCCCGGCCGGGGTCGGTACCCCGGTGTCGGAGGGTGGGCTGCCGTGGCGCTACGACGGCGACGGATCGATCGCCGTGGCGTCCCCGCCGAAGGAGGTCCGCGAGTACGCGGGCAAGCGGTACGTGCTCGAGGAATCGATCACCACCGATTTCGCATTGGTGCACGCGGCGATCGGGGACACCGAGGGCAACCTGGTGTTCAACATGGCGGCACGCAACTTCAACCCGCTCGCCGCGATGGCGGGCCGGGTGTGCATCGCGCAGGTGGAGACCCTGGTGCGGCCCGGTGTGCTGGATCCGGCGCAGGTCCATCTGCCGGGGATCTTCGTCGACCGCATCGTCGCAACGGGCGTGCAGGACAAGCAGATCGAGAAGCGCACGGTGACGGCGCGGAAGGCGGCAGTGGTATGACCGTGTTACCCGGTACGGCCCTTCCATTCGCTCCTCGCTCGTTCCTCGCTGCGATGCTCCGAAAGGACCTTCCCTCATGACCTCGACCTTGACAGTGGTCGGCTGGACCCGCGAGCAGATGGCGGCCAGGGCCGCGGCGGAGCTCTCGGCGGGCGAGTACGTCAACCTCGGCATCGGGCTGCCGACCCTGATCCCGAACCACCTCCCGCCCGGGCTCGAGGTGGTCCTGCACAGCGAGAACGGGATCCTCGGTACCGGGGCATATCCGGACGAGGACGGAGTGGACGCGGATCTGATCAACGCAGGGAAGGAGACCGTCACGGTCAACCCCGGCGCCTCGTTCTTCGACTCCGCGCTGTCGTTCGGGATGATCCGTGGCGGGCACATCGACACCGCCGTGCTCGGCGGGATGCAGGTGTCCGAGACCGGCGACCTGGCGAATTGGATGGTGCCCGGCGCGATGGTCAAGGGCATGGGCGGCGCGATGGACCTCGTCCACGGCGCCCGCCGGGTCCTCGTGCTGATGGAACACACCGACAGGTCGGGGGCATCGAAGATCGTGCGCGAGTGCACCCTTCCGCTCACCGGTCAGGGTGTGGTGCACCGGATCATCACAAACCTCGCCGTCCTCGACGTCACCGAGGCGGGTCTGGTGTTGCGCGAATGCGCACCCGGCGTGACGGAGGAGTCGGTGCGCGCGGCCACCGACGCGCCGCTCGCATAGGCCACCGACCACCTCCACCACGACAACCGAAAGTGAGTTCAGCGTGCTGAACCTGTCCATGCTCCTCGAAGACTCCGCCCGCCGGTACCCCGACCGGGCGGCGCTTGTCCTCGACGGGGAGCGGTTGACCTACGCGCAGCTCGACGCCCGTGCGAACCAGGTGGCAAATCTGTTGACGTCGCGGGGCATCGAGCCGGGAGACCGGGTGGCGCTTTCCTGCCCGAACCTGCCCCAGTTCCCGATCGTCTATTACGGGATCCTCAAGGCCGGTGCGGTCGTCGTCCCGCTCAACGTGATGCTCAAGGGCCGCGAAATCGCCTACCACCTGGCCGATTCGGGCGCGAAGGCGTACTTCTGCTTCGAGGGCACAGCGGACCTGCCGATGGGCGAGTTCGGCCGCGCCGGGTTCGACGCGACGGACGGGTGCAGGCAGATGTACCTGATCACCGCGGAACCAGGCGCGGTGGCACCGGTCGACGGCGTCACCACGCTGACCGCCGCACTCGACGGCGTGTCGACGGAGGCGAAGTCGGTGGTCCGTGAGGCGGGCGACGCCGCGGTGATCCTGTACACCAGCGGCACCACCGGCAAGCCCAAGGGCGCCGAACTCACCCACTCCAACATGGTGATGAACGCTGCGACGGCGAACCGGCTTTTCGACAGCAACCCGGTCCGGCACGACAACTACCTGGTGACCCTCCCGTTGTTCCACTCCTTCGGGCAGACCGTCACCATGAACGCGGGCCTGTCGGTCGGTGCCACCCTGGTGCTGCTGCCCCGATTCGAGGCCGCCGCGGCCCTGCGCCTGATGGTCGACGAGGCCATCACCGTATTCGCAGGGGTCCCGACCATGTACTGGGCCCTGCTCGGCGCGCTCGACGGCACGGTGGACGTCGACCGGATCGCAGGCACCATTCGCCGCGCCATCTCGGGCGGTGCGGCGCTGCCCGTCGAGATCCTGACCCGGTTCGCCGAGCGGTTCGGCGTCCAGATCCTCGAGGGGTACGGGCTGTCCGAGTCCTCCCCGCTGGCCCTCTTCAGCGACCCCGAGCGGGACCCGCGTCCCGGGTCGATCGGCGTTCCGGTCTGGGGCGTCGAGGCGCGGTTGATCGACGACAACTGGAACACCGTGTCGGGCGCCGACGTGGTCGGGGAGATCGCGCTGCGGGGGCACAACATCATGGCGGGCTACCTCGATCGTCCCGAGGCCACCGCCGAGGCGATGCACAACGGATGGTTCCGGACGGGCGACCTCGCCCGCCGCGACGCGGACGGCTTCTACTACATCGTCGACCGTGCCAAGGACCTCATCGTGCGTGGCGGGTTCAACGTCTACCCGCGCGAGATCGAGGAGGTCCTGCTGACCCACGAGGCCGTCTCCCTCGTCGCCGTCATCGGCGTGCCGCACGAGAGCCACGGCGAGGAGATCAAGGCGTTCGTCATCCTCGAGCCGAATGCGCAGATCACCGAGGATGAACTGATCGCCTGGTGCAAGGAACAGATGGCGAGCTACAAGTACCCGCGCTCGATCGAGTTCGCCACCGTCCTGCCCATGACCGCCACCGGCAAGATCCTCAAGCGCGAACTCGCGGCGATGTCCGAACCCGCGCGCTGATCCGGGCACGTCCACCGGCACCGCCCACACGGCGGTGCCGGGCGCTTCCTACGGTGTGAGGCGTGAATGAAACCATCGAGTTCCGCGGGGGAGCGGGGGCCATCGCCGCCGACCGCTGGACATCGGACGACGGGCTGGCCGGCCGCGGTGCGGTCCTGATGCTGCACGGCGGCGGCCAGACCCGTCACTCCTGGAACCGGGCCGCGGCGACCCTGTCGCGCGACGGCTGGACCGTCTACACCCTCGACGCGCGCGGTCACGGCGACAGCGACTGGGCGCCGGACGGCGACTACCGGGTCGACGGCCTGGTCGACGACCTGCGCGGCGTCATCGACCAGCTCGGCGAGATGCCGGTGCTCTTCGGGGCCTCCCTTGGCGGGATGACCGGATTGATCGCCGAGGGTGAGAACCCCGGACTGATGCGTGGCCTGGTCCTTGTCGACATCACGCCCAAGGTGGAACCCGAGGGCGTCAGGCGGATCGCCGACTTCATGCGGGGCAATCCCGACGGATTCGCCAGCCTCGACGAGGTCGCCGACGCGGTGGCCGCCTACCAGCCGCACCGCACCAGGCCGTCGAACATCGAAGGGCTGCGCCGAAACGTCCGGGAACGGTCGAACGGTCGCCTGTACTGGCACTGGGATCCCGCGTTCGCCCGGCCGGGGGGAGTTGGCGACGTCATCACCTCCGACCACCACGGCCGGATGGTCGCGGCGGCGAGGGCCGTCGAGGTGCCCACCCTGCTGGTGCACGGCGGCAAGTCGGACATCGTCAGCACCGACGGGGTCGAGGAGCTGCTCGGGTTGATCCCGCACGCCTCCGCCGTCAACGTCTCCGCTGCGGGGCACATGGTCGCCGGGGACGACAATGCCGTGTTCACCATGGAGGTCGGCGGCTTTCTCGACGGCCTGGCGTAAGTGTTGACGCCGGTGACGGTCATCCAAAAGGATGTAGCTCGCCCCTGACCCTCGGGGCGGTGACGACGCCCGGTTCCGGGCACCAAAAGGAGATACGCAATGGCCTTTGCAGGCAATGTCGATGAGCTGGCTCTGTTGCAGTCGGTGCGACTGAAGGGTTCGGTGTCGGCACCGGTACTGGCCGTGCAGCTCGGGGTCACCGAGTCCTCGGCGCAGGCCGCGCTCGACGCGCTGGTCGCGGCTGGCCGCGCCTCCGATTCCGGCGACGCCGGGGTCTCGCTCACCGACGCGGGGGTGACCGAGCTCGAGGATCAGCTCGACGCCGAGCGCGTCTCCATCGACGAGGACCTGTTCGCGGAGGTCGTCGAGCGCTTCGAGCCGCTCGACGAGGAGTTCGCCGAGCTGACCGAGGATGACATCGATTCGCTCGTCGACCTGGACCGCCGCGCGTCGGACGTGTTCGACGACGTCTCCGCGTACGTGCCCCGCCTGGCCCGCTACCAGGAGCTGCTCGCGGATTCCCTCGACCGGGTGAAGTCGGGCGATTCGTTCTCGGACACCTACGCGGTGGTGTGGTCCGAGCTGCGCCGCGAGATCCTCAGCGCCTCCGCGCAGTAGGCCGACAGTGGCGTGGCTCACGCCACCCCCCTTTCGGGGGTAGTCGTCACGTGAGCCACGTCACTACCTTTCCTCGCAGTCAGTGACGCCCGACCGGGCATCACTCCTGGCTCGAGAAGAGGAACACATGACGACAGTGTCGCCAGTAGAAGGAACGGTGATCGCCGCGCCCCCGCGCACCAGCGTGCGCCGGGTGGCCATCGCGAGTTGCATCGGCACCACCATCGAGTTCTACGACTTCTTCATCTACGGGACGGCAGCGGCGCTGGTGTTCCCGAAGGTGTTCTTCCCGGCATTGGGATCGACAGCAGGAACAGTCGCCTCGTTCGCGACCTTTGCCGTCGCGTTCATCGCCCGGCCCGTCGGCGCGATGCTGTTCGGCCACTACGGCGACCGGATCGGCCGCAAGAAGACCCTGATCTCGACGCTGCTCCTGATGGGCATCTCGACCCTGCTCATCGGTCTGCTGCCGAGCGCCTCCACGATCGGGGTCGCGGCCCCGCTGATCCTCGTGCTGCTCCGTTTCGGGCAGGGCTTCGCGGTCGGCGGCGAGTGGGCAGGCGCGACGCTGTTGACCGCCGAGTACGCACCGCCGGGCAAGCGCGGCCTGTACGCGATGTTCCCGCAGCTCGGCCCCGCCATCGCCTTCATCCTCTCCAGCAGCACCTTCCTCATCACCGGGGCCGTGCTCGGCGACTCGAACGAGGCCTTCCTCACCTGGGGTTGGCGTGTGCCGTTCCTGTTCTCCATCGTCCTGGTCGGCATCGGCCTGTACATGCGCCTCGCCATCGAGGAGACCCCGGTTTTCCGCGCCAACCAGGCGCAGCGGGCACTCGACGGGCCGGACGCGGCGCCCAGGACCCTGCCGTTCCTCGACGCCTGGCGCTACCAGCGCAAGGAGATCCTGCTCTCCGCAGGGGCCCTGGCCACGCTGTTCGCCTTCTTCTACCTCGGCACGGCCTTCCTCACCAGCTACGGAACCAAGACGCTCGGCTTCAGCCGTCCGTTCGTGCTGATGGTCGGCATCGCCTCCGCCGTCGTCTTCGGTATCGCGATCATCGTCTCCGCGCTCTACTCGGACCGGATCGGTCGCCGCAAGGTGATCATGGCGTCCTGCGTCGCCGCGCTGGTCTGGGCGCTTGCCCTGTTCCCCATCCTCGACACCGGATCGCCCGTCGCGTTCGTGATCGGCATGTTCGGCACGCTCGCCATCTTCGGGATCGCCTACGGCCCCTGCGGTGCGCTGCTGCCCGAGATGTTCCAGACGCGGTACCGCTACACCGGCGCGGGCCTGGGCTACAACCTGGCGGGCGTGCTCGGTGGCGCCATCCCGCCGCTGATCGCCGCGCCGCTCGCCTCCACCTACGGCAGCTTCGCGATCGGTCTGATGCTCGCCGGACTGTCGGTGCTGAGCTTCTTCTGCACCAAGGCGCTGGTCGAGACCAAGGACCACGCGCTCTAGCCACCCGCGGGCGGGGTGTCCGGACCTTGGACAGTTACGGTCACCCCGCACCGCCGACTATGTCGTAAGTCACATCCGCACGAGTAGGTTCGACCACGGGAGGGCCCGCACCGGCGGGCCCTCCCCGAGGCGCTCACCGGCGCCCAGGAGAGGAATCACATGAGCACCGCACTGCCCAGCTACGCCTCGGGAGTCTGGGATGCCCCCATGCTGGGCGACACCATCGGGGACAACTTCGATCGGACGGTCGCGGCGCACGGCGACCGTGACGCGCTCGTGGACCGGCCCTCAGACAGGCGATGGACCTATGCCGAGCTGGCCGCCGACGTGAACGGTGTCGCGGCGGGCCTGCTGCAGCGCGGGGTCGGCATGGGTGACCGGGTGGGCATCTGGGCCCCGAACTGCCCGGAGTGGACGCTGATCCAGTTCGCCACCGCGAAGATCGGCGCGATCCTGGTGAACATCAACCCCGCCTACCGGTCGCACGAATTGCAGTACGTGCTCGAGCAGGCGGGCATCAAGATGCTGGTGGCCGCGCCGAGCTTCAAGACCTCCGATTACGCCGGGATGATCGAGACGGTCCGGCCGCAGTGCGCCGACCTGGAATCGGTAATCCTGCTCGGCAGCACGGATTGGCAGGCGCTGGTCACGGACGGGACCGCAGCCCAGTCCGCCGACCCGTCGAGGCTGGCGACGGCGCAGTCCGCACTCTCGGCGGACGACCCGATCAACATCCAATACACCTCGGGTACAACGGGATTCCCGAAGGGTGCGACGCTCAGTCACCACAACATCCTCAACAACGGATTCTTCGTCGGCGAGCTGTGCCATTACACCGAGGCGGACCGGGTGTGCATCCCGGTGCCGTTCTACCACTGCTTCGGCATGGTGATGGGCAACCTCGCGTGCACCACCCACGGCGCGACCATGGTGATCCCCGGCCCCGCGTTCGATCCGAAGGCCACCCTCGAGGCCGTGCAGGCCGAGCGGTGCACCTCCCTGTACGGGGTGCCGACGATGTTCATCGCCGAGCTCGCCGACCCGGACTTCGCGAGCTACGACCTGTCCAGCCTGCGCACCGGGATCATGGCCGGTTCGCCGTGCCCGGTCGAGGTGATGAAGCAGGTGATCGAGCAGATGGGAATGGCGGAGGTGTCCATCTGTTACGGCATGACCGAGACCTCGCCGGTCTCGCTGCAGACCCGATCCGACGACACGATCGAGCAGCGGGTGTCCACCGTCGGCCGGGTGGGTCCGCACCTGGAGGTGAAGATCGTCGACCCGGCGACGGGGCTGACGCTGCCCCGGGGACAGGCGGGCGAGCTGTGCACGCGCGGGTACTCGGTGATGCTCGGCTACTGGGAGAACACCCCGGAGAAGCCTGCCGGAGCGGAGCCTGCGGAGCGACCATACAAACTGGGGCCCATCGACACCGCACGGTGGATGCACACCGGCGACATCGGAGTGATGGACGCCGACGGCTACGTCGCCATCACCGGCCGGATCAAGGACATGGTGATCCGCGGTGGCGAGAACATCTATCCCCGCGAGATCGAGGAATTCCTCTACTCGCATCCGGACATCCTCGACGCCCAGGTGATCGGCGTGCCGGACGCGAAGTACGGCGAGGAACTGATGGTGTGGATCCGGATGCGTGAGGGCGCGCCGGAGCTGGACGCGGACTCGGTGCGGGCCTTCTGCGCGGGGAAGCTGGCGCACTACAAGATCCCGAAGTACGTCCACGTCGTGGACGAGTTCCCGATGACGGTGACCGGCAAGATCCGCAAGATCGACATGCGCGAGCAGTCCGTCGAGTTGATCGGGCGGGGCTAGGCGGGCCGGCTGATGAACCCCGGCGAGACGAGCGGGCGGGAACCGGTCCGGCCCGAGATAGCGCTGTCCTGGAAGCGATCCGCGTTGAGTGGCGTCGGCCCGGGGGACGGCTTCGACGCTGACCCGGCAACCGACCTGGACCTCTCCAGCCGATTGCTGCGGGCCGCGCGCCCGATCCTCGACGAGGTTGCGATCCAGATCGCGGGCACCGGGCTGTGCCTCCTGCTCGCCGACCGGGACTGCCGGATCGTGGCGCGGGTGTTCGACAACCATCAGGTCGAGCGGAAGATGGAGAAGCTCGGCGCGGTGATCGGCTCGAGGTTCGGTGAGGACACCGCGGGCACCAACGCGATCGGTACCCCGGTCGAGGTGCGGCGCGGAATCGTCATCAACGGCGAGGAGCACTACCTGGAGCGCCTGAAGGGGCTGAGCTGCTACGGGCATCCGATCCTGCATCCGGTGACGCACAGGGTCGAGGGGATCCTGGACATGACCTGCATTGCCCCGCGGGCGAACTCGCTGTTCGCGCCCTTTCTGCAGCGCGCCGCGGCGGACATCGAGCGGCGCCTGCTCGAGGGTTCGCGGGCGTCGGAGCAGCGGTTGGTGGACGCCTTCCAGCGGGTATCGCCGCAACGCCATGTCGCCGTCGCCGCGATCGGCGAGGACATCCTGCTGAGCAACCGGACCGCGCTCGATCTCCTCGACGTGGCCGACCACGCCGCGCTGCGCGGGCTCGCGGCCGACCTTTTGCCGGACCAATCGCGCACGGTGAACCTCGAACTGGCCTCCGGCCAGCTGGCGAAGGTGCAGGCCGACCGGATCGCCGGAACGAACGGGGGCACACTGTTTCTGGTCGAGCAGGTGCACCGACAGCACGTGCCGATCAGGCGCCGCGCCGACCGTGCGGGGGTCGTGGACCGGGCGCGCTCGGAATTGCGACGGGTGCGCGCGACCGCCGAGTCCGTTGCGATCGTCGGCGAGTCCGGTTCGGGCCGCACCACGGCCGTGCGCGATCTCGCAGGCGTCGACGCCGTGCACTGGACGGATGCCTCGCGGATACCGATAGTCGGGCAGGGTCGATGGTTGTCGGCGCTGCTGGAGCAGGCATCGACGTCGGGTGGCGTGCTGGCCGTCGAACACGCGCACCTGTTGCCCGCGTCGATACTTCCCGTGGTCACGGACCTCCTGGTCGCCGAGGGCGGACCTCGGATGGTGCTGACGAGCAGCCCGATCGAGGAACTCCCCCCGGCCGCGGCGGCGATGATCGCGCGGTGCCCCGAGCGCATCGCGGTGCCCCCGCTCCGTCAGCGGCTCGGCGAACTGCCGGAGATCGCCCAGGCGATGCTCGACGAGATCGAGCCCGGGCTGAGCCTGACCTCGACCGCGCTCGAGGCACTGGTGGCAGGGGAGTGGCCGGGCAACCTGACCGAGTTGCGGGTGGTGCTGACCAGGACGGCGCGCGACCGCGCGAGCACCAGGCTCGGGCTCGCGGATCTGCCCGATGCGTACCGGACCAGCTCGCGCGTCTCCCGCCTCGCGGGCCGCGAGCGTGCGGAACGCCAGGCGATCATCGATGCATTGCAGGAATGCGGCGGAAACAAGGTGCATGCCGCCGCGAAGCTCGGAATCAGCCGTAGCACACTGTATTCGAGAATCCGTGCGCTCGAGGTGACGCCCTAGGGCTGTCCGGAAGTCGCACAGTTATCCGTATCGGAACCGGCGAAGTATGGCGTGCATCACACACCAACTCTCGCAGGAGGAACCGATGACGGCGATCGCCGATTTCCCGCTCAAGACCGAGGTGCAGGGGTTCTTGACCGGCGGCCCGAAGAAGCTGCTGATCGGCGGCGAATGGACCCCGGCCGCCTCGGGTCGCACCTTCCCGACCTACGACCCC
This sequence comes from Rhodococcus sp. OK611, assembly GCF_003050885.1. NCBI lineage: Bacteria > Bacillati > Actinomycetota > Actinomycetes > Mycobacteriales > Nocardiaceae > Rhodococcus > Rhodococcus sp. OK611. The sequence continues at coordinate 140,384 of NZ_QAOZ01000005.1, forward strand.
GCGACCGGGAACGCGCTGACCGAGGTCGCACATGGTCAGGCCGAGGACGTCGACCGGGCGGTTCGCGCCGCGCGGGTGGCGTTCGACGACGGCCCGTGGCCCGGCATGAAGCCGAACGAGCGCGAGCGCCTGCTCTGGCGCGTCGGCGACATCCTCAGCGAGCGGGCCGAGGAGTTCGGTCAGCTCGAGGCGCTCGACAACGGCAAGTCGGCGGGCATCGCGTCCGCGGTGGATGTCGCCTGGGCCGCGGACGTGTTCCGCTATTACGCCGGCTGGGCAACCAAGATCGAGGGCAGCACGGTCAACGTGTCGATGCCCTTTGCGCCGGGTGCCCAGTTCCACGCCTACACGTTGCGCGAGCCGGTGGGTGTGTGCGGGCTGATCGTGCCGTGGAACTTCCCGCTGCTGATGGCCTCGTGGAAGCTGGCGCCCGCACTCGCCGCAGGTAACACCGTCATCCTCAAGCCCGCCGAGCAGACGCCGCTGACGGCGCTATTGCTCGGTGAGGTGTTCCAGGAGGCAGGCTTCCCGCCCGGCGTCGTGAACATCATCAGCGGATTCGGTGACGCGGGCGCCGCGCTGTCCGCGCACGACGACGTCGACAAGATCGCCTTCACCGGCTCGACCGAGGTCGGGAAGAAGATCGTCGAGGCCGCCAAGGGCAACCTGAAGAAGGTCTCCCTCGAGCTCGGCGGCAAAAGCCCGAACATCGTCTTCGCGGACGCCGATTTCGATGCCGCCGTGGAGGGTTCGCTCAATGCCTGGCTCTTCAACCACGGTCAGTGCTGTGTCGCCGGGACGCGGCTGTTCGTCGAGGACAGGATCTTCGACGAGTTCACCCAGGCGGTCGCCGACGCGGCGAGCCAGGTGAAGATCGGACCCGGTCTCGACCCGGCGACCCAACTGGGCCCGCTCGTCTCGCAGGAACAGTTCGACAAGGTGACCGGCTACCTGCGCGAGGGCCTCGCGGACGGCGCCCGGGCGCTGACCGGCGGCAAGCGGTGGGGCGAGACCGGTTACTTCGTCGAGCCGACCGTCTTCGTGGACGTCAAGCCGGAGTTCAGCATCGTCCGCGAGGAGATCTTCGGCCCCGTGGTCGCGGCGCTGCCGTTCAACGCCGAGGCCGGCGTCGCCGCTGCCGCGAACGACTCGATCTACGGCCTGGCCGCGGGAATCTGGACCCGCGACATCTCCAAGGCGCACCGCACCGCGCGGCAGATCAAGGCCGGCTCCGTGTGGATCAACCAGTACAACGGCTTCGACACCGCGATGCCCTTCGGTGGATACAAGCAGTCCGGCTGGGGCCGCGAGCTGGGGTCGGCCGGACTCGACGCCTACACGATCACCAAGTCCGTCAACATCGCGCTCTGACAACAACTTACGAGGAGAAACCATGAAGACGACCGCAGCCGTGCTCCTGGAGCCCGGAAAGCCGTTCGAGTTGATGGAGCTCGATCTGGACGGCCCCGGCCCCGGTGAGGTGTTGATCAAGTACACCGCCGCTGGCCTGTGCCACTCGGACCTACACCTGACGGACGGTGACCTGCCGCCGCGCTATCCGATCGTCGGTGGGCACGAGGGATCGGGGATCATCGAGGAAGTCGGGCCGGGCGTCACGAAGGTCAAGCCCGGCGACCACGTGGTGTGCAGCTTCATCCCGAACTGTGGCACCTGCCGCTACTGCTCGACGGGCAGGCAGAACCTCTGCGACATGGGTGCCACCATCCTGGAGGGTTCGATGCCGGACGGCACCTTCCGGTTCCACTCCAAGGGAACCGATTTCGGTGCCATGTGCATGCTCGGCACGTTCGCCGAGCGGGCCACCATCTCGCAGCACTCGGTGGTCAAGGTGGACGACTGGCTGCCGTTGGAGACCGCGGTGCTGGTCGGCTGCGGGGTCCCCTCGGGGTGGGGAACCGCGGTCAACGCGGGCAACCTGCACGCGGGTGACACCGCCGTCATCTACGGCATCGGCGGCCTTGGCATCAACGCCGTGCAGGGAGCGGTCAGCGCGGGCTGCAAGTACGTGGTCGTCGTCGATCCGGTGGCCCTCAAGCGCGAGACCGCGCTGAAGTTCGGCGCCACCCATGCCTTCGCCGACGCGGCGAGTGCCGCCGAGAAGGTGAACGAACTGACCTGGGGCCAGGGCGCCGACGCCGCCCTGATCCTGGTCGGCACCGTGGACGCGGAGGTCGTGTCCGCGGCGACCGCGGTGATCGGCAAGGGCGGCACCGTCGTCATCACGGGGCTGGCCGATCCGGCGAAGCTCACCGTGCAGGTGTCCGGCTGCGACCTGACGCTGAACCAGAAGACCATCAAGGGCTCGCTGTTCGGGTCCATGAATCCGCAGTACGACATCGTCAAGCTGCTGCGGCTCTACGACGCGGGTCAGCTCAAGCTCGACGAGCTGATCACCACGCAGTACCGCCTCGAGGACGTCAATCAGGGTTACGAGGATCTACGCAGCGGCAAGAACATCCGCGGGGTGATCGTGCACGCCTGACCGGTGACGCCGGTTCCCCCGACCGGCCGTGCACCGAGTGCCCCGCTCTCCGGACCACAGGAGAGCGGGGCACCGCCGGTCTGGGGCGGCAGGGGTTCCTCCGACGACGTCACCGTGTCACTATCAAGATCGACAACCCAGCACGCGATCGCGCGACTGAGGTGGCACGAGAGGAGCCCACAATGATCGGCGACATCATCGGCACCATCATCTTCGGCGCGGTCATCGGCGTGCTCGCACGCCTGGTGATCCCTGGCAAGCAGGCAATGGGATGGGTCATCACCGTCCTGCTCGGCATCGCCGGTGCACTCATCGGGTACTGGATCTGGGGCATGATCAGCGACACCGGCGACACGAAGGGCATCGACTGGTGGCGCTGGATCATCAGCATCGCGGCAGCGGCCGTGCTGACCCTCGGTTACACCGCGCTGACGAGGAAGGAGTAGCCGCGACCGGCGTGCCGCCGCGGCGTCTGCGGCCGACCCCATCCGGGTAGGGACTCAGTGGTAGTCGATGTCGGGCGCCGAACGTTTGTCTACGCGGTGCTACTCGCGGCCCTGGCCGGCTACGTCGATGCCATGGGGTACATCACCCTTGGCGGGTTCTTCGTCTCGTTCATGAGCGGGAACTCCACTCGCATGGCGGTCGGTGCGGTCGACGGCCACTGGCATGTCGCCGCGGTCGGCGCCGCGGTCATCGGGCTGTTCGTGCTCGGTGTGGTGCTGGGTTCGGTGTTGGGGCGGATTGCTCACGCGCGCCGCAGATCGATTGTGATGTGCCTCGTCGCGGGCCTGCTGGTTGCGGCGGTGACGGCCTCGGCCATCGGCCCGCGGCAGGTCGTGGTCGCCGCGCTGGCGTTGGCGATGGGGGCGGAGAACACCGTGTTCGAGCGGACGGGCGAGTCCTCGATCAGCCTCACCTACATGACCGGCACGCTGGTCAAGCTGGGGCAGCGCATCGCCGCGGCGCTGACCGGCGGGCCGCGGTGGGAGTGGGTACGGTTCGCCGGGCTGTGGCTCGGCCTGGTGCTCGGGGTGGCCGCGGGCGCGGCGGTGCACCGCGGGGTCGGGCTGGCCGGCCTGTGGGCCGCGGTCGCGTTGGCGCTGCTGCTCGCGGTGCTGTTTGCGCGGGATCGCCTCAGCGCGGCGCGTGACATCCCGTCGATCGGGCCGTAGGCCGGAGCCGGCCGCGCACAGCTTTTGTTGAGAACGCACAGGATTTGGCGCCCCAAAGGGGGTGCGACCTTGTGAAGGGGTGTGCGTCCTCACGGCGAGGGCGCCGAGGCCTCAGACCCCAGGAGCCAGCGCCGCCGCCGTCATCGCGCGCAGCACCGCCCTGGTGTGGGCGGGAGCGGACGGGTTCACGCTGTGCGGGGTGGAGTTGATCAGGCCGAACGTCGCGTGCGCCTTGATCCGGGCATCCGACTCCGCCAGGTCCGCGTCGACCTTCCGGAGGACCTCGACCCACACCTCGACGTAGCGGCGCTGGAACTGCCGGACCTGCCTGCGCTCGGCCGCGGGCAGCGACTCCAGGTCGCGGTCCTGCACTCGAATGAGGTCGGGCTCGCCGAGCGCGAAGTCGAGGTGGAACTCGATCAGGCCGGCGAGCGCCTCGTCCGGGGTCGAGGCCACGTCGGCGACGGAGATACCGCCCTCGAGCAGGCGACGGCTGATGTCGACCAGCAGTTCGACCAGCAGCGCCTCCTTGTTGGGGAAGTGCCGGTAGACGGCGGGGCCGCTGATCCCGACCGCGGATCCGAGGTCCTCGAGGCGAACCCCGGCGAAACCACGCTCGGCGATCAGGCGGGCGGCGGCCTGCAGGAGCTGCCGACGGCGATCTGCTTTCGCGCGGCCGCGCTTGGTCAGCGCCGAATCATCGGTTGTCACGTCGGCACCTCCCTTCAACCTGTGGGTCTGGACAACTCAGTTAATCATAGTTATCTTAGATTCGGTTATTGGCAATTAACTGACCGCGAACCGATCTGAGCAGACAGGGCGACGACATGACCATCGACGGGGAGCGCAACCGGGGCGAGCACGTACGCCTGGTGACCGAGCTGCGCGAGCGGCTCGCGACCGCTGCGCTCGGCGGCAGTGAGCAATCGCGACAACGCCACGTGAGCAGGGGCAAGCTGCTGCCGCGCGAGCGGGTGGACACCCTGCTGGATCCGGGCAGCCCGTTCCTCGAGTTCTCGCCGCTGGCCGCGAACGGCATGTACGACGACGAGTGCCCCGGCGCGGGCGTGATCGCCGGCATCGGTCGGGTCTCCGGTCGCGAGTGCGTCATCGTGGCCAACGACGCCACCGTCAAGGGTGGCACCTACTACCCGATGAGCGTGAAGAAGCACCTGCGCGCGCAGGAGATCGCGCTGCAGAACAACCTGCCGTGCCTCTACCTGGTCGACTCCGGCGGCGCCTTCCTGCCCCGCCAGGACGACGTCTTCCCCGATCGCGAGCACTTCGGGCGCATCTTCTTCAACCAGGCCAACCTGAGCGCCAAGGGCGTCCCGCAGATCGCCGCGGTAATGGGCTCCTGCACCGCGGGCGGCGCCTACGTCCCCGCGATGAGCGACGAGGCCGTCATCGTGCGCAACCAGGGCACCATCTTCCTCGGTGGCCCGCCGCTGGTGAAGGCCGCGACCGGCGAGGTCGTCACGGCCGAGGACCTGGGCGGAGGTGACCTGCACTCGAAGGTCTCCGGCGTCACCGATCACCTCGCGGAGGACGATCAGGACGCGCTGCGCATCGTGCGGCGGATCGTCGCGACCTTCGGCCCGCGCACGGACCGGCCATGGGACGTGATCCCGACGGTCGAGCCGACCGCGCCGCAGGCGGAGCTCTACGACGTCGTCCCGACGGACCCGCGCACCCCGTACGACGTGCACGAGGTGATCACCCGGATCGTGGACGGTGGCGCCGGCGGTGCCGGCAATGGATCCGGCTTCCAGGAGTTCAAGGCGGAGTACGGCAAGACCCTGGTCACCGGCTTCGCCCACATCCACGGACACCCGGTCGGCATCGTCGCCAACAACGGCGTGCTCTTCGCCGAGTCCGCGATGAAGGGCGCCCACTTCATCGAGCTGTGCGACAAGCGCAGCGTGCCGCTGCTGTTCCTGCAGAACATCGCAGGGTTCATGGTCGGCCGCGATTACGAGGCGGGCGGCATCGCCAAGCACGGCGCCAAGATGGTGACCGCGGTGGCGTGCGCACGCGTCCCGAAGCTCACCGTGGTGATCGGCGGCTCGTACGGCGCGGGCAACTACTCGATGTGTGGCCGCGCCTACTCGCCCCGGTTCCTGTGGATGTGGCCGAACGCGCGGATCTCGGTGATGGGCGGCGAGCAGGCGGCCTCGGTGCTGGCCACCGTCCGCAGCGACCAGCTCGACGCCTCGGGCAAGCCCTGGTCCGCCGAGGACGAGGAGTCCTTCAAGGCGCCGATCCGGGCGCAGTACGAGGCACAGGGCAACCCCTACTATTCGACCGCCCGACTGTGGGACGATGGAATCATCGACCCCGCGGACACCAGAACTGTTCTAGGACTGGCACTTTCGGCGTGCGCTCAGGCGCCGCTCGAGCCGGTCTCCTACGGCGTCTTCAGGATGTGAGTGAGATGACTGAATTTTCCACCGTTCTCGTCGCCAACCGCGGCGAGATCGCGGTCCGCGTCATCCGCACCCTGCGTGCCATGGGCATCCGCTCGGTGGCGGTGTACAGCGAGGCGGACGCAGGCGCGCGACACGTGCGCGAGGCCGACACCGCGGTCCTGCTCGGCCCCGCGGCGGCGCGCGAGAGCTACCTCGACATCGTCAAGGTGGTCGACGCGGCGAAGCGGACGGGTGCCCAGGCGGTGCACCCCGGCTACGGATTCCTCTCTGAGAACGCGGCCTTCGCGGCCGCCCTCGAGGACGCGGGCATCGCCTTCCTCGGGCCCTCCGCCCGGGCCATCGAGGTGATGGGCGACAAGATCACCGCCAAGAACGCGGTGGCCGAGTTCGACGTCCCTGTGGTGCCCGGCATCGCCAGGCCCGGACTGACCGACGCCGAGCTGATCGCCGCGGCCGTGGACATCGGGTACCCGGTTCTCGTGAAGCCGTCCGCGGGCGGCGGCGGCAAGGGCATGCGGCTGGTCGAGGAGCCGGACAAGCTCGCCGACGCGCTGGCCAGCGCGCGCCGAGAGGCCGCCTCCGCCTTCGGCGACGACACCCTGTTCCTCGAGCGGTTCGTGCTGCGCCCCCGGCACATCGAGGTGCAGATCCTCGCCGACACCCACGGCAACGTCGTACACCTCGGCGAGCGCGAGTGCAGCCTGCAGCGTCGTCACCAGAAGGTCATCGAGGAGGCGCCGTCGCCGCTGCTCGACGAGGCCACCCGCGCCCGGATCGGCGAGGCGGCCTGCAACACCGCGCGGAGCGTCGACTACACCGGCGCGGGCACTGTGGAGTTCATCGTCTCCGCGGACCGCCCCGACGAGTTCTTCTTCATGGAGATGAACACGCGCCTGCAGGTGGAGCACCCGGTCACCGAGATGGTCACCGGGCTCGATCTGGTCGAGTGGCAGGTCCGGGTTGCCGCAGGCGAGAAGCTCGGCATCTCCCAGGACGAGATCACCATGACCGGCCATGCCATCGAGGCCCGCGTCTACGCCGAGGACCCCGCCCGCGGCTTCCTGCCGACGGGCGGACTGGTCCTCGACGTCGTGGAGCCGTCCGGCCCCGGTATCCGGATCGATTCGGGCCTGCGGGCGGGAACCGAGGTCGGCAGCGACTACGACCCGATGCTGTCGAAGGTCATCGCGCACGCCGCCGACCGCGCCGGGGCGCTGCGCAAGCTCGACCGGGCGCTCGCCGACACCGCGGTGCTCGGTGTGGTCACCAACATCGACTTCGCGCGGTTCCTGCTCGCGGACCCGGACGTCGTCGCGGGCCGCCTCGACACCGGTCTGCTCGACCGCAGGCTCGAGGACTATGTCGCGGCCGACGCCTCGGATGCGCAGTTCATCGCGGCGGGCGCCTACCGGTGGCTGACGCGCTGGCCCCAGGGCACCGAGGCCGACCTGTGGGAGCGACCGACCGGCTGGCGGGTCGGTACCCCGGCGCCGACCAGCATCCGGCTCGCCTCGCCTGCCCGCACCGACCACGTGCGGATCATCGGTACGCCCGGCGACGCGCTGGTGTCGATGGAGGATGGCGAAACACGAAGGCTGACCGCATCATTGGACGGTTCCACGCTGTCCGTCGCGGTGGACGGATTGCGGGCGAGCTACCTGGTGGCCGCCCACGACGGTCACATCTGGCTCTCGGGCACCGACGGGACCGCGGTCCTTCGCGAGGTTCGGGAGGTCAGTGTCCGCACGGGTGACGCGCACGCGGGGGAGGCCGAGATCACCAGCCCGATGCCGGGCGCGGTCATCGCGGTCGGCGTGGAGCACGGCGCGACCGTCGCCGCGGGCACCGCGGTGGTCGTGGTCGAGGCGATGAAGATGGAGCACTCGCTGACCTCGCCCATCGACGGCACCGTCGAGTTGCTCGTCGCGGCGGGCGACCAGGTGAAGGTCGACCAGATCCTCGCTCGCGTGATCCCACATGCATCCGAAACTTCCGATAACTCAGGACAACCCGAACTCGCAGAGACGACAACGAAGGGCGCCGCGTCATGACCGATTACCTCTCCTCCGGATCGCTGCCCGACGAGTACCAGCAGCTCGCGAAGGTGGTCCGCGACTTCGCGCAGACCGTCGTCGCGCCGGTCGCCGCCGAGCACGACGCGAACCACACCTTCCCGTACGAGGTCGTCGCGGGAATGGCCGAGCTTGGCCTGTTCGGCCTGCCGTTCTCCGAGGAGTACGGCGGACAGGGCGGCGACTACTTCGCGCTGTGCCTCGCCCTCGAGGAGCTCGGCAAGGTCGACCAGTCCGTGGCCATCACCCTGGAAGCGGGCGTCTCGCTCGGCGCGATGCCGATCTACCGTTTCGGCAACGAGGCGCAGAAGCAGGAGTGGCTGCCGCAGCTCACGAGCGGCAAGGCGCTGGCCGCGTTCGGCCTCACCGAGCCGGGAGCGGGCAGCGACGCAGGGGGCACCAGGACCACCGCGAAGGAAGACGGCGGCGACTGGATCATCAACGGCAACAAGCAGTTCATCACCAACTCCGGCACCGACATCACCCGCCTGGTCACCGTCACCGCGGTCACGGGCGAGAAGGAGAACGGGAAGAAGGAGATCTCCACCATCCTGGTGCCGACCTCCACGCCGGGATTCACCGCGGAGCCGGCGTACAACAAGGTCGGCTGGAACGCCTCCGACACCCACCCGCTGACCTTCCAGGATGTTCGGGTGCCCCAGGAGAACTTGCTGGGCGAGCGCGGGCGTGGGTATGCGAACTTCCTGCGCATCCTCGACGAGGGTCGGATCGCGATCGCGGCGCTGAGCGTCGGTGCGGCGCAGGGCTGCGTGGACGAGTCGGTCAAGTACGCCAAGGAGCGCGAGGCGTTCGGCAAGCCGATCGGCGCCAACCAGGCCATCGCCTTCAAGATCGCGCGGATGGAGGTGCGCGCGCACGTCGCCCGCACCGCGTACTACGACGCGGCCGCACTCATGCTGGCGGGCAAGCCCTTCAAGAAGCAGGCCTCCATCGCCAAGCTGGTCGCCAGCGAGGCCGCGATGGACAACGCCCGCGACGCCACCCAGATCTTCGGCGGCTACGGCTTCATGAACGAGTACCCGGTCGCCCGGCACTACCGGGACAGCAAGATCCTCGAGATCGGCGAGGGCACCACCGAGGTGCAGCTGATGCTGATCGCGCGCGAGGCCGGGCTGTGAGCCAGCCCGACCGCAAGAGGGTCGTCCAGCGCGGGCTCTGGTTCGAGGAGTTCGAGACCGACGTCGTCTACGAGCACCGCCCCGGTCGCACCATCACCGAGGCGGACAACGTCCTGTTCACCACGCTGACGATGAACACTCAGGCGCTGCACCTGGACGCCGCGTTCAGCGAGCAGTTGCCGCCGTTCAACCAGCGGCTGGTGAACTCGATGTTCACGCTGTCCACCCTGGTCGGCCTGTCGGTCGCCCAGCTCACCCAGGGGACGATCGTCGCGAACCTCGGGTTCTCCGAGATCTCCTTCCCCAAGCCGCTCTTCCACGGCGACACCATGTACGCCGAGACGGTGATCACCGACAAGCGGGAGTCGAAGAGCAGGCCAGGCGAGGGCATCATCACCCTGGCGCACACCGCGCGGAACCAGCACGGCGACGTGGTGGCGATCGCGGTGCGCAAGACGCTGGTCAGGAAGAGGCCGTCATGACAGCGAACTCCGGTCACTCCTCGGGGTGGACACCGCCCGGCCCAGCCTGGCTCTTCTGCCCAGCGGATCGGCCGGAGCGCTACGCGAAGGCCGCGGCCGCCGCGGACGTCGTCATCCTCGACCTCGAGGACGGCGTCGCCCCCGCGGACAAGGCGGCCGCACGTCGCGCGCTGATCGACACCCCGCTCGACCCCGAGCGCACCGTGGTGCGGATCAACGCGGCGGGCACCGAGGACCAGGCGCTCGACCTGGAGGCGCTGCTACAGACCCGCTACCCGAGGGTGATGCTGCCCAAGTGCGAGTCGGCGGAACAGGTGCGCTCCCTCGCCCCGCGCCAGGTGATCGCCCTGATCGAGTCCCCGCTCGGCGCCCTGACGGTTGCCGAGTCCGCACAGGTCGCGAACGCGATCGGGGTGATGTGGGGTGCGGAGGACCTGGTCGCGGCGCTCGGTGGGAACGCCAGCCGCCACACCGACGGCTCCTATCGCGATGTGGCCAGGCACGTGCGCTCCGGCTCACTGCTGGCGGCCAAGGCACACGCCAGGTTCGCGCTGGACTCGGTCTACCTCGACATCAAAGACCTCGATGGTCTGCGCGCGGAGTCCCTCGACGCGGTCGCGGTCGGGTTCGACGCCAAGGTGGCAATCCATCCGAGCCAGGTCGCGGTGATCCGGGCCGCCTACGAACCGAGCGCGGAGGACCTCGCCTGGGCGCGCAGGGTGCTCGCCGCGGTGTCCGAGGAGCGCGGGGTCTTCGCCTTCGAGGGGAAGATGGTGGACGCGCCGGTGCTTCGGCACGCGGAGGCGATCGTCCGCCGGAGTGAATCGTTGTGAACAGTTCAGTCGCCGAGAAATCCGAAGTGGCTGAGAAATGTGAAGGGAACAGCAAGCTGATGTCCGAGTCCACTGTCATCGTCGCCGGAGCCCGTACCCCGATGGGTCGGCTCCTCGGTTCGCTGAAGGGCTTCTCCGGGTCCGATCTCGGTGGCATCGCCATCAAGGGCGCGCTGGAGAAGGCGGGCGTCGCGCCCGAGAGTGTCGAGTACGTGATCATGGGCCAGGTGCTCACCGCGGGCGCCGGTCAGATGCCCGCGCGCCAGGCGGCCGTCGCCGCGGGCATCCCGATGGACGTGCCCGCCCTGTCGATCAACAAGGTGTGTCTCTCTGGTGTCGACGCGATCGCGCTGGCCGACCAGCTGATCCGCGCGGGCGAGTTCGACATCGTGGTCGCCGGTGGCCAGGAGTCGATGAGCCGCGCACCGCACATGCTGGAGAAGAGCCGTGAGGGCTTCAAGTACGGCGACGTGACCATGCGTGACCACATGGCGTACGACGGCCTGCACGACATCTTCACCGACCAGGCGATGGGGCTGCTGACCGAGCAGGTCAACCAGCAGGAAGCCACCCACATCACCCGCGAGGAGCAGGACGCGTTCGCGGCGGCCTCGCACCAGAACGCCGCGCGCGCCTGGAAGAACGGCCTGTTCGACAACGAGGTCGTGCCGGTGGAGATCCCGCAGCGCAAGGGCGATCCGATCGTCTTCGCCGAGGATGAGGGCATCCGGGCCGACACCACCGTCGAGTCGCTGAGCACGCTGCGCCCTGCGTTCAGCAAGGACGGCACGATCACCGCCGGCTCGGCCTCGCCGATCTCCGACGGCGCCGCCGCCGTGGTCGTGATGAGCAAGGCCAAGGCGCAGGAGCTGGGCCTGAGCTGGATCGCCGAGATCGGCGCGCACGGCGTGGTGGCCGGCCCCGACTCCACCCTGCAGTCGCAGCCCGCACGCGCGATCGCCAAGGCCTGCGCGAAGGAGGGCATCGCACCAACCGATCTCGACCTCGTCGAGATCAACGAGGCCTTCGCGGCCGTCGGCATCGCGTCCACTCGCGAGCTCGGTCTGGACCCGGCCAAGGTCAACGTGAACGGCGGTGCGATCGCCGTCGGACATCCGCTCGGCATGTCCGGTGCGCGGATCGCGCTGCACCTGGCGCTGGAACTGGAGCGTCGCGGCGGTGGCGTCGGTGCGGCCGCGCTGTGCGGCGGCGGCGGTCAGGGTGACGCCCTGATCATCCGGGTCCCGAAGAAGTGACAGGCCAGGGCCAAGGGGAGGGCGACGGCAGGTTCGACGCCGGCCTCGCCGTCCGGCGTGAGGTGATGGGCGACGACTTCGTCGATCGCGCGTTGACCCGCGACCTCGGCACCGACAGCGAGGCGATCCAGCGGCACATCACCGAGACGGTATGGGGTTCGGTCTGGACCCGCGACGGTCTGAGCCGGCGGGACCGCAGCCTGCTGAACCTGGGCATGCTGACGGCGCTGCGCGCGGAATCGGAGCTGCGCGGGCACGTCCGCGGTGCACTCCGGAACGGCCTGAGCCGCGAGGAGATCACCGAGGCGATCATCCACACCAGCGGGTACTGCGGCGCGCCTGCCGCGCTCGCCGCGATGCGCGTGGTGCAGGAGGTCCTCACCGAGGACCTCGGGCCGAAACAGACTGACTGAGAGAGGACGAACCGCATGGAATCGCTTCAGCCGCAGTGGGAACCGACACGCGACGACGTGCGGAACGCCCGGATCACCGATTTCGCCTCATGGGTGGAGCGGGAGTACTCGGTGTCCGTGCCCGACTACCACTCGCTCTGGCGATGGTCGGTCGAGCATCTCGACGATTTCTGGCGGTCGGTCTGGGACTACTTCGGGCTCAGGTCCGCGACGCCGGTCGGCGAGGTGCTCGCGCAGGACCGGATGCCCGGTGCGGTGTGGTTCCCCGGGGTCCGGCTCAACTACGTCGACCAGGTGCTGCGCAACGAGCGCTCGGACCGGCCCGCCATCGTCTACTCCGGTGAGACGGCCGCCGAGGACGTCACCATGTCCTGGGCGGAGCTGCGCAGGCAGGCGGGTGCGCTGGCCGCGACCCTGCGGGCGAACGGCGTCGGTCCGGGCGACCGGGTGGTCGGCTACCTGCCGAACATCCCGGAGACCGTCGTGGCCTTCCTCGCGACGGCGAGCCTCGGCGCGATCTGGGCGGCCTGCGGCCAGGACTACTCGGCCCCCGCCGCCTTGGACCGGCTGGGCCAGCTCGAACCGTCGGTGCTGATCACCGCGGACGGCTACCGCTTCGGCGGCAAGCTGCACGACCGCCGCGACTCGATCGCGGAACTGCGGGCCGGGATGCCGAGCCTGACGACGACCGTGCTGGTGCGGCGGCTCGGTGCGGACCCAGGTTCCCAGTCCGGTGAGCCCGAGGGAGTCCTGTCCTGGGCCGCGGCGACCGCGGGCGAGGCGCCGCTCGAACCGGTGGGCGTCGACTTCGACCATCCGCTCTGGGTGGTGTTCTCCTCGGGCACCACCGGCCTGCCGAAGGGGATCGTGCACGGGCACGGCGGTGTGCTCCTCGAGCACCTGAAATCGGTTGCCCTGCAGATGGACATCGGGCCCGAGGACACCTTCTTCTGGTACACCAGCCCGAGCTGGATGATGTGGAACTTCCAGATCGCCGGACTGCTGGTCGGTGCCACCATCGTCTGCTTCGACGGCAACCCCGGGTACCCGGACGTCGATTCGCTGTGGGCGCTCACCGCGCGGCACCGGGCCACCGTGCTCGGCACCAGTCCGGGCTACGTGCTCGCCTGCGCGAAGGCGGGCGTGGTCCCGCGTCGCGACCACGACCTGAGTGCGCTGCGCACGGTGGGGATCACCGGATCGACACTGCCGGCGTCCTCCTCGCTCTGGATCGCCGAGAACGTCGGTGTGCCGGTGGCTTCCATCACCGGTGGCACCGACGTGGTCTCCGCATTCATCGGCGGCGCGCGCACCGTCCCGGTCTGGCCGGGCGAACTGTCCGCGCCCTTCCTCGGTGTCGCGCTCGAGGCCTACGACGAGGGCGGCGTGCCCATCCGTGGTGATGTGGGGGAACTGGTCATCACCAAGCCGATGCCGTCCATGCCGATCCGATTCTGGAACGACCCCGACGGAAAGCGCTACCACGACGCGTACTTCGACGACTTCCCCGGAGTGTGGCGGCACGGCGACTGGATCACCATCACCGAGCGGGGAAGCGTGCTGATGCACGGCCGCTCGGACTCGACGCTCAACCGCAACGGGATCCGGATGGGCAGCGCCGACATCTATCAGGCCGTCGAACGCCTGCCCGAGATCGCCGAGGCGCTCGTCATCGGGGCCGAGCAGCCGGACGGCGGGTATTGGATGCCCCTGTTCGTTGTGCTCGCGGACGGGGCGGTGCTCGACGGCGCGCTCGAGGATCGGATCAAGTCGACGATCCGCGAGCAGGCGTCGCCGCGGCACGTGCCCGACGAGATCATCGCGGCGCCCGGTGTCCCGCACACCCGCACCGGCAAGAAGCTGGAGGTGCCGATCAAGCGGATGTTCCAGGGCGCCGACGCGGACCGGATCCTCGATCGGAGCGCGATCGACGCCCCCGAGCTGATCGACTGGTATCTCCAGCAGAGGCCCTGACCTGGGCGGGAGATAATTGCGTCTCATCATGTAACTGAATTTTTGTGAAGTTCGCCATATTTTGCATCGCGTTCCCATACGCTGCAGCCAAGGCGGGCGGCAGCGCGGTTCCGCGACGGAGGGCGAGCGGGTAACCGCAGTTCAACGGGGTGGAACTGCGTTGGCGTCCGAGATGGAAGCTGCCCACATGCAAAGGACGCGCCGTGAACTTCAAGAGAATCGCCCCCGCGATCGCCGCTCTCGCGACCGCAAGCCTGCTCGCCGCGGGCTGTAGCAGCGACAGCGGCGCAGACGCGGCCGACAACGCCGCGACCGGTGATCCGATCAAGGTCGGTCAGATCGTGCCCATCGAGGCGCCGGGCCTCGGATCCGCCACCTACGCCGCGAGCACGGTCGCGTCGGTCGACGCATTCAACGAGCGGGGCGGCGTGAACGGACGCCCGCTCGAACTGCTGCAGTGCGACTCCATGGGCGATCCGAACAAGGAGGTCGACTGCGCGAACAAGATGGTCTCCGAGGGGGCAGTCGCGACCCTCGCAGACTTCACGCCGGCCTCGTCCGAGGCGACGTCGAAGATCCTGTTCGACGCCGGCATCGCCCGGGTCGGGCTGAACCCGGTGAACATGGCGGACTTCACCGCCACGAATGTCTACACCCCGTTCTCCGGCTCGCTGCTCAACCTGTACGGGATGATCGACATCCTGGTGGCGCAGGGCAAGACCAAGCTTTCCCTGATGCGTCCCGACCTGCCGGTCACCGCGCAGCTGGTCGGCCTGCTGACCCCGGCGGTACAGGCGAAGGGCGCCGAGATCGTCAACGACGTGGCGGTGGGCGCGGGCGCGACCGACTACACCCAGTTCATCGCCGCGGCCGAGCGCAATGACGCACAGGGCGTGATCATGGCGCTGGGCGCCACCGACGCCAACCCGATCGCCCAGGCGTTCGAGCAGCTCGGGTCGAAGCTGACCTTCGCGCTGGGGACGGCGGGCTTCACCCAGGCCGACCTGCAGGACCTCGGCACCTTCGCCACCAGCTCGACGTACACCAGCCCGACCCCCGCGCCCTCGTCGAGCACCGAGGACTTCCCCGGCCTCAAGGACTTCCTGGCGGACATGGACAAGTCCGGCAAGGAGGAGCTCGAGCTGCAGAACCTCACCGGCGATGCGGTGAACCCGTGGTTGTCGGTGCGCGCGTTCGGCGAGGTGGCAAAGAACCGGACGATCGACGCCGCGGACATCTGGAAGGGATTCGAGAACGCCAAGGACATCGACATGGCCGGCCTGATCCCGGCCTGGACTCCGGGAGCGGTGGAGCAGTTCGGGATCTTCCCGCGGATCTCGAACTCGATGATGTACAAGATGTCGTTCGACGGTGACGTGCTTGTCACCGATCCCACGCAGTACGACCTGCGCACCCCCACCGCCTAGTTCACGCCCCACCATGGAGATTGACGAATGACTGAGTTCTTGCAGTTCGCGATTCTCGGCCTGGGAGCGGGCTCCGCCTACGCGCTCCTGGCGCAGGGCATCGTGCTGGTTTACCGCGGATCCGGAGTGGTGAACTTCGCCCAGGGCGCGATCGCCATGGTGGGGGCCTACATATGCCTGGAAACCCTTCGGCACGACCAACACTGGGGGCTGCTGCCGGCCTTCCTGGTGGCGGTCGTGGTGGCCGGACTGATCGGCTTGGCATTTCAGCTGCTGGTGTTGCGGTGGCTCGCCAACGCCGCGCCGATCGTCCGGCTGGCCGCCACCCTCGGCCTGATGGTGATCCTGCAGGCGGGGGTGCAGCAGTACTACGGCAGTACGTCGATCCGGGTGAAGACCTTCCTGCCCGACGAGGCGTATCGCTGGGGAGGCGTTGTGGTGCAGCAGGATCGGATGATCCTGCTGGGTATCGCGATCCTGTCGACGGCTGCGCTATGGGCGTGGACCAACTTCACCCGGGTGGGCCTGGCAATCACCGCGTCCGCCGAGAACGAGCGGGCCGCCGCCGCGCTCGGCTGGTCGCCGCAGCGGCTCGCCACACTGACCTGGACCGTCGGCGGCGCCCTTGCCGGTGCGGCCGGCATCATGGTGGCGCCCCTGACCGGGCTCACCCCGTCGGCCTTCGTGGTGATCGTGACGGTCTCGGCGCTGGCCGCGGCGCTGCTCGGCGGCTTCCGTTCCTTCCCCCTGACCCTGATCGGCGGCCTGCTGCTCGGCGTGGGTGAGAGCCTGGTCGTCCTGTACCAGGACGACCTGCGGGATCTGCTCGGGATGGAAACGCTCACCGGCGTCAACCGGGCTGTGCCGTTCCTGGTGATCCTGGTGGTGCTGGTGGTGCGGGGGAAGGGGCTGCCGTTGCGCAGCCATGTCTCAGAGCGGCTGCCCAAGCTCGGTTCCGGCGAGATCCGCTGGCCGCTCGTCGTCCTCGGGATCCTGGTGGCCGTGGGCATCATCCTGGGCGGTGGCGACTGGCTGCGGTCGCTGACACTGACCCTGGCCGCGGCGGTGTTCCTGCTCTCGATCGTGGTGCTGACCGGCTTCGCCGGCCAACTCTCGCTCGCCCAGTACACCGTCGGCGGCCTGGGCGCGCTGTTCGCCGCGCGACTCGTCGGCGAGGCCGGCTGGCCACTGGTGCCCGCGGCCCTGGTGAGCGTGGCGGCGGTGATCGCGATCGGTGTGGTGTTCGCACTGCCGGCGTTGCGGACGCGCGGTGTGAACCTGGCGGTGGTCACCCTCGGACTCGGGTTCACCATCCAGGAGATGGTGTTCAACAACCCGACCTTCACCGGCGACAAGCTCGAGGGCTCGGTGAAGATCCATCAGCTGAGCCTGTTCGGACTCGATGTGACGCCCAGTGTCCATCCCGAGCGGTGGGCGACGGTGTGCCTCGTGGCGCTGGTCGTCTGCGGTCTGATTGTCGCGAACCTGCGGCGCTCGCGCACCGGGCGACGGCTCATCGCCGTGCGCACCAACGAGCGGGCCGCGGCCTCCCTCGGCATCAGCGTGTTCGGGGTCAAGATCTACGCCTTCGCGCTCGCGTCCGGCCTCGCCGCGGTGGCAGGCATCCTCCTCGGCCTGCGCAACACCGCCGTCACCTACCTCGAGTTCAACGTGTTCGCGTCGATCAACGCCGTGGTCCAGGCGGTGACCGGCGGCCTCGGGTTTGTCACGGGTAGCCTCATCGGCTCGCTCATGGCGCCCGGCGCGGTCTTCAGCCGGCTGCTGTCGGGCTTGGCCATCGCCGCGCTGCTCGGCGGCGTGATCCTCATCGTCACCCTGCTCACCAACCAGAACGGCATCGCCGACATGATCTCCCGCGGGGTGCGGAAGAACCCCGCACTGGCTGCGGTGCTGGCGCGCAAGAAGCGCCGTGGACATGAGCTGTCAGACGAGGCGCCCACCGGGTCGGTCACCCCGACGCCACTGACGGTGCGCGGCCTGACAGTCCGGTTCGGTGGTGTGACCGCCGTCGACGGCGTCGACCTCGACATCGCGCCCGGGCAGGTAGTGGGCCTGATCGGGCCCAACGGCGCAGGCAAGACCACCGTCATCGACGCCATCACCGGATTCGTCAGCCCCGCGGCCGGCAAGCTCACGCTGGGGGACCAGGACATCACCGGCTGGTCCACCGCGCGGCGCTCCAAGGGCGGCCTGCGCCGGTCCTTCCAGTCGCTCGAGCTGTTCGAGGACGTCACGGTCGGCGAGAACATCCACGCCGGCGCCGACGAGTCCACCTGGCTCGCCCGGCTCACCGACCTCGTCACCCCGGGCCGCCATCCCCTCTCACCGAGTGCATCGGCGGTGGTGCGGGACTTCGAGCTGGAGAACGACCTGGACGTGCTGCCGAGCGAGCTGTCATACGGCCAGCGCCGGCTGGTGGGTATCGCCCGCGCCGTTGCCTCCGCTCCCTCCGTCATCCTGCTCGACGAGCCGGCGGCCGGACTGGACGACGCAGAGAGTCGAGAACTCGCGGTCGCCATTCGGCACCTGGCCGTGCAACGCGGGGCCGGGGTGCTCCTGATCGAACACGACATGGGTCTGGTGATGTCCACCTGTGACCGGATCGTGGTGCTCGCAGCCGGCCAGGTGCTCGCGGCCGGCACGCCCGAGGAGATCGCCGCCAGCCCGGCGGTTCGCGACGCCTACCTGGGCACAGAAGACGACACGACGGAGGCAGCACGATGACCACCACCCAGGAGAAGGCCGTGCCGTCCACGACGGTGCTCGAATGCCAGGGCCTCAGTGCCGGCTACGGCGGGACCGTGGTGTGCCGCGGCCTCGACATCACCGTGCGTTCGGGGGAGGTGGTGGCGCTGATCGGAGCCAACGGCGCAGGCAAGTCCACGACGATGCTGACGGTGGCAGGCGAGTTGGCGCCGATCTCGGGCCGAGTGTCCGTGCTCGGTTCCGACAAGAAGGCATCGCTCGCCACCCTGGCGCGGCGCGGCCTGAGCTATGTCACCGAGGAGCGGTCGGTGATCATGGGGCTGACAGCCGCGGACAACCTGCGGCTGGCGGGCGTCAAGGCCGATGCCGCGTGCGCGATCTTCCCGGAACTGCGCGCGCTGCTCGGGCGACCGGCCGGCCTGTTGTCCGGCGGCGAGCAGCAGATGCTCACCCTGGCAAGGGCGCTGGCCAGGAACCCGAAGCTGCTGTTGGCGGACGAGCTGTCGCTCGGGCTGGCACCGCAGATCGTGGCGCGGCTCCTCGACGTGGTGCGGGCGGCCGCGGACACCCAGAATCTCGGGGTGTTGCTGGTTGAGCAGCACGTTCGCCAGGTCCTGCGGGTCGCGGATCGCGTGTACGTGATGCGCCGCGGTCAGGTGATGCTGGAGGGGACGGCCGCCGAGATCGGCGCGGACCTCGACGCGGTTCAGCGGGCCTATCTCTCGTCGGGTGAGCCGGGGGAGAGTGGTTAACAAGCAATTCGGTCAACTCTTGTACCCTTGGTCGGTCATCCGTCCTGGTCAGCGCGGGGCGTGACCCAAAAAGGAGCGAGGGGTGCGAGTGACGTCCGGAACGAAGTCGACGGTGGTCCGGGTGCCGAAGGCCGGTGAGTTGGTGGCAGCCAACCTGCGGCGCCGGATCATCACCGGCGAACTCAACGTGGGCGACCCGTTGCCCAACGAGGCCGTGCTCATGGAACAGTTCGGGGTGTCGCGGCCGACCCTGCGCGAGGCATTCCGGATCCTCGAATCCGAATCGATCATCACGGTGCTGCGCGGCGCACACGGGGGCGCGAGGGTCTTGGCGCCCGACGCATCGGTGGCCGCGCGGTACACCGGCCTGCTGCTGCAGTACCAGGGCACACCGCTCATCGACGTGTACCGGGCGCGGGCATCGCTGGAGGTGTCCGCGGTGGGAATGTTGGCCGAGGGCAACCGCGGCGAGGCACTCGCGACCTTCGCGGAACTGATCGAGGCGGGTGCCGACCTCGTGGAGGACTCCGCCGGGTTCGCCCGCCACGACGTCGATGTCCACCAGGCGCTCATCGACCTCGCCGGAAACCAGACGCTCGCGGTGCTCGGCGGGATGCTGGTGCACATCATCGATGCACACAACGCCCTCTTCATCGCCTCGCATGGCGGCGGCAACGAGCGTCCCGCCGCCCGTGCGGCGCATCGCGCCTATCTCAAGCTGCTCGGGCTGCTGCGCGAGGGCGATGCCACCGCCGCTCAGGAGTTCTGGCGCAAGCACCTCGACGCGATCGAGAAGTACATGATCGGCGACACCGAGACGACCCTCGTCGAGGTGTTGTCGTAGCTCTGTAGACCGTAGGGATCAGGGCACCTGGATCACCAGCGGCGGCAGCCCGGGTATCTGGACCTGGATCTGCGGCGGTGGGGGTGGGGCCGCGGGAACCGGCGCGGGCGCGGGCGGCGGTGGTTCCGGCGCGGGTGGGGGCGGTGCGGGCGCCGGTGGTGGTGGCTCGGGCGCCGGAGCGGGCGCCTGTCTCTGGACGGGTGGCGGCGCGACCGCGAGCGGCTCTAGTTGTGCCGCGGGCGGAGGCGGCGGGGGCGGGCCCGGGGGTGGCATCGGGGGCGGCGCGCCGGGCCGATCCGCCGGCTGCTGGGGTCCCGCCCCGATCGGTACGGCCGCGAGGCCGCCGGTCGTCAGGTCCACGACCGTGACCTGCGCCATCGGCTGCTGGGCGGGTTGTACGAGCAGTAGTCGCTCGGCGTCGTAGCCGGGCCACTCGTCCTCCGCCGCGGCAGGCTCCGAACTCGAGCGCGGATCGCTCAGCGGGCTTCCCCGCGCGCATCGGACCCGCGGCGTTCCGTGGTCGTCGATCAGCACGATGGTCCCGGCTTCGAGGACCGACTGATACGACGTCGCGCGCTGTCCGCTGTAGCCGTGGTTGGTCACCCTCGTGTCCGCGCGCAGCAGCACGGGCGTGAGGGTGCGCACGTAGCTCCGCACGTCGTCGACATCGAGCACGCCGGACCAGGCCTCCACCTTGACCGGATCGCTCTCGAGGTCTGCGACCAGCCGCTCCCGGTCGCACAGGACCCGGTCGAGGCTTCCGCCGTACAGACCGACGCGATCGCCTGAGACGCTGACGCCTGCGTCCGCGTTCGGGAGGTCGGCGCCGGGCGGACCGGGCGGGACGACCGTCGGGATCTGCGGGGGTAGCAGGCGGTCGGTCCAGGGCAACCGGCCGTCGGAGATCACCCGGTCCAGCGCCAGGGGCCGCGGCTGGGTCTCCTGTCCGTTCGAACACGCCGCGACCACCACGGCACACGCGACCACGAGCCATCGACCCGGCACGTGTCCCACACGTGGACCGGTCCTTGCGACAGTGCTTCGTCGGGCAGACCGTGCGGCCTGCCCGGCGATGACGGTGGCCACGCACACATCGTAAGCACTCGGTGGGGCGGCCGGGCTCTATTACGGGACCTCGGGCGCGGTGCTCAGCGAGCCGGTTCGGGCTCCAGGTCCGCGGCCGGCGTGGGGGCAACGACGGACGCGGGGACCCGACGCGGGATGAAGGCCGCGATGAGCAGCGCCAGCAACGCGGCCGCGGCGCCGATCAGGAATGTCACCACGAACGCCCGGTGCGTCGGCACAAGGGCCGGGCCGAACGACATGGTCATGTTGGCCAGCACCACGGTCATCACGGCACTCGCGAAGGACGTTCCGACCATCCGCATCAGGGAGTTGAGGCCGTTCGCGGCCGCCGTCTCGTGCAGCGGGACCGAGCGCATGATCAGGGCGGGCATGGCCGCATACGCGATGCCGATCCCCGCACCGATGATGGTCGAGACGAGCGCGATCTGCCAGACCTCGTTCATCAGCACGGCGCCGATCAGGTAGCCGACGGCGATGACGACGGTGCCGACCATCAGGGTCGTCCGCGGGCCGTACCGGTTGGTGATGCGGGCCGAGACCGGCGAGAGCAGCATCATCACGATGCCTGCGGGCGCCATGCACAGCCCGGCCATGACCATCGACTGGCCGAGTCCGTAGCCGGTCTCCGGCGGTGACTGCAGCAGCTGCGGAACCGTCAACGACGTTGCGTACATGGCGAATCCGGTCATGACCGAGGCCAGGTTGGTCAGCAGGATCGGTCGGGAGGCGGACACCCGGAGGTTGACGAGGGGCGCTGCTGTGCGCAGCTCGGCGAACCCCCACGCCAGGAACACGACGAGGGCCGCGGCGAGCAACCCGAGGGTGGTCGCACTGGTCCAGCCCCACTCGGCGCCCTTGGTGATCGCCAACAACAGCGAGACGAGGCCGGCCGCGAGCCCCACCGCGCCGAGGTAGTCGAACCGGCCCGGATTGCGGACGGATGACTCGGGGACCAGGATCGCGACCGCGATCGCGACCAGGGCGCCCAGCACCGCGGATGCCCAGAACAGCATGTGCCAGTTGAAGTTCTGTGCCGTCGCCGCGGCCAGCGGCAGGCCGATCGCACCGCCGACGCCCATCGTCGAACTCATCACCGAGATCGCGCCGCCCACCTTCTCGGCGGGCAATTCGTCGCGAAGGATGCTGATGCCGAGCGGGATCGCCCCGGTCGCCGCGCCCTGCAGGATGCGGCCGATGATCACAAGGGGGACGGTCTCGCTCAGCGCGCACACCACCGATCCCGCGACCAGGAAAGCCATGCTGACCAGGATCATTCGCCGCTTGCCGAACATATCGCCGAGGCGGCCCGAGACCGGCGTGACGACGGCCGCGGCCAGCAGGGTGGAGGTGATGACCCAGGACGCGGTGGAGGCCGAGGTGTTCAACAGCTCGGGCAGGATGTGGATCAGCGGCACGACGAGGGTCTGCATGAGCGAGACCACGATGCCGGAGAACGCCAGCGTGGCGAGGATCCAGGTGGAGGAGCGGGTGCGCCGCGTCGCGCTGTCGGCAGCAATGGTCACGACGGACCTCTTCTCTTGTGTTCTATGCGCTGATCGAGTTCGAAGAAAGCAATAGATGTGTACGGTACACATCGTATGTATCGTGCACAATCGGTGGGAGTATGGCGGCGTGATGCGAGGATGACCCCGATGGAATCCGAGGAGATCGACCCGGGTCGCGGGTTGGAGCGCGAGATCACGCTGATGGCCCGCCACACCACCCTGGTGACCAAGCGATGGCTGGAACAGCAGGCGCTCGACCGATCCGCGTATCTGTTGTTGAGTCGCCTCGAGATCGGCGAGCCGATGACGTTGAAGGAGCTGGCGGACTCGTTCGGCCTCGACGTCTCGACGATCAACCGGCAGACCGCCGCGCTCGTCCGGCAGGGACTGGCCGAGAGAATTCCCGACCCGCAGGGCGGCACGGCGAGGAAACTCCGGCCGACGGAGGGCGGACTGCGCGCGCTGCGTTCCGACCGGCAGCACAACGTCGACGGCATCAACTCCCTCGTCGCCGATTGGGACGAGAAGGATCGACGGGATCTGGTTACCTTGTTGCGGCGGCTGAACGAACAGATCGAGGACCGACAGGGTCTCAGCTGGCCGAGGGACTGACCGACAAGCTGCGAGGGAGTTGCACGGATGGGCATCAACGAGGGACGCGTCGTGATCGTGACCGGCGCCGCGGGCGGCATCGGCCGTGAGCACGCGCTCGAGTTCGCCAGGCAGGGAGCGAAGGTCGTCGTCAACGACCTCGGGCCCGCCGAGGCGGTCGTCGAGGAGATCAAGGCGCTCGGCGGCGAGGCCATCGCGAACAAGGACGACATCTCGGACTTCGACGGCGCAGGCCGGCTGGTGCGCAGCGCGATCGATACGTTCGGCACCGTGCACGTGCTCGTCAACAACGCGGGCATCCTCCGCGACAAGATGTTCGTCAACATGACGGTCGATCAGTGGGACGACGTCATGCGCGTGCACCTGCGGGGGACGTTCGCGCCGTCGCAGCACGTGGCGTCGTACTGGCGGGAGCAGCACAAGGCGGGCACCCCTGTCGCGCACCCGCGCATCATCAACACCTCCTCGCCCTCGGGCCTGTACGGCAACATCGGGCAGGCGAACTACGGCGCCGCGAAGGCGGGCATCGCGGCGTTCACCGTGATCCTCGCCGACGAGCTGGCCCGGCTCGGCGTCACCGTCAACGCGATCGCCCCCACCGCTCTCACCCAGATGACCGCGGACCTAGAGGGTTTCGTCGCTGCGATGGAGGCCGAGAAGGAACGCACCGGCTTCGATGCCGCCGCACCGGCGAACATCTCGCCGACCGTCGTCTGGCTCGGATCGCCGGAGTCCGACGGCATCACCGGCCGGATCTTCAATGTGCACGGCGGTTCGATCAGCGTCGCGGAGACCTGGGTGGCGGGCCCCGGGGTGTCGAAGAACGCCCGTTGGGATCCGGCGGAGCTGGGGGAGGTCATCCCGGCGCTGGTCGCCGAGGCGCGACCGAACTCGGACATGGCCGGGCAGTCGCGCAACGAGAACTCGCGTCAGGGCCTGTAGCCCCGCACTCACCCCCGCCCGAGCAGATCGAGAGCGAAGCTCGCGTACTCCGCGGCGATCTGCTCGGGCGAGGACGGTCCATCGATCCGGAACCACTGCGGCAGTGATGTGCACATCGTCGAGATGGCCCGTCCGGCATCCCTCGGATGCCGCGTCATGAGGCTTCCCTCGGCGATCGCAGCGTCGATCTCGTCGTCGAGAAGGTATTGGATCTGATTGCGGGAGTCGGTGATCCGCGCCCGGTTCGCCGGTTCGAGGCTACGCATCTCGCTGGCGCCGATGAATGCGAGTTCCCTGCGGTGCGTGTGATAGAGCGCGAGCGCCTCGACGATGAGGCCGACGCGCTCGATCCCGCCGGTGCCCTGGTCCCGTGCCGCCCGCACCCGCCAGTGCAGCTCGTCCATCGTGAGATCGAGCGCCCGCACCAGTAGCTCCTGCTTGTCCCGGTAGTGGTGGTACATGCCGGGAACGCTCATGCCCGCCCGCTCGGCGATCGAGCGCATGGTCGCGCCGTGATACCCGGTCTCGACGAACGAGTCGATCGCGGCCGCGAGCACGGGGTCGACGCGCAGTGACGGGAACAAACGCCAGTCACCCGTCGACTGTGCAGTTGCCGCCGCCGCTCCTGGGGATTCGCGCCAGGAAGTGCGCACTCGGCGGTCCGCGGTGGAGGGTCCGCGGGCGAGGGTGGTGCCGGCATCGCCCACCAACCGTGCGGCGGTGGTGTCGAGCGCCCCGGCGAGGGCGTGCAGTCGCTCGACCGAGACGCCGGTCTTGCCGTTCTCGATGGCGCTGAGCGTCGCCGGGCTGATCGCCATCCGCCCCGCGAGCTCTCGCAATGTCAGGCCCGCCGACCGGCGCGTCCGCCTGATCGTGTCGGGCAGGTGCTCCGGCTTGGTCAACTCTCGATCCAATCTGTTCAGGAATGCTGAACATGCTACACGTTGGCATCTACTGAACTCCTTTGACGGGCAGACAAACCTGTGAGATCGTGTGGAAATCAGCTGCCGAGCGATCGTTCGGCTACGTGACGAAGGAGGAGTGAGTGTGTCGATCGATCTGACCTATTCCCCCGAGGTCCAGGACCTCATCGACCGCACCAGGACCTTCACCCGCGACGTCATCCTGCCCATCGAGGACGAGCACGCCGGGGACATCACGGCCGGCGGCGGCGACGCGCTGCGGATCGGCATGCAACAGGCGGCCAAGGCCGCCGGGGTGTTCGCCCCGCACGCCCCGCTCGAGTTCGGCGGCCACGGGTTGAACATGTCGGACCGTGCCCCGGTGTTCGAGGAGGCCGGCTACTCACTGTTCGGTCCCACCGCGTTGAACATCGCGGCGCCCGACGAGGGCAACGTCCACATGTTGGCGCACATCGCCAACCCGGAGCAGAAGCAGCAGTTCCTCGCGCCACTGGCCCACGGGGACGTCCGTTCGGCCTTCGCGATGACGGAGCCGGCACCGGGAGCGGGATCGGACCCGTCGGCGCTGACCACCCGCGCGGTCCGAGCGGATGGCGGCTGGCGGATCAACGGGCACAAGTGGTTCATCACCGGCGCCGACGGCGCCGGATTCTTCATCATCATGGCGCGCACCTCGGGCGAGCCCGGTCAGCGTGGCGGGGCCACGATGTTCCTCGCGCCCGCCGACAGTCCCGGGATCCGGGTGGGGCGACACATCGACACCCTGGACCGGGCGATGATCGGCGGGCACTGCGAGGTCTTCTTCGAGGACCTGCTGGTTCCCGACGCCGCGGTGCTCGGCGAGGTCGACCGCGGCTTCGAGTACGCCCAGGTGCGGCTCGGCCCGGCCCGGATGACCCACGTCATGCGCTGGCTGGGCGCCGCGCGCCGCGGCCATGACGTCGCGGTTGCCCGGGTAGCCGAGCGGGAAGGCTTCGGATCCAGGCTGGGCGACCTCGGCATGGTTCAGAAGATGGTGGCGGACAACGAAATCGACATCGCCGCCACCCGGGCTCTGCTGATACGGGCCTGCTGGGAGCTCGACAGCGGCGACCCGGCGTCGAACGCGACATCGATCGCGAAGACCTACGCCGCCGAGGCGGTCTTCCGGATCGTCGACCGCAGCATGCAGATGTGCGGCGGGATGGGGGTCTCCGGCGACCTGCCGCTGGCGCGGCTCTCCCGGGAGGTCCGTCCGTTCCGGGTCTACGACGGGCCGTCCGAGGTGCACCGTTGGGCCATCGCCAAGCGGGTCGTCGGGGCAGCCAAGCGCGAGCTGAGGGGTGCGAAGTGAGCCTTCCCGGAATGAACATCGCTGCGCTGCAGCGGTTCCTGTCCGACAGCTGCATCGAATTGCATGGGGAGCTGCACGTCGAGCTGATCAGCGGCGGCCGATCCAATCTGACCTACCGGGCCTGGGACGACCGGTCGTCGTGGGTGGTGCGACGGCCACCGACCAGTGGGTTGACCCCGTCGGCGCACGACATGGCTCGGGAGTACACCGTGACCTCGGCGCTGCAGGGCACGGCCGTGCCGGTTGCGCGGACGGTGGCCTTCGATGCCGACGGCTCTGCACTCGGCGCGCCGATGACGGTGGTCGAATTCGTCGAGGGCACGGTGGTCCGGGATCAGGCCGACCTCGCCGGGCTCTCCGATGATCAGGTCGAGGCCAGTGCCGACACGCTGGTGCGAGTCCTGGCCGATCTGCATGCGGTGGACTACCGGGCGGTGGGGCTGGGCGACTTCGGGCGGCCCGACGGCTTCGTCGCGAGGCAGGTGAAACTCTGGGCGGGACAATGGGATCGGGTCAAGACGAGGGAGCTTCCCGATGTGGCGGTCCTGCATGCCGCGCTCACCGAGGCCATGCCCGCGACCTCGGCCGCGTCGATCGTGCACGGCGACTTCAGGATCGACAACACGATCCTGGATCCCCGTGACCCGGGGCGGGTCCGGGCGGTGGTGGATTGGGAGATGTCGACGCTGGGTGATCCGCTGACCGACGTCGCCCTGATGTGTGTGTACCGGGACCCGGCGTTCGACCTTGTGCTCGGATCCCAGGCGGCCTGGACCAGCGATCGGCTGCCGTCGGCGGGCGCGCTGGCGCAGAGCTACGCCGTCGCGTCCGGCCGCGACCTCGGGGACTGGAACTTCTATCTCGCGCTCGCCAACTTCAAGTTGGGTGTGATCGGTGAGGGCATCACCCATCGCGCGCTGCAGGGATCGGACTCCGGCGCCGGCGCGGTGCGGGCCGCCGAGGCGACGCCCGAGTTCATCGCGGCGGGGCTGCGGGCACTGAAGGGAGTGACGCTGTGAGCGACGGCGAGAACAGGACGGCCCTGGTCACGGGGGCCTCGCGGGGGATCGGGCTCGGGATCGCGACTCGGCTCGCGCAGTCGGGATACTCGTTGACGATCACCGCAAGGGACCCCGCGCGGCTCGACTCCGTCGCGGATGGGCTGCGCGCCGCAGGGGCGCCCGAGGTGGTGCCGATCGCGGGCGACATGGCCGACGAGACCGATATCGCCAGGGTGACGGCCGCACACGCGGACCGGCTCGGCCCGATGACCGCGCTGATCCTGAACGCGGGAGTCGGCACCGCGGGGGAGATCGGGGACTTTCCGCTGCGCCGGTTCGACAAGACCGTTGCGGTGAACTTCCGCGGGCCGTTCCAGTTGCTCCAGGAGTCGTTGCCGTTGCTGCGGGCGGGCGCCGCCGCGAACCCGGGCCGTGGTGCCAAGGTGATCGCGCTCGCGTCCATCACCGGTGTGTACGCGGAGCAGGGCCTCGCGGTCTACGGCGCGACGAAGGCGGCGCTGATCAGCATGGCGGCGACGTTGAACGCCGAGGAGTCCGGCCGCGGGGTGTGCGCCACGACCATTGCGCCCGCGTTCGTGGACACCGATATGAGCGCGTGGACCCACGAGCAGGTGCCGCCGGGGGCGATGCTCGAGGTCAACGATGTCGTCGAGGTGGTCGACGCGCTGCTGAGGCTGTCGTCGCGGGCCGTGATCCCGAATATCATCATGGCCAGGGCGGGCACCGACGGCTATCGCGCCTGAAAGTCGCGCGCGCGACGGCCCGACCGCGTAGCCTCCCGCGGGTGATCACTCTGGCCGATCCCGCGATACGCGAGTTCCTGTCGGCGGGCACCCGGACGGGCAAGCTCGGTTTCACCGCGTCCGACGGCCGGCCGCTGGTCGCTCCCGTGTGGTTCGTCGTCGACGGTGACGATCTGGTCTTCAACACCGGCGCCGGCTCCGCCAAGGGCCGCGCCGTGGCGCGCGACGGCCGGGTGGTGCTCTGCGTGGACCTCGAACAGCCGCCGTATGCCTTCGTCCAGGTGCAGGGCGTGGCCACCGTGTCCGAGGACCCCGAGGAACTGATCCGCATCGCGACCGCGATCGGTGGCCGGTACATGGGGCCGGACCGGGCGGAGGAGTTCGGACGTCGGAACGGCGTGCCAGGGGAGCTGGTGGTGCGGCTCCGTCCGACCAAGGTGATCGCCGATCTGGACGTCACCGGCTGACCGGATCGTGTCCCAAGGTCACGGCCTGTGACCGAATCACAATACCGCTGTGACTAGCGCACAAGGTGCGTTCGCGTGCTGTGAAACGCCGCTGAGCTGGGAAGATGATCGAGCGTCCGCCGCGTCGAAGCGCTGGACGAGCGTGCGGATCGCGACAATCCGGGCCAGGTCTTGGACGCTTGTTAGAAGAAATACCAAAAGGGCATGAGCGGACCTGGTTGAGATGTAGATTACATCCTGCGGTGCGGGCAGAACTCGCCGCGATTTCGGGACGTTGCCACTCGTGGCGGCGTGATTGTTCCTCGGGAGGGCGATCAATGAGCGCAGGGTGGATCCATGGACTCGGTGCGCAGGGGGCTGCTTCGGTGTCCTTCACGATGAGGTTGAGACCTCGTCGCAGTTCGGCGATCGCGCGAACCGCGGGAAGTTGTGTGACCACGTGACAGGTCGCATGACCAGACGATAGTTCTCAGTGCGCTCGGCGCGCACCCGTTCCCGCTCGCGCGTATCGGCGATGCGGTCTCTTCCTTGTCGAATCTGATTTGGATCCTTACCTGTCTTTGCTGCGCCCATGGGCTGGGGGCGAGGGGATTCAAGTGGTTGTTTGGGACTCCGCGGTGTTCCGGAAAATGAGGTATCAGTTGAAGCCGATCATGCTCAACGAAGACAACGACGGCCGCAGCTCGATCGAGTGCCAGTCCGATGTCTTTCCGCTGTCGCCCGCGCAGCTCGGAATGTGGTACGCGCAGCATGTCGACCCTGAGGTCCCCATCAACATCGCGCAGTTCGTGGACCTGCGTGGCCCGCTCGATCTGCAGATTCTCGACGACGCCAGCCAGATCGGATCCGCCGAGTTCGGCACCGGGTTCCTTCGCCTGATCGAGGTGGACGGCACCCCGCAACAGGTGATCGACCTGACGATCGACGACCATGTCGGTTACCAGGACTTCCGCGGCTACGAGAACCCGGAACGTGCCGCGCAGGACTGGATGCAGGCCGAATTCAGCGCACCGATCGACCTGCTCGAGGACCGCCTCATCGCCGCGGTCGTGCTGCAGATCGAGGACGAGCGGTACTTCTGGTACTCCCGCGTGCATCACATCGCGCTCGACGGCTTCGGTGCGATGGCCTACATGACCCGCGTCGCCGAGCTCTACTCGACGCTGATCGAGGGGCACGAGCCCACCCCGTCCAAGGCGAGCACGCTGCGCAGCCTCTACGAATCGGAGGTCGCGTACCGCGAGAGCACCCGGTTCCAGTCCGACGCCGCCTACTGGGCCGACCGCGTCAAGGGCATGGAGGAGGGCACCAGCCTGACCGAGCGGACCGCGCCGCCCGCCGCGCTCAACGGCATCGCGAGCGCGGCGCTGTCCGCCGGCACCGAGGCGCTGATGGCCGAATCGGTGGCCCGGCACGACTCCTCGCCGTCGGGGATGCTCATCGCGGCGTTCGCCGCGTACCTGGCCCAGATGACCGATGCCGGCGACGTGATCCTCAGCCTGCCGGTGACGGCTCGGACGACGGCCTCGATGCGCAAGTCCGGCGGCATGCTCTCCAACGTGGTCCCGCTGCGGCTGCACGTTGGCACGGGCACGACCGTCGAAGAGCTGCTCAAGTCCGTTCAGGTCGCGGTCGCCGGGGCGCTGCGCCACCAGCGGTACCGTCACGAGGACATCCGGCGCGATTCGTCCAACAGCACGATGCAGCGCGAATTGCTCGGCCCGTTGGTCAACATCATGTTGTTCCACAACGAGCTCGCCCTCGGTCCCGTCGTCGGTGAGCTCAGCATTCTGTCCACCGGCACGGTGGAGGACCTGGCCGTCAACTTCTACCAGAGCGTCGCAGGCACCCGGACGCACGTCGATTTCGAGACCAACCCGAACCTGTACACCGAGGAGCAGGCGAAGGGGCACCACGACCGGTTCCTCGCCTTCTTCGATCAGTTCCTCGCCGCGGACCCGGCCCAGCGGGTGTGGGACCTGACCGTCACCACCGAGGCCGAGCGGACCCTCGCACTGTCGGGTTGGAACGCCACCGATCGGGTGGTCGAGGACGGCACGTTGGTGTCGATGTTCGACGCTCAGGTGGTGCGGTCGCCCGGTGCGGTCGCATTGTCGTTCGACGGCGAGTCGGTGACCTACTCGGATTTCGATTCTCGGGTCAATCGCCTTGCGCGACATCTGATCTCCATCGGTGTCGGTCCGGAATCGTTGGTGGCGTTGGCGATGCGTCGATCGATCGATCTGTTGGTCGGTGTGTACGCGGTGGTCAAGGCCGGTGGTGCGTACGTGCCGGTGGACCCGGATCAGCCGGCGGATCGAATCGGGAACATCCTCGACACCGCCGAGCCCGCGTGCGTTCTCTCGACGTCGCGTGACGAGTTCACGGCCCCGGGGGCTGAGGTCGTCGAGATCGACGCGGTCGACCTGGCGTCGTTCTCGGATGCGCCGGTGTCGGATGTGGATCGGTTGGCGCCGTTGGTGCCGTCCAATACGGCGTATGTGATTTTCACGTCGGGTTCGACGGGTCGGCCGAAGGGTGTGGCCGTGAGCCATGCGGCGATCGTGAATCGTCTGTTGTGGATGCAGGGCGAGTACGGGTTGTCCGTCGATGATGTGGTGTTGCAGAAGACTCCGGTGACCTTCGATGTGTCGGTGTGGGAGTTGTTCTGGCCGTTGCAGGTTGGTGCTCGGATGGTGATCGCGGTGCCGGATGGTCATCGGGATCCGGCGTATCTGGCTCGGGTGATCGTGGAGGAGTCGGTGTCGACGGCGCATTTTGTGCCGTCGATGTTGGCGGTGTTCGTGGCGGAGCCGTCGGTGGTGGGGGCGTTGTCGTTGCGGCGGGTGTTTGCGTCGGGTGAGGCGTTGCCTGCGGAGACTGCGGCGCGGTTGCGGGAGATCCTGCCTGCGGTGCGGTTGCACAATCTGTACGGCCCGACGGAGGCCGCGGTGGACGTGACCTTCCATGAGGTCACCGCGGCGGACGTGGTGGGTGTGCCGATCGGTGCGCCGGTGTGGAACACCCAGGTGTTCGTGTTGGATTCGCGGTTGCGGCCGGTGCCGGTGGGTGTGCCGGGCGAGTTGTATCTGGCGGGTGTGCAGTTGGCCCGCGGGTACGTCGGTCGCAGTGACCTGACGTCGGATCGGTTCGTGGCGAACCCGTTCGGGGCGTCCGGTGAACGGATGTACCGGACTGGTGACCTGGTGTCCTGGAACGACTCCGGCGAGCTGGACTACATCGGCCGCACCGACTTCCAGGTGAAGTTGCGCGGTCTGCGGATCGAGCTCGGCGAGATCGAGGCGGTGCTTTGTGCGCTGCCCGAGGTGGCGCAGTGTGTGGTCGTGGTGCGCGCGGATTCGGCGGCCGGCGAGCAGTTGGTCGGCTACGTGGTGCCGTCGGCGGGCGCCGTGCTGGACGTCGACGAGCTGCGATCCGCAGTCGAGCGTGTGCTGCCGGCATACATGGTGCCGTCGGCGTTGACGGTGCTGGAGGCGTTCCCGCTCAACGCCAGTGGCAAGTTGGATCGCAAGGCGCTGCCCGCGCCCGTGTTCACGCTCGGTGAGCGGGCCTATCGTGCCCCGCGGACTCCCGCGGAGGAGATCGTCGCCTCGGTGTTCGCGGACGTGCTCGACGCGGATCAGGTGGGCCTGGACGACAACTTCTTCGAGCTGGGCGGTAACTCGCTCAACGCCAACCACGTGGTCGCCCGGATTGGCGCGGCATTCGGCATCCGGCTCGGCGTGCGGACGCTGTTCGAGGCCCCGACCGTCGCGGCGATCACGGACCGGGCGGAGAAGGCCAGCGCCAAGGGGGAGCAGCGCCCGCAACTGGTGGCCAGGACTCGGCAGGAGCAGCTTCCGCTGTCGCTTGCGCAGCAGCGGATGTGGTTCCTCAATCAGTACGACACCGCAGCTGCCACCTACAACCTGCCGCTCGTCGTCCGGCTCGCCGGACGCACCGATGTGCCTGCCCTGCGCGCGGCCCTGCTCGACGTGCTCGGCCGGCATGAGGCGCTGCGCACGGTGTTCCCCGAGTCGGCGGCCGGCGTGTTCCAGGTGATCCTGCCCCTCGCAGAAGTGGACCTGGACGTGGTCGCGCAGGAGGTGACCGAGGACGAACTGGCGACTCGGCTCACGGACTTCGCGTCCCTCGGATTCGACGTGGCGGAGGAGATCCCCTTCCGGGTGCGACTGTTCGCGGTCGGGGCGGACGAACTCGCCGTTGCGTTGGTCGTTCACCATATTGCCGCGGACGGCATGTCGTGGGCGGTTCTGGCTCGTGACGTGATGACGGCTTACACCGCCCGGGCCACGGGTGTGGCACCGGACTGGGCGCCGCTGCGAGTGCAGTACGCGGACTACAGCGTCTGGCAGCGCGAGGTGCTCGGATCCGAGGACGATCCGAACTCGTTGTCCGCCAAGCAGATCAGCCACTGGCGTGAGGTGCTGGCGGGGCTGCCCGACCAGCTGGACCTGTCCATGGACCGACCCCGCCCGGTTGTCCAGTCCTTCGACGGCGGCCGGGTCCGCTTCACCATCGAGGAGGACACGGTCCGGGCGCTGGGCGCGCTGGCCCGGGCCCAGGGCGTCACCGCCTTCATGGTTGTGCACGCGGCGCTGAGCGTGCTGTTGGCACGCCTCAGCGGTACCACCGACATCGCGGTCGGTACCCCGGTCGCCGGTCGAGGCGAGCAGGCACTCGACGACGTCATCGGCATGTTCGTCAACACCCTGGTGCTGCGCACCGAGGTAGATGCCGGTTCGTCCTTCGTCGATCTGCTTGCCCGCGTCCGCGACGTCGACCTGGCCGCATTCTCCAATGCCGACGTGCCTTTCGAGCAACTCGTCCAGGTGCTCAACCCGGCGCGCTCGACCTCCCGGCACCCGCTGTTCCAGGTGGCGCTGTCGTTCGAGAACATGGGCGCGACCACCCTCGAGCTCCCGGGGCTGTCGGTGTCCGCCAGCGAGGTCGAGGTCGATCTGTCCAAGTTCGACCTGCAGTTGACCCTGCGCGGCGGTTCCGATTCCGTAATGGACGCCGAATTCATTTACGCCACAGATCTGTTCGACGAGTCGACGGTGTCCGGATTCGCGGAGCGGTTCGTCCGGATCCTCCGGTCGGCGCTGCGCGAGCCCAGTCGCCCGGTCGGTGACATCGAGATCCTCTCCGGCGAGGAGCGAATCGACCTGTTGAGCCGCTCCGGCCGTGAGGGGGAGCCCGAGCGGCTCTTGCCTGACATCCTCCAGAGTGCTGCAGCCGCGAATCCGACCGGTGTCGCCGTGTCCGATCAGGGGCGTGAACTGACCTACCATGACCTCGACGAGGCGTCGTCGAGGCTGGCCCGGCTGTTGATCACCCGCGGCGCAGGGCCCGAGACCACAGTTGCCGTCGCGCTGACCCGGTCGCTCGAATCCGTGCTGGCGGTGTGGGCGGTGGCCAAGACCGGTGCCGCGTTCGTGCCGGTCGACCCGAACTACCCGATCGACCGTATTGCCTACATGATCGAGGACTCGTCTGCCGTCGTCGGCGTCACCGTCGACACCTTCCTCGGTCAGTTGCCCTCTGGCATCGCGTGGCTGGCGCTCGGAACAGACGCAGTCGAGGACGAACTCGCCGCACTGGCACTGACACCGGTGGGCGACCCGGACCGGGTGCGTCCGCTGCAGTTCGCCAACGTCGCCTACCTGATCTACACGTCGGGCTCCACCGGCAGGCCGAAGGGCGTCGCGGTCACACACGACGGGCTGGCCGCCGTCGTTGCCGATCAGCGCGCGTCCTTCGGTACGACGCGCGATTCACGGATCCTGCACTTCGTATCACCGAGCTTCGACGTGTCCATCTACGAGATGCTGCTGGCTTACGGCTCGGGCGGCACCGTCGTGATTGCTCCGCCGACGATCTACGGCGGTGCCGAACTCGCCGAGCTCATGCGGCGCGAGCGGGTGACACATGCATCGGTCACCCCGGCCGCGCTGGCCGCGGTCGACCCGTCGGACCTGACCGACCTGCGCATGGTGATGGTCGCCGGCGAGGCATGCCCGCCGGAACTGGTCGCCAGGTGGAGTCCTGTCTGTGACTTCGTCAACGGTTACGGTCCCACGGAAGCAACGATCATCGCCACCACCACCGGACCGCTCGCGGTCGGTCAGCCGATCACCATCGGCGGCCCGGTGACGGGCGTCCGCGCACTGGTGCTGGACGGTCGCCTGCGTGCGGTTCCGGTCGGTGTCGTCGGTGAGTTGTACCTGGCGGGGCCGGCGT
Source organism: Rhodococcus sp. OK611 (assembly GCF_003050885.1). Lineage (NCBI taxonomy): Bacteria > Bacillati > Actinomycetota > Actinomycetes > Mycobacteriales > Nocardiaceae > Rhodococcus > Rhodococcus sp. OK611. The sequence continues at coordinate 175,307 of NZ_QAOZ01000005.1, forward strand.
TGGCTCGTGGTTACCGGGGTCGGCCGGGGTTGACGGCGGACCGGTTTGTGGCGGATCCCACCGGGGTGGTGGGTGATCGGATGTACCGGACCGGTGATCTGGTGCGGTGGACTGCCGATGGTGATCTGGACTACCTGGGTCGTAGTGACTTCCAGGTGAAGGTGCGTGGGTTCCGGATCGAGCTCGGTGAGATCGATGCGGCGCTGTCGGCGCTGTCGGGTGTGGAGTTCGCGGTCACCGTGGGTCACCAGGGTGTGGGTGGGACGACGTCGTTGGTGTCGTATGTGCTCGGTTCGGACGGGGTCGTTCTGGAGCCGGCTGCGTTGAAGGCGGCGTTGGCGGAGTCGTTGCCCGGGCACATGGTGCCTGCGGTGGTGATGGTGCTCGACGGGATTCCGTTGACTCCGGTCGGGAAGCTGGACCGGAAGGCGTTGCCCGCACCGGTTTTCGAGGCGACCGCGTATCGGGCTCCGTCGACGCGTGAGGAGGAGCTTGTCGCGACCGTGTTCGCCGAGGTGCTCGGTCTCGAGCGGGTCGGTTTGGACGACGACTTCTTCGAGCTCGGTGGCAACTCGCTGATCGCCACGCAGGTGACGGCGCGACTGGGTGCCGCACTGGACACCGTCGTCCCGGTTCGACTGCTCTTCGAGGCGGCGACCGTCGAGGCACTCGCCGCCCGCGTCGAGGACCTGGCCGGAGTCGGCCGCAAGGCGTTGGCAGCGGGCCCCCGCCCGGACCTGATTCCGTTGTCCGCCGCGCAGCAGCGGATGTGGTTCCTCAACAAGTTCGATCCCGAGTCGACCGCGTACAACCTGCCGTTGGCCCTTTCTCTCTCGGGTGAGTTGGACGTCGCTGCGCTGCGCTCCGCCATCGCCGACGTCATCGGTAGGCACGAGTCGCTGCGGACGTTGTTCCCAGAGGTCGATTCGGTCCCGCGGCAAATGATCCTGGACGCCGAAGACGTCGCTCCCGAGCTCGCACCGGTCGTCGTCGCGGCCTCCGAAATGCCCCAGACGCTGGTCGGCTTCTTCTCCAAGGGCTTCGACGTCACCGTGCAGGTTCCGCTGCGCGTCGCCCTGTTCCGGGTGGCCGGTGCGGACGGCGCCGCCGGCGAGTTCGTGCTGGCGATGGTGGTGCACCACATCAGTGGTGACGGCTGGTCGATGGCGCCCCTGGCCCGCGATGTGATGGTCGCCTACTCGGCGCGGACGCAGGGCGTCGAGCCCGCGTGGGTGCCGCTGCCGGTGCAGTACGCCGACTTCGCGCTGTGGCAGCATGAGCTGCTCGGCTCCGAGGACGACCCGGAGTCCTTGTCGGTGACGCAGCTCGACCACTGGAAGTCCGTGCTGTCGGGATTGCCGGACCAGCTGGACCTGCCGGCCGATCGGCAGCGGCCCGCGGTTGCCTCGTATCGGGGCGCCACGAACCGCTTCACGCTGGCGCCGTCGCTGCAGCGGGAACTGCATCGGGTCGCTCGCGAGCAGGGCGTGACCCTGTTCATGGTCGTGCACGCGGCCCTGTCGGTGTTGCTTGCCAGGCTCTCCGGAACCACGGACATCGCGGTCGGTACCCCGGTGGCAGGCCGCGGTGACGCGGCGCTCGACGATCTCGTCGGCATGTTCGTCAACACCCTGGTACTGCGCACCGAGGTGGACCCCGGTGCGAGCTTTGCGGAGGTGCTCGCCCGGGCCAAGGAGACCGACTTGGCTGCCCTCGGCAATGCCGACGTCCCGTTCGAGCGGTTGGTGGAGGTGCTGTCCCCGGCGCGCTCGCAGGCACGTCACCCCTTGTTCCAGGTGTCGCTGGCCTTCCAGAACCAGCGACAGACCGAGTTGGAACTCCCCGGACTCAGCATCCGTGCGCTGGAGTACGACGAGCAGGTCGCAAAGTTCGACCTTCAGCTCGACCTGACTGAGTCCTTTGACAGTGCAGATGAGTTCGCTGGGATCGTCACCGAACTGACCTATGCGACCGACCTGTTCGACGAGCCGTCCATGCGGGCGTTCGAGAACCGGTGGGTGCGAGTGCTCGAGGCGGTGGTGGCCGATATCGCCGTCGTCGTCGGCGACATCGACCTGCTCGAGCCCGTCGAGCGGGAATCCCTGCTGTCGTCGTGGAACTCCTCCGGAGTCGACGAGGGTGTCGACGCGACCCTGGTCGAGGCATTCGATGCCGCGGCAGTGGTTCGTCCCGATGCCGTCGCCGTTCGGTTCGACGGTGCGTCCCTGACGTACCGGGAGCTCGATGCGCGGGCCAACCAGCTGGCACGCGAGTTGATCACGATGGGTGTGGGACCGGAGACGCTCGCGGCGGTGGCGCTGCCGAGGTCTGCGGACCTGGTGGTGGCGTTGCTCGCGGTGCTCAAGGCCGGTGGTGGGTACCTGCCGGTGGATCCGACGTATCCGGCGGACCGGATCGCGTTCATGCTCGCCGACGCGGCACCGGTGTGCGTGGTGACCACGGTCGGCCGTGAGATGGATCTGCCGACTGACCTGCCGGTCGTCGAGATCGACGTGGTGGACGTGTCGTCGCATTCGTCGGCCGCAGTGCAGGATTCGGACCGAATCGCGCCGCTGCGCCCGGCCAACGTGGCCTACGTGATCTACACGTCGGGGTCTACGGGACGCCCGAAGGGCGTGCAGGTGCCGCATCGGACGGTGACCCGTCTGATGCGCAACACCGAGGGCCGGTTCGGATTCGATTCCTCCGACGTGTGGACGATGTTCCACAGCTATGCATTCGACTTCTCGGTGTGGGAACTGTGGGGTCCGCTGCTGTACGGCGGGACGCTGGTGGTTGTCGACTACTACACGTCGCGTTCGCCGGAGCAGTTCCTCGACCTCCTGGCCCGCGAGCGGGTGACGGTGCTGAACCAGACTCCGTCGGCGTTCTACCAGCTGGCGGAGGCCGATCGGCGGAACCCGGCCGAGCTCGCGCTGCGTTACGTGATCTTCGGTGGTGAGGCGCTCGAGCTGCCTCGGCTGTCCGACTGGTACCGGCGCCGCGGCGAGACCCCGGTGCTGGTGAACATGTACGGCATCACCGAGACCACCGTGCACGTGTCGTTCCGGGCGCTCGACGCCAGGACGGTCGCGGAGGCCGCCGGCAGCGTCGTCGGTCAGGCGATCGCCGGCCTGCAGGTCTTCGTGCTCGATCACCGGCTGCGGCCGGTGCCGATCGGAGTTCCCGGTGAGATGTATGTGGCCGGCGTTCAGTTGGCGCGCGGCTACCTGGGCCGGCCGGATCTGTCCGCAATTCGTTTTGTCGCCAACCCGTTCGGATCGGGCCGGCTCTACCGATCCGGTGACCTCGCTCGGTGGAACCGCAACGGGGAGCTCGAGTACCTGGGACGTGCCGACGACCAGGTGAAGGTGCGCGGCTTCCGAATCGAGCTCGGCGAGATCGAGGCCGCGCTGCTGGCGGAGCCGGGCGTGGCACAGGTGGCGGTGATCGTGCGCGAGGATACCGCCGATTCGGCCCGGATCGTGGCGTACCTGGTGCCCGAGGAGACCACCGGTCTGGATGTGCGGGCGGTGCGCGAGGGATTGGCCGGCGTGCTGCCCGAGTACATGGTTCCGTCGAACTTCGTTGTACTCGAAGAGATTCCGCTGACCGTGAACGGCAAGCTCGATCGGCGAGCGCTGCCCGCGCCTGCCGTGGAAGTACGCGAGTTCCGTGCCCCCGTGTCGACGAGCGAGGTCGTCGTGGCCGGGGTGTTCGCGGAGGTGCTCGGACTCGACCGGGCGGGTCTGGACGACGACTTCTTCGACCTCGGCGGCAACTCACTGATCGCGGCGCAGGTCGCCGCGCGGATCGGTGCGGCACTGGAGACCAAGGTGCCGGTGCGCGTCCTGTTCGAGGCGCCCACCGTGGCGGGACTGGCCGGCGCTGTCGACGCGCTGGCCGGTGGCGGAGCCATGCCCGCACTGGTCGCGCAGCCTCGGCCGGAACGGGTTCCGCTCTCCCCGGCCCAGTCACGGATGTGGTTCCTGAACCAGTTCGACACCGCATCCGCGGTGAACAACATTCCGGCGGCGATTCGACTCTCGGGCCCCATCGACGCCGCGGCCCTGCAGGCCGCAGTGGCGGACCTGGTGGATCGCCACGAGATCCTGCGGACCCGTTACCCCGAGACCGTCGACGGTCCGATCCAGGTCGTCGTTCCCACCGAGCAGTCCGTCCCGGACCTTGCGCCGACCCCACTGGCGGAGGATGACCTCTTCGCGGAGATCCTGCGCGAGGCCGGCACCGGCTTCGACGTCACCGTCGAGGTCCCGCTGCGCGTCCGACTGTTCGTCCTCGAACCCGGCATCGAACACGTGCTGGTGTTCGTCGTGCACCACATCGCAGGCGACGGGTTCTCGATGCGGCCGCTGATGCGTGACCTGATGGTCGCCTACTCGGCCCGAGTCGCCGGTCAGCAGCCGGGTTGGGCCCCACTGGCCGTGCAGTACGCCGACTACGCGCTGTGGCAGCGCGGGGTTCTCGGCTCGGAGGACGACCCGGAGTCGTTGGCGGCGAAGCAGATCGACTACTGGAAGTCCGCGCTGTCCGGGTTGCCGGACCAGCTGGACCTGCCGAGTGACCGGCCGCGGCCTGCGGTTGCCTCGGGCCGTGGTGCAGCGCACCACCTCACGGTCGACGCCGACCTGCACGCGGCACTGGCCGGTCTGGCCCGGGACCGCGGCGTGACGATGTTCATGGTCGTGCACGCGGCGCTGTCCGCGTTGTTGGCACGGCTCTCGGGAACCAGCGACATCGCGGTCGGAGCGCCGATCGCCGGTCGCGGCGAGGCGGCGCTGGACGATCTCGTCGGCATGTTCGTCAACACCCTGGTGCTGCGCACCGAGGTGGATTCCGGTGCGCCATTCGCCGAGTTGCTCGATAGGACCAGGTCGGTCGATCTCGCCGCGTTCGGGAATGCCGACGTACCGTTCGAGCGATTGGTGGACGTCCTGTCCCCGACCCGCTCGCAGGCGCGGGCCCCGCTGGCGCAGGTCGCGCTCTCCTTCCAGAACCTGGGGCTCCCCGGTCTCGAACTGCCCGGTCTGACGGTGACCCAGGTCGAGTTCGACGCGCACGTGGCCAAGGTCGACCTGCAGGTGACGGTGTCGGAGTCGATCGACGAGGCCGGCGTCCCCGCCGGGCTGGCGGTCGAACTCGGCTACGCCACAGACCTGTTCGACGAGGCCACGGTGGCCGGGTTCGGTGGTCGACTGGTTCGGGTGCTGGCGGCCGTGGCCTCCGCCCCGGAGGTCGTCGTCGGCGACATCGACATCCTCGACGACACGGAACGCGCCACCCTTCCGGTTCGCACCGGTGGGGCCGATGTCGAGCCGAGGAACTTGGCGGACGTGCTGACCACCGCGGTGGCGCTGCGGCCGTCGGCCGTCGCCCTGACCTTGTCGGGCGTCGACGTCACCTATCAGGAACTCGACGAGCGGTCGTCACGGCTGGCTCGCGTCCTGATCGAGGCCGGTGCCGGGCCGGAGACCGCGGTCGCGATCGCGATACCCCGTTCGATCGAATCCGTCCTCGCGGTCTGGGCCGTCGCCAAGTCCGGTGCCGCGTTCGTGCCGGTCGACCCGAAGTATCCGACCGACCGTGTCACCCACATGGTGACGGATTGCGGTGCGGTGCTTGGTGTCACGATCGGTGCACATGTCGAGGGGCTGCCCGCTTCGGTGCCGTGGCTGGTGCTCGACGGCGACGAGATGGACAGCCGATGCGCGAGCATGTCGCCAGCGCCGATCGCCGACGCCGACCGACTCCGCCCGCTGCGGGTGACGAACCCCGCCTACATCATCTACACGTCGGGTTCGACGGGGTTGCCCAAGGGCGTGGTCGTCAGCCACACCGGTCTGGCGAACTTCAGCGTCTACCAGCAGGCGGACTACTGGATCTCGGCCGACGACCGGACGCTGCACATCGGGTCGCCCAGCTTCGACATCTCCGTCAACGAGATGCTCCTCGCCGCGGGCGCCGGCGCGACGCTGGTCATCGCGCCGACCACCGTGTACGGCGGCGCCGACCTCGTCGACCTGCTGCGCCGCGAACGGGTGACCCACGTGATGATGACCCCGGCCGCGCTCGCCAGCGTCGAGCCGGAGGAGTTGCCGGACCTGAGGGTGGTCGGTGTCGGTGGTGAGGCCTGCCCGCCGGAGTTGATGGCACGGTGGGCCGACGACCACATCTTCCTCAACGGCTACGGTCCGACCGAGGCCACCATCGTCGTCACGACCACCGCCCCACTGGTCCCCGGAAAGCCGATCACACTGGGACCCCCGGTGCGCGGAGTGCGGGCGATGGTGCTGGACGGTCGCCTGCGTGCGGTTCCGGTCGGTGTTGTCGGTGAGTTGTACCTGGCGGGGCCGGCGTTGGCTCGTGGTTACCGGGGTCGGCCGGGGTTGACGGCGGACCGGTTTGTGGCGGATCCCACCGGGGTGGTGGGTGATCGGATGTACCGGACCGGTGATCTGGTGCGGTGGACTGCCGATGGTGATCTGGACTACCTGGGTCGTAGTGACTTCCAGGTGAAGGTGCGTGGGTTCCGGATCGAGCTCGGTGAGATCGATGCGGCGCTGTCGGCGCTGTCGGGTGTGGAGTTCGCGGTCACCGTGGGTCACCAGGGTGTGGGTGGGACGACGTCGTTGGTGTCGTATGTGCTCGGTTCGGACGGGGTCGTTCTGGAGCCGGCTGCGTTGAAGGCGGCGTTGGCGGAGTCGTTGCCCGGGCACATGGTGCCTGCGGTGGTGATGGTGCTCGACGGGATTCCGTTGACTCCGGTCGGGAAGCTGGACCGGAAGGCGTTGCCCGCACCGGTTTTCGAGGCGACCGCGTATCGGGCTCCGTCGACGCGTGAGGAGGAGCTTGTCGCGACCGTGTTCGCCGAGGTGCTCGGTCTCGAGCGGGTCGGTTTGGACGACGACTTCTTCGAGCTCGGTGGCAACTCGCTGATCGCCACGCAGGTGACGGCGCGACTGGGTGCCGCATTCGAGGCCCGGGTGCCGGTGCGACTGCTGTTCGAGGCGACGACCGTCGCCGCTCTGGCGTCCGCAGTCGCAGGCCTCGCGGGCAGTGGAGCGCGTCCGGAACTGGTGGCCCAGCCCCGGCCGGAACGGATTCCGCTGTCGCTGGCGCAGCAGCGGATGTGGTTCCTCAACCGATTCGACCCGCAGTCGGTTGCCTACAACATCCCGATGGCGATTCGACTGACCGGCGCGCTCGACATCGCGGTGCTGGAGGTCGCACTCGCGGACGTGGCCGCGCGGCACGAGTCGCTGCGTACCCACTACCCGGAGACCGAGGACGGCCCGATTCAGGTCATCGCGGCGCCCGCGGACGCGGTCCCGGCTCTGACCCAGATCCGGGTGGACTCCGAGGAACTGCCCCAGCGGCTGTACGAACTCGCGACCACCCGGTTCGACGTGACGGCAGAGATCCCGCTTCGGATCGCCCTGTTCCAGCTGTCGGCGACCGAGTACGTCCTGGCCGCGGTCATCCATCACGTCGCGGCAGACGGTTCGTCGATCGCGCCGTTCGTCGGTGACATCATGACCGCGTATACCTCCCGGCTCGGCGGGACTGCGCCTGCCTGGGTGGAGCTTCCGGTGCAGTACGCCGATTACGCGCTCTGGCAGCGACGGGTACTCGGGGACGAATCGGATCCGCGGTCGGTGGCCGGGCAGCAGCTCGACTTCTGGCAGCGCACGCTCGCCGGCAGCCCCGACCAGCTCGACCTTCCGAGTGACCGGCCCCGGCCCGCCGTGCGGTCCAACCGGGGCGGCCGGGTGGTCTTCGAGCTGGACAGGCAGCTGCACAAGGACCTTGCCGAGTTCGCTCGCGGCGAGGGGGCCACGGTCTTCATGGCCACCCACACCGCGCTGGCGGTGCTGCTGGCCCGGCTGTCCGGAACCGACGACATCTCTGTCGGCACACCGACGGCCGGTCGCGGCGAGGCCGCGATGGACGGGTTGATCGGCATGTTCGTCAACACCCTCGTCCTGCGAACCGCGGTGGACGGCGGCAAGTCCTTCGCCGAGCTGTTGGCCACGGTGAAGGATGCGGACCTCGCGGCCTTCGGCAACGCCGACGTGCCGTTCGAACGCCTCGTGGAGGTCCTCAACCCCACCCGGTCCACGGCCCGGCACCCGCTGTTCCAGGTCGGGTTCTCGTTTCAGAACCTCGCACAGACGAGTCTGGAACTGCCCAGTCTCACAGTGTCGGCACTGGACGTGGACAACGGCATCACCCAGTTCGACCTGCAGCTGTTCCTCGTCGAACGATTCGCCGCCGACGGTTCTCCCGACGGTGTCGAGGCGCTGTTCCACTTCGCCACGGACCTTTTCGACCAGCAGACGGTCGAGCGCTTTGCGGACCGGTTCGTGCGGGTGCTCGAGGTCGGAGTCGCGAAGCCGGACACCGCAGTCGGCGACATCGAGGTCCTCGACGAGGCCGAACGCACGCAGGTGCTGACGGGCTGGAACGAGACCCGTGCGGACGTCGCGGACCAGACCCTGGCCGATCTCTACCGTGCCCAGGCCTTGGCGACCCCGGATACACCGGCGCTGTGGTTCGACGGCACGGAACTGAGCTACCGCGAGTTCGACGCGCGCGTCAACCGCGTCGCCCGCGCGCTGATCGAGCTCGGCGTGGGACCGGAATCCCTGGTCGTCCTCGCCATGCGTCGGTCGATCGACCTGGTGGTCGGCATGTACGCGGTGGTCCAGGCCGGTGGCGCCTACGTGCCGGTCGATCCCGACCAGCCGGCGGAACGGACCGGTCACATCCTGGAGACCGCGGCACCGGTCTGCGTATTGTCCACCGCGCGAGATGATTTCCGCGATGCAGGGGACAGGTCTGTCCTTTTCCTGGACAGCGCCGACCTGACCGGATTCCCCGCCGGACCGGTGCAGGCCGCCGAGCGGATCCGTCCGCTGCGTCCGGAGCACCCGGCGTACGTGATCTTCACCTCCGGCTCGACCGGCAAGCCCAAGGGCGTCGCGGTCAGTCATTCCGCGATCGTCAACCAGTTGGTGTGGAAGAACAACGCTTTCGGGCTCGACGGGTCGGATTCGGTGCTGCTCAAGACCGCGGCGACCTTCGACCTGTCGGTGTGGGAGTTCTGGTCCCCGCTGGTCTCCGGTGGCCGGATGGTCATCGCAAAGCCGGGCGGCCAGCAGGATCCCGGCTACCTGCTGGACCTACTGCGTGCCCAGCGGGTGACCACGCTGCACGCGGTGCCCTCGACGGTGTCGATGCTCTCGGCGGCGGCTTCCGGTGCGGCGTTGTCTGATTCGCTGCGTCGCGTGCTCGCGATCGGCGAAGCATTGCCCGCTGCCGCGGCGCAGGACTTCCTGGCGGCGAACGCTGCCCGCCTGTTCAACCTGTACGGCCCGACCGAGGCCGCGGTGTCGGTGACTGCGCACGAGGTCACCGACGCCGATATCGCGTCGGTGCCGATCGGCGTCCCGGAGTGGAACACCCGAGTGTTCGTGCTCGACGGTCGCCTGAACCCGGTTCCCGTTGGGGTCGCGGGGGAGCTCTACCTGGCCGGAGCGCAGCTCGCACGGGGCTACCACGGCCGTGCGGACCTCACCGCGGATCGCTTCGTGGCCAACCCGTTCGGGGCATCGGGTGAGCGGATGTACCGCACCGGCGACCTGGTCAGTTGGCGCCAGGACGGCGAACTCGAATACCTCGAGCGCGGCGACTTCCAGGTCAAGGTGCGCGGCTTCCGGATCGAGCTCGGTGAGATCGAGTCCGCCCTCACCCGAGAGGCGTCGGTCGCCGCCGCCGTGGTGACCGCGCGATCGGACGAGCGCACCGGGGACCGTCTGGTGGCGTACCTGGTGCCTGCCGCCGGTGCGGTGCTCGACACCGCCGACCTGAAGGCCGCCGTGGCGGGGGCGTTGCCGAGCTACATGGTTCCGGCGGCATTCGTGGTCCTCGAGGCGCTGCCGCTGAACATCAACGGCAAGATCGACCGAAAGGCGCTGCCGGAGCCCGAGTTCGAGGCTGCGGAGTTCCGGGAGCCCGGCACCGAGGCGGAACAGCTGGTGGCCGGTGTCTACGCCGACCTGCTCGGCCTCGACGCCGTCGGTCTCGATGACGACTTCTTCGCTCTCGGCGGCAACTCGCTGATCGCCACCCAGGTCGCCGCCCGGTTGGGCGCCGCGCGCGACACCCAGATCCCGGTGGCCTGGCTGTTCGAGGCCCCGACCGTGGTCGAGTTGGCCGCGCGGGTGCAGGCGCACGTCGGTGCAGGCGACCGGATCGCACTGGTGGCAGGGGAGCGTCCGGAACGGATCCCCCTCTCGCTGGCACAGCAGCGGATGTGGGTGCTCAACCGGATTGCTCCGGATTCGGCGGCCTACAACGTGCCGGCCGGCATCCGACTCACCGGGACCCTGGACCTGGCCGCGCTGCGGGCCGCGGTCGCGGACGTCTTCACCCGGCACGAGGTGCTGCGCACCGTGTACCCGGACGGGCCGGAAGGACCGTCGCAGGTGATCCTGCCGGTGACCGAGGTGGCCGTCGAGCTGGTCCCGATCGACGTCGACGAGGCCGGGTTGGTGACGGCCGCAGCCACGGAGATGGGCACCGGTTTCGATGTCACCGACGCGGTGCCGCTGCGCGTGCGCCTGTACCGGGTCAGTCCTACCGAGCATGTGTTGCTGGTGGTGGTTCACCACATCGCCGCGGACGGATTCTCGATGGCCCCGCTGGCTCGTGACGTGGTGCTGGCTTACTCGGCCCGCACGGCCGGGGCGGCGCCGGACTGGGCTCCGCTGGCAGTGCAGTACGCGGACTACAGCCTCTGGCAGCGCGCGGTGCTCGGCAACGAGGACGATCCCGACAGCCTGCTGGCCCGCCAGATCAACCACTGGCGCGAGGCGCTGGACGGAGTGCCGGACCAGCTCGACCTGCCGTCGGACCGACCCCGTCCGGCCGCGCAGACGTTCGCCGGTGACCGGGTCGCCTTCGAGATCCCCGCGACCACGCTCGAGGCTCTGCACGACTACGCCCGACGTCGGGGCGTCACCACGTTCATGGTCGTGCACGCGGCGCTGAGCGTGCTGCTGTCGCGGCTGTCCGGCACCACCGACATCGCCGTCGGCACCCCCGTCGCCGGTCGTGGCGAGCAGGCGCTCGACGACGTGATCGGTATGTTCGTCAACACCCTCGTGCTGCGCACCGAGGTCGACCCGGCCGTCGGGTTCGACGCCCTGCTCAGCCAGGTCCGCAGCCGAGACCTGGCGGCCTTCGGCCAGGCCGAAGTGCCGTTCGAGCAGCTGGTCCAGGCACTGAACCCGGCTCGGTCGACGGCCCGGCACCCGCTGTTCCAGGTGGCGCTCTCGTTCGAGAACATGGGCGAGTCCCAGATCGAGCTGCCCGGTCTGACGGTGTCCGCGGAGGACGCTCGGATCGGCGGCGCGAAGTTCGACCTGCAGTTGACCCTCCGGCCCGGTGCACAGCCGACCGAGATGCTGGCCGAGTTCGGCTACGCCACCGACCTTTTCGATGCGGCGACAGTGCGGGGCTTCGCGGACCGCTTCGTCCGGATCCTCGACGGCGCGCTGACCGATCCGCAGCGCCCGGTCGGTGATCTCGAGGTCCTCACCGTTTCGGAGCGGTCCGACCTGATCGCCCGCCATGACGCCGAGACCGTCGGGCGCCCCGGCGGGGCGTCGGGTGCGGTCGGCCCGCAGCTGATGCCGGACATCCTCGCGGCCGCTGCGGCTCTCGACCCCGCGGCGATCGCACTGGTCGGCGAGGACGGCGATCTCACCTACCGCGAGCTCGACGAGCGCTCCTCGCGCCTGGCGCGTGCGCTCCGCGAGTACGGTGCCGGCCCGGAGACGACCGTCGCGGTCGCCATCCGTCGTTCGGTGCACTCGATCCTGACGGTGTGGGCGGTGGCGAAGACCGGTGCCGCGTTCCTCCCGGTGGACCCGAACTACCCGGCGGACCGGATCACCCACATGGTCACCGACTCCGGCGCCGTGCTCGGTGTCACCACCGAGGCGTATCTGCCGACGCTGCCCGCGTCCGTGCAGTGGCTGGCGCTCGAGACACTGGAGGAGGGTGCGGCCGCGCAGTCCGCGGCTCCGGTCACCGACGCGGACCGGACCCGGCCGCTCCGGCCGCAGCATCCGTCGTACGTCATCTACACCTCCGGCTCGACCGGGTTGCCCAAGGGCGTCGTGGTCACGCACGAGGGACTGGCCAACCTGCGGGACCACCTGCGTTCGACGTTCCGGGCCGATGCGCGGTCCCGGACCCTGCACGTGGTCTCGCCGAGCTTCGACGTCTCCGTCTACGAGCTGTTGCTGGCATACGGCGTCGGCGCGACCATGGTGGTCACGCCGCCGGACGTCTGGGGCGGCGTCGAGCTGGCCGAGTTGCTTCGCCGTGAGCGGGTCACCACCATGGTGATCACGCCCGCCGCGCTGGCGACCGTCGACCACCGCGGCCTCGATGAACTCGTGACCGTCGCGGTCGCAGGTGAGGCCTGCCCGCCGGAGCTGATGGCGCGCTGGGCGCCCGGTCGGCGGTTCATCAACGCCTACGGTCCGACCGAGGCCACCGTCATCGCGACGCGCACCGACGCACTGACCCCGGGCCAGCACATCACCATCGGTAGGCCGACCGCGGGCATCCGCAGCACCATCCTCGATGGCCGGCTGCGTCCGGTGCCGGTTGGCGTCGTCGGTGAGCTCTACCTGTCCGGCCCGGGTCTGGCACGGGGCTACCGGGCCCGTCCGTCCCTGACCTCGGACCGCTTCGTCGCCGATCCGTTCGGTAAGCCCGGATCGCGGCTGTACCGCACCGGCGACCTGGCCCGCTGGACCGCGGACGGGGAAGTGGACTACCTGGGCCGCACCGACTTCCAAGTCAAGGTGCGAGGTTTCCGGATCGAGCTCGGCGAGATCGACGCGGCGCTGGCCCTCCAGCCCCAGATCGAATTCGCGGTCACCCTCGGCCACCCCGGACCGGCAGGTACCACCGTGCTGGTGTCCTACGTGAAGGCAGCGGGCGACGTCGACGTGGTCGCGCTCGAGGCGGCCGTCGCCCGGATCCTGCCGGCGCACATGGTGCCGGCGTCGATCATGGTTCTCGACGAGATCCCGCGTACTCCGGTGGGCAAGCTGGACCGGAAGGCGTTGCCGGAGCCCGTCTTCGCGGTTCGCGAGTTCGTTGCGCCGAGCACCGAAGCCGAGCGAGTCGTCGCGGAGGTCTTTGCCGACGTGCTCGATCTCGAGCAGGTCGGCGCCGCCGACGACTTCTTCGACCTCGGCGGCAACTCGCTGATCGCCACCCAGGTCACCGCGCGGCTTGGCGTGGCGTTCGACACCTCGGTGCCGGTCGTTACGCTGTTCGACGCCTCGACGGTTGCCGGCCTGGCGAGGGCCGTGGAGCAGATCAGTGGTCGTGGTGCCCGGGCGGCGCTGGTCGCCCAGGAGCGCCCGGAGCGACTGCCACTGTCGCTGGCTCAGCAGCGGATGTGGTTCATCAACCGCTTCGAGCCCGACTCGGCGGCCTACAACATCCCGGTGGCGATCAGGCTCGCCGGCGACCTCGACACCGATGCGCTGCAGGCCGCGGTGGTGGACGTGCTCGAACGCCACGAGTCGCTGCGCACCGTCTACCCCGAGGTCGACGGCGAGGCCCAGCAACTCATTGTGCCTGCGGCACAGGCGGTCCCGGATCTGCGTCCGGTCGCCGTCGCCGAGGCGGAGATCTTCGAGCGCATCGTGGCAGTGTTGTCCGCGCCCTTCGACGTCACCGCCGAGGTACCGCTGCGCGCGGCGCTGTTCGAGGTCGGCGACCGGGACCACGTCCTGGTGCTCACCGTGCACCACATCAGCGGCGACGGCTGGTCCGTCGCACCGCTGACGCGTGACGTGATGGCTGCCTACGTCGCCCGCAGCGCCGGGCAGGCGCCTGCGTGGTCGCCGCTGGCCGTGCAGTACGCAGACTTCGCGCTGTGGCAGCGTCGGCTGCTCGGAGCCGAGGACGATCCGGACTCCCTGATCAGCGTCCAGTTGGACTACTGGCGGAGCGCTCTCGCAGGCGTGCCGGAGCTCCTGGAGCTTCCGACGGACCGGCCGCGTCCTGCAATCGCCAGCAACCGAGGGGCGCGGCTGCCCTTCGAGATCGATCACGGCCTGCGGACCGGTGTCGAGCGGATCGCCCGCGAACACAGCGCGACACCCTTCATGGTGCTGCACGCCGCCCTGGCGGTGCTGTTCGCCCGACTGTCCGGCAGCACCGACATCGCTGTCGGCGCCCCGATCGCGGGCCGCGGCGATGCGGCCCTCGACGACCTGGTCGGCATGTTCGTCAACACCCTGGTGCTGCGCACTCGGGTCGAGCCCTCCGACACCTTCGCGGAGGTCCTCGGGCGGGTTCGCGTCGGTGATCTCGGCGCATTCGGGAACGCCGACGTGCCGTTCGAACGGCTCGTGGAGTCTCTCGCCCCGACGAGGTCCCAGTCGTACTCGCCGCTGTTCCAGGTGTCGCTGACGTTGCAGAACCAGCAACAGACCGAGCTGGAATTGCCCGGACTGACTATCGGCGCCCTCGATCCGGGTGTGCGGGTGACCCAGTTCGACCTGGATCTGACGATCGGCGAGGCCATCTCGACCGACGGAGAGCCCGCAGGCATGGCTGCCGACTTCACCTACGCCACGGACCTGTTCGACGAGTCCACGGTGGCCGGTTTCGCCGACCGGTTCGTGCGTGTGCTCCGGGCCGCCGTCGCGGATCCGGAGTCCGTGGTCGGGGACGTCGACATGCTCGGGGCCGACGAGCGCGAGCGGGTGCTGCGGGAGTGGAACCAGACCGCGGTCGATCTCGGGCCCATGACGTTGATCGACCCGTTCGACGGCCAGGCGGCGCGCACCCCCGACTCGGTGGCCTTGGTGTTCGAGGGCGAAGAGCTGAGCTACCGCGAGTTCGATGAGCGGGCGAACCGATTGGCGCGCAGGCTGATCGCCGAAGGAGTCGGCCCCGAAGCGCTGGTCGGCCTCGCGGTGCGCCGCTCGGTGGAGCTGATGGTCGGCATGTACGCGATCGTCAAGGCGGGTGGCGCGTACGTCGCGATCGACCCCGACCACCCGGCCGAGCGCACCGAGTACGTGCTCGAGTCCGCGGCACCGGTGTGCGTGCTGACCACCAGCAGGGACCGGGGCTGCCTGGCGGCGGACCAGGCGGTGATCGTGATCGACGAGGCGGATCTGAGCGACTACGACGGCGCGCCGGTCGCCGACTCCGAACGGCGTTCGCCGTTGCGGCCGCAGAACACCGCCTACGTGATCTACACCTCGGGCTCGACCGGCAGGCCCAAGGGCGTCGCGGTCAGTCACGAGTCGATCGCGAACTACCTGGCGTGGCTCATCGACCGGTACTCGATGACCGCGGCGGATCGCGTGGTGCAGAAGGCCCCCGCCACGTTCGACGTGTCGTTGTGGGAGTGCTTCGCCGCCCTGCAGGTCGGTGGCCGCGTCGTGCTCGCCACGCCCGACGGGCACCGCGACCCCGAATACCTGGCGCGCCTGATCGGCGAGCAGTCGATCACGATCGCCGAGTTCGTCCCGTCGATGCTCAGCATGTTCCTGTCGGCCGGGGCGGCCTCGTCGCTGGAGTCGCTGCGGTACGTGATCGCCGGTGGCGAGGAACTCTCGCCCGCGTTGTTGCGGGACTTCGCCGCTGCGACCGGGACCAGCATCGACAACACCTACGGCCCCACCGAGACCACGGTCGGCATCATCTTCGAGCCGGACGTGGAACGTCTGGCCGGTGACCGGGTGACGGTGCCGATCGGCGGACCGAGCTGGAACGCCCGTGCGGTGGTGTTGGACACCCGCCTGCACCCGGTTGCGGTGGGTTCCGCTGGTGAGCTGTACCTGTCGGGAGTCCAGCTTGCTCGCGGCTATCTCGGCCGCGCGGATCTCACCGCGGAGCGGTTCGTGGCGGACCCGTTCGGTGACCCGGGCGAGCGGATGTACCGCACCGGCGACCTGGTGCGGTGGAACGCGGATGGTCAGCTGGAGTTCCTGGGCCGGACCGACTTCCAGGTCAAGCTGCGCGGACTGCGGATCGAGCTCGGTGAAATCGAGTCGGCGTTGATGCGGTCCGAGGCGGTGGCGCAGGCCGTCGTGACCGTGGTCCGCAGCCGGCACGCCGGTGAGCACCTGGTCGGCTACGTGAGCGCGCGACCGGGGGCGTCGGCTACGGCGTCCGAACTGCGCGCCGCAGTGGCGGCAGAACTGCCCGCGTACATGGTGCCGTCGCAGATCCTGGTGCTCGACGAGTTCCCGCTCAGCAGTGCGGGCAAGGTCGACCGCAAGGCGCTGCCGGAGCCGGACTTCACGACGGCGACCGTCGAGTTCCGCGAGCCCGGCACCGCCGCCGAGGTCGCGGTGGCGGCGGTGTTCGCGGAACTGCTCGGAGTCGAGCGTGTCGGCGCCGATGACGACTTCTTCGCTCTCGGTGGCAACTCGCTCCTGGCGATGCGACTCGTGTCGCGGGTCGATGCCGCGCTCGGCTGCGGGCTCGGTGTGCGTGCGGTGTTCGAGGCCTCGACGGTGGCCGGACTGGCCGAGCGGGCCGAGGCGGCCGCGGCGTCGTCCTCGGCGCCGGCCCTCGTCGCCCGGCCGCGGCCGGACCGTATCCCGTTGTCGTTGGCGCAGAACAGGATGTGGTTCCTCAATCAGTTCGATCCGTCCTCGTCCGCGTACACCATCCCGCTGGCGATCCGCTTGCAGGGCAGCCTCGACGTCGAGGCGCTCGACCTCGCGGTTCGTGACGTACTCGAACGGCACGAGTCGCTGCGGACCGTGTTCCCGCACGACGGTGAGGGACCGGTACAGGTGGTCGTGCCCGCGGACCAGGTCGAGCTCGACCTGGCGCCGGTGCGGGTCGACCCGCAGGACGTGTCTGCCCGGGTGATCGAGATCCTGGGCGCCGGTTTCGACGTGACCGCCGCGGTCCCCGTGCGGGGTGCGCTGCTCGATGTCGGATCCGACGAGTACGTGCTGTTGATGGCCGTCCATCACATCAGCGCGGACGGCGTCTCGACCGGGCCGATGGCTCGAGACCTGATGCTGGCCTATGCGTCTCGCACCGCCGGACAGCCCCCGGTGTGGGCGCCGCTGCCGGTGCAGTATGCCGACTTCACGCTGTGGCAGCACGAAGTGCTCGGTTCGGAGGACGACGCACAGTCACTGGCCGCGCGGCAGATCGCGTTCTGGAAGAATGCCCTTGCCGGCCTGCCGGACGTGCTCGAGCTGCCTACCGACCGGCCCCGTCCGGCCGTGTCGTCGGGCCGCGGAGCGCGGCTCGAGTTCGACATCGACGCCGAGCTCGCCTCGGGCATCGAGGCGTTGGCCCGTGCACACGGCGTCACCACATTCATGGTCGTGCACGCCGCGTACGCGGTGCTGTTGGCCCGGTTGACCGGCAGCGCAGACATCGCGATAGGCACGCCGATCGCGGGGCGCAGCGACGCCGCGCTGGACGAGTTGATCGGCATGTTCGTCAACACCCTGGTGCTGCGCACCGACGTTGCGTCCGACGTGGCCTTCGCTGAGTTGCTCGGCCAGGTCCGCATGGCCGACCTGGCGGCGTTCGAACACGCCGAGGTGCCCTTCGAGCGCCTCGTCGATGTGCTCAACCCGGCTCGCTCACAGTCCCATTCGCCGCTGTTCCAGGCGTCGATGACGTTCGAGTCCCGTACCGACACCAGCTTCGAGCTGCCTGATCTGACGATCAGCCCGGTGGCACACGAGGTCGAGGTGACGCAGTTCGATCTGACCCTGGTGATCGCCGAGGGGATCGACGAGACGAACGCGATGGGTGGCGCGTTGCGGTACGCCACCGACCTGTTCGACGCGGCGACCGTGTCCACCTTCGCGGAGCGGCTCGTGCGGATCCTGCGCGCCGTCGTCGTGGCGCCGGGGACACTGGTCGGTGACATCGAGCTGCTCGGCGAGGACGAGCTCGAGCGGGTGCTCTTCGACTGGAACGCCACCGACGAGCTGGTCGCACCGCAGACGCTGGTCGACCTGTTCGACGAGCAGGTCGCCCGCACGCCGGATGCGATCGCGCTCACCTTCGAGTCCGCCTCGCTGACCTACGCGGAGTTCGACGACCGGGTGAACCGGTTGGCGCGCCACCTCATCCGGATGGGCGTGGGCCCGGAGTCGATGGTGGCGATCGGGATTCGCCGCTCCCTCGAGATGATGATCGCGATCTACGCGGTGGTCCGGGCGGGCGCGGCCTATGTGCCACTGGATCCGGATCAGCCGGCCGAGCGGATCGGCCACATCCTCGACACGGCGAAGCCGGTGTGCGTGCTTTCCACGTCACGGGACGGCTTCGACCGCGCGGGTGCGCGGCCGATCCTGTGCATCGATGAGCTGGAACTCGGTGATGTGGACGGCGGATCGATCACGGACGCGGAGCGGGTTGCGTCGTTGCGGCCGGACCACTCGGCCTACGTGATCTTCACGTCCGGATCCACCGGCCGTCCGAAGGGTGTCGCGGTCTCACACGGCGCGATCGTCAACCGGTTGGTCTGGATGCAGGGTCAGTACGGGCTCGGCGGCGACGACGTCGTCCTGCAGAAGACCCCGGTGACCTTCGACGTGTCGGTGTGGGAGCTGTTCTGGCCGCTGCAGGTGGGCGCTCGCCTGGTGATCGCCGTGCCGGACGGTCACCGCGACCCCGCGTACCTGGCGCGGACGATCGTGGCCGAGTCGGTGACCACGATGCACTTCGTTCCGTCGATGCTGGCGGTCTTTGCCGCCGAACCGAGTGCAGTACAGGCACGTTCGCTCGTGCGGGTGTTCGCCTCGGGTGAGGCGCTGCCCGCCGAGACCGCGGACCGGCTGCGCGCGGCCCTGCCGCAGGCCGGGTTGCACAACCTGTACGGGCCCACGGAAGCCGCCGTCGACGTCACCTTCCACGAGGTCACCGAGGCGGACCGGACGAGCGTGCCGATCGGTGCGCCGGTGTGGAACACCCAGGTGTTCGTGCTCGACGGTCGACTGCGGCCGACGCCGATCGGGGTGCCGGGTGAGCTGTACCTGGCCGGCGAGCAGCTGGCCCGCGGCTACGTCGAGCGGCCCGACCTGACCGCGGATCGTTTCGTGGCGAGCCCGTTCGTCCCGGGCTCCCGGATGTACCGCACCGGTGACCTGGTGAAGTGGAACGGCGCCGGGGAGGTCGAGTACATCGGGCGAACCGACTTCCAGGTGAAGCTGCGCGGTCTGCGCATCGAGCTCGGCGAGATCGAGGCCGCGCTGACCAACCTGCCCGAGGTAGCCCAGTCGGTGGTCGTCCTGCTCCGGGATCCGATCGCGGGTGAGCGGCTGGTCGGCTACGTCGTGCCAGCACCGGACGCGGTGGTCGAGACCGGTGCGGTGAAGACCGCGCTGGCCGCGACGCTGCCCGCGTACATGGTGCCGTCGGCGTTCGTGGTGCTCGAGGAGTTCCCGCTCAACGCGTCGGGCAAGCTGGACCGCAAGGCCCTGCCCGCGCCGGCCTTCGAGGCGCGGGTCTACCGTGCCCCGGCGACACCGATCGAGGAGATCGTCGCGGCGACCTTCGCGGATCTCCTCGGTGCCGAGCGGGTCGGCGCCGAGGACGACTTCTTCGAACTCGGTGGCAACTCACTGATCGCCACCCAGGCCGCGGCGCGGCTCGGTGCGGCGCTCGACACCACGGTGCCGGTGCGCGCGCTGTTCGAGGCATCGACCGTCGAGGCTCTCGCAGTACTCGTCGGGACGCAGGCGGGCAGCGGACGGATTGCGCTCACCCCGCAGGAGCGTCCGGAGCAGATCCCGCTGTCGCTTGCGCAGCAACGGATGTGGTTCCTCAACCGGTTCGACCATGCCAGCGCGGTCAACAACATCCCGGCCGCGGTCCGGCTGGCGGGCGATCTCGACGTGGCGGCGCTGCGGGCGGCGTTCGCCGACGTGGTGGCCAGGCACGAGATCCTGCGCACGGTGTACCCGGAGCACGGGGGCACCGGACATCAGGTGATCCGGCCGGTCGACGAGATCACCGCTGACCTGACCCCGGTTCCGGTCAGGGCGGGCGAACTGCTCGAACGCGCGGCGTCCATCGTGACCACCGGATTCGACGTCACCGTCGATGTCCCGCTGCGGGTCGCGTTGCTGCGCGTCGTGGACGACGCCTCCGCAGCCGACCAGCACATCCTCGTCTTCGTGGTGCACCACATCGCCGCCGACGGGTTCTCGATGGGCCCTCTGGTGCGCGATCTGATGCTGGCCTACGCCGCCCGGACCATGGGCGTAGCGCCGTCGTGGGAGCCGCTGTCGGTCCAGTACGCGGACTACAGCCTGTGGCAGCGGGAGGTGCTCGGCTCGGAGGACGATCCGGAGTCGCTGATCTCGCGTCAGCTCGGATACTGGACGCAGGCACTGGCCGGGTTGCCCGCCCAGCTGGATCTCCCGTCCGATCGGCCGCGGCCGGCCATCGCCTCGAACCGCGGTGCGGCGATCGGCTTCGACCTCGACGCGGATCTGCATGCCGCGCTCGGTGCCGTTGCCCGCGATCAGGGCGCCACCGTGTTCATGGTGGTGCACGCCGCGCTGGCGGCGCTGTTGGCGCGGCTGTCGGGGACCACCGATATCGCGATCGGTGCGCCGATCGCCGGGCGCGGCGACGCCGCGCTGGACGATCTCGTCGGCATGTTCGTGAACACGCTGGTGCTGCGGGCGGAAGTCGATCCGGCGCAGTCGTTCACGGAGCTGCTCGCAGGTGTCCGGACGACGGATCTGGGTGCGTTCGGACACTCGGAGGTGCCCTTCGAGCGGCTGGTCGAGGTGCTCAACCCGACGCGGTCGCAGGCGCGGCATCCGCTGTTCCAGGTGGCTCTGTTCTTCCAGAATCTCGCCAAGCAGAGCCTCGAGCTGGACGGGCTCACGGTCTCCAGCGTCGAGTTCGACGAGGAGATCGCCAAGTTCGACCTGCAGGTCACGGTGTCGGAGAACCACGGCCCCGACGGGATGCCCGGCGGGATCCGGGTGCACCTGGCCTACGCCACCGACCTGTTCGACGAGTCGACCATCCGCCGGTTCGGCGAACGGTTCACCCGGATGCTCGAGGCGATCGCCTCGGACCCGTCGGCACGGGTCGGCGATGTGGAGTTGCTCGAACCCGCCGAGCGCGCGGTGATGCTCGAGGGTTGGAACGATTCGGCGTACGAGCTGCCCACCGGGCAGCGCTTGCTGGACGGGTTCCGTCGTCAGGCCGCCGCCACCCCCGACGCCACCGCCGTGGTGTACGAGGGCGAGTCACTGACCTACGCAGAATTCGGAGCAAGGGTCGCCCGGTTGGCGCGGCTGTTGATCGCCGAGGGCGTTCGGCCGGAGTCGTTGGTGGCCTTGTCCATCCGTCGTTCGCTCGATCTCGTGGTTGGCATCTATGCGGTGCTCGAGGCGGGCGGTGCCTACGTGCCGGTCGATCCGGACCATCCGGTGGAGCGGATCGGTCACATCCTCGAGACCGCCGGTCCGGCCTGCGTCCTGACCACCGCGCGGGATGA
Source organism: Rhodococcus sp. OK611 (assembly GCF_003050885.1). Lineage (NCBI taxonomy): Bacteria > Bacillati > Actinomycetota > Actinomycetes > Mycobacteriales > Nocardiaceae > Rhodococcus > Rhodococcus sp. OK611. The sequence goes on from NZ_QAOZ01000005.1 coordinate 196,887, forward strand.
TTTCCAGGTTCCGGGGGACAGGTCGGTCCTGCGGATCGACGAGGTGGACGTGTCGGGGTATTCGGCCGAGCCGGTGACCGACGCGGATCGCTCGTCGGTCCTGCTGCCCTCGCACCCGGCGTACGTGATCTTCACGTCCGGGTCGACCGGCAAGCCGAAGGGTGTCGCGGTCAGCCACGGCGCGATCGTGAACCAGATGGAATGGATGCAGGGCGAGTACCTGCTCGACGGCTCCGATGTCTACCTGCAGAAGACCGCGACCACGTTCGACGTGTCGTTGTGGGGCTGGTTCATGCCGTTGCGCGTCGGCTCCACCCTCGTGGTGGCGACGCCCGATGGTCACCGCGACCCCATGTACGTCGCCGAGAAGATCGCCGAGCACTCGGTCACGGTCACGGACTTCGTGCCGTCGATGCTGACCGTGTTCGCGGAGTACGCATCCGGTGCGGCGCTCGCCTCCCTGCGGCACGTGTTCGTGATCGGTGAGGCGTTGCCTGCCGAGACGGTGCGCGCGTTCGCGGAGATCAGCCCGGCCCGGCTGCACAACCTGTACGGGCCGACCGAGGCCGCCGTGTCGATCACCTACCGCGAGGTGACCGGAGACGGCCACGCGGCCGCGGTGTCGATCGGACGGCCGCAATGGAACTCGCAGGTGTTCGTGCTCGACTCGCGGCTGCGGCCGGTCCCCGTCGGGGTGCCGGGCGAGCTGTACCTGGCGGGTGACCAGCTGGCGCGCGGTTACTACGGACGGGTCGACCTGACCTCGGATCGTTTCGTGGCGAATCCGTTCAGCGAGCGTGGCGAGCGGATGTATCGCACCGGCGACCTGGTGTTCTGGGGACCGGAGGGCGAACTCGGCTACATCGGTCGCACCGACTTCCAGGTCAAGTTCCGCGGCCAGCGCATCGAGCTGGGCGAGATCGAGACGGCCTTGCTGTCGCACGAGTCGGTGCTGCAGGCGGCCGTGCTGGTGGTCTCGACCGCCACCGGCGATCAGTTGGTGGCCTATGTGGTGCCCGCGCAGGGCTCCCACGTGGTGCCCGCCGACCTCGTCGGCTTCGCGTCGACCTCGCTGCCCACCTACATGGTTCCGGCGGCCGTCGTGGTGCTGGACGAGTTCCCGCTGAACTCGTCGGGCAAGCTGGACCGCAAGGCGCTGCCTGCGCCGCTGTTCGAGGCCAGGGCGTACCGGGCACCGGAGACCGCGTCCGCGCGACTGGTGGCCGCGACCTTCGCGGAGGTGCTCGGGCTCGAACAGGTCGGCCTGGACGATGACTTCTTCGAGTTGGGCGGCAACTCGCTGGTCGCGATGCAGGTCGCCGCACGCCTGGGCGGTGCGCTCGACACGCGCGTTGCGGTGCGTGAGCTCTTCGAGGCAACCACCGTCGAGCTGCTCGCCGCGCGGCTGGACGTCTCCGCGAGGAGCGGCGGCCGGATCGCGTTGACGGCGGGGGAGCGGCCTGAGCGGATTCCGCTCTCGACCGCGCAGTCGCGGATGTGGTTCGTCAACCAGTTCGACACGACGTCGGCGGCGTACAACATTCCGGCTGCCGTGCGGCTGTCCGGTGAGCTGGACGTCCCGGCGCTGCGCGCGGCGATCGCCGATGTGGTCGCGCGGCACGAGGTGCTGCGAACGGTCTACCCGGCAGTGGACGGGATCGGCCACCAGGTGATTCTTCCCGCGGAGCAGGCTGTTCCCGAGTTGGTCGTCGCGACGGTACCGGAGTCGAACCTCATCGATCGGGTGATCAGGACCGTGGCGACGGGCTTCGACGTGACGGCCGAGGTTCCGGTGCGCGCAGCCCTGTTGCGGGTCGAGCACACCGCAACCGAAATGCCCGAGTACGTGCTGGTGCTGGTGGTTCACCACATCGCAGGCGATGCTCTCTCGATGGGTCCGCTGGCTCGCGACGTGATGGTGGCGTATGCGGCACGGTCCGCAGGCACGACGCCCGGCTGGACGCCGCTGGCGGTGCAGTACGCGGACTACACGATGTGGCAGCGGGAGGTGCTCGGCAACGAGGACGACCCGCAGTCGTTGATCTCGAGCCAGCTGGCCTACTGGACTCGGCAGCTGTCCGGGCTGCCGGATCAGTTGGACCTGCCCACGGACCGGCCGCGGCCGGTACAGTCGTCGAACCGCGGTGCCACGAAGGCATTCACGATCGACGCCGACCTCCACCGTGCGTTGACCGATATCGCGCACCAGCACAATTCGACCCTGTTCATGGTGTTGCACTCGGCGCTCGCGGTGCTGCTGGCGCGGCTGTCCGGGACCGACGACATCTCGATCGGTACGCCCATCGGCGGCCGGGGCGAGCGGGAGCTGGACGATCTCGTCGGCATGTTCGTCAACACCCTCGTGTTGCGGACGACCGTGGCCGCGGGCGCGAGCTTCGGCGAACTGCTGGAAGGCGCCCGGGACACCGATCTGTCGGCGTTCGCCAACGCGGACTTGCCGTTCGAGCGGCTCGTCGAGGTGCTGGAGCCGGCCCGCTCCACGTCGCGGCATCCGCTGTTCCAGGTCGCATTGGGCTTCCAGAGCGCGGATTCGGCGAGCTTCGAGCTGCCGGGGTTGACGCTGAGCGAACTGGAGATCGACGACCAGGTCGCAAAGTTCGACCTGCAGCTCACCGTCGCCGAATTGTTCGACGAGGACGGTGCGGCCGGCGGACTGTCGGCGGAGTTCCTCTACGCAACCGACCTCTTCGACGCGGCCACGGTGTCGCGATTCGCGGAGCGTCTGCTGCGGATCCTGTCGGCGATCCGGCTCGACCCCTCCGTTCCGGTCGGTGAGATCGAGATCCTGGCACCCGAGGAACGGGCGGATCTGCTGAGCCGCCTCGATCCGATCGCGACGACGCCTGCCGCCGAGCGCGACGGTGCGCCGCGTCTGCTCCCCGACATCCTCGTCGCGGGTGTGCGGATCGACCCCGACGCGACCGCGCTGTCCTTCGAGGGCGAGCGGTGGACCTACCAGGAGGCGGACGAGCATTCCTCACGGTTGGCTCGAATGCTGATCGAGCAGGGTGCCGGCCCGGAGACCACTGTGGCAGTAGCGATTCCGAGGTCGGCTGATTCGGTGCTCGCGGTGTGGGCGGTGGCAAAGACCGGCGCCGCCTTCGTGCCGGTGGACCCGAACTATCCGACGGACCGGGTGGCACACATGCTGGCCGATTCGGGTGCGGTCCTTGGCGTCACGATGCAGCGGTTCAGCGACCAGTTGTCGCCGCTGGTGCCGTGGACTGCGCTCGACGATGCCGCGGTCGATGCTCGTGTGCGGGAGCTGTCCGCGGCGCCGGTCACGGAAGAGGACCGGCTCGCGACACTGCGACTCGAGCACCCGGCCTACGTGCTCTACACCTCGGGTTCGACGGGTCTGCCCAAGGGTGTCGTCGTGACGCACGCGGGCCTGGCCAACGTGCGTGACCACCTGCAGCGCGACTACCTGACAAACAGGGACTCGCGGATCCTGCACCTCGCGTCTCCCAGCTTCGACGTCTCCGTCTATGAGATGCTCATGGCGGTCGGAGTGGGTGCGACGCTGGTCATCGCGCCGCCGACCGCGTGGGGCGGATCCGAGTTGACCGATCTGCTGCGCCACGAGAGGGTGACCCACGCGTTGATCACACCCGCCGCGCTCGGCTCCGTCGATCGGACGGGGCTGGACGAGCTGCGGGTCCTCATCGTGGCGGCGGACACCTGTCCGCCGGATCTGATGGAGAAGTGGGCTGTCGGCCGCCGGTTCGTGAACGCCTACGGTCCCACCGAGGCGACGATCGTCGCCACGTGCACCGGCGCCCTCGTGCCGGGTGGCCCCATCACGATCGGCGGGCCCACCGCGGGCACGCGCCTGATGGTTCTCGACAACCGGATGCAGCCGGTCCCCGTCGGCGTGGTCGGTGAGCTGTACCTTGCCGGTGTCGGGCTCGCGCGGGGTTACCGTGGCCGGCAGGCGTTGACCGCGGACCGGTTCGTGGCCAACCCGTACGGGGCGTCCGGCGAGCGGATGTACCGGACCGGTGACGTCGTGCGGTGGACCGAAGACGGTCAGGTCGAGCACCTCGGGCGCTCCGACTTCCAGGTCAAGGTGCGCGGACTGCGAATCGAACTCGGCGAGATCGACGCCACGCTGTCGTCGCACCAGGACGTGGAGTTCGCGGCCACGATCGGGCACACCACCGCCTCGGGCTCGACGTCGCTCGTCTCGTATGTGCTCCCGGCTGCGGGCCGCACCGTGGATCCCGCGCAGCTGACCCAGTTCGCGGCGCAGTCGCTGACCGCGTACATGGTGCCTGCGGCGATCATGGTTCTCGACGAGATCCCGATCACCCCCGTGGGCAAGCTGGACCGGAAGGCCCTTCCGGAACCGGTCTTCGCGGTCCGGGAGTTCCGGGCCCCGACGACCAGGACAGAGGAGGTCGTTGCCGACGCGTTCGCCGAGGTGCTCGAGGTCGAGCGGGCGGGCGCGGACGACGACTTCTTCGAGCTCGGCGGCAACTCGTTGCTGGCGACGCAGGTGACGGCTCGGATCGGCGCCGAACTGGACCTTCGGGTTCCGGTGCTGTGGCTGTTCACGGATTCGACGGTGGAGTCCTTGGCCGCGAGGATCGACTCGGCCGGTCTCGGGTTCGAGAACCTGGCCGAGGACGCGGCCTTCGATGTCCTCATCCCCCTGCGGGCGGGAGGGTCCAAGCCGCCGGTGTTCTGCGTGCATCCGGTCATCGGAATCTCGTGGGCGTTCGCCGGACTGGCACAGCACGTCGATCGCGAGCGCGGCGTGTACGGCCTGCAGTCGCCGGTGCTCTCCGGGACCGCGGACCTGCCGGAGTCGATCGAGGCGTGGGCGCGGTTGTACGTCGAGACGATTCGGACCGTGCAGCCGGAGGGGCCCTACAACCTGGTCGGCTGGTCTCTCGGCGGCATGATCGCGCACGCCATGGCCGCGCAGCTGCAGGAGGTGGGCGAGGAGGTCGAACTGTTGGCGATGATGGACAGTTTCGCGCAGCAGCCGGCGGACGGGACCCTGGTGGACCGGGATCTGACCGTCGGTGACCTGCTGGGCGGGTTGGTCCCGGCCCTGACGGCGGACGGTGGCCTGGAGGCAGGCGAGAACCCGCTGCTGGAGGAGTTGTCCGAGGAGATGCTGGCCGGGATCATCGAGAATCTGCCCGCGCCGTTCAACGCCATCGGGGCCGAACGCGTTGCGGCCGCCGTGCGGGCGATCGATGAGTCCGTCACGCTGATCGAGGGCTATGTGCCGCCCAGGTTCAAGGGCGACCTGCACTACTTCGCGGCGCTCGAGGACGATCCCAGCGGCGCCGTCGGTGCAGCCACCTGGCGGGACGGGGTGGACGGCCGCATCATCACGCACGGCGCCCCGGCCACCCATTGGGGCATGGCAGGCCCGAGCTCTCTCTCCCTGATCGGGGAGGTGCTGCACGAGGCGTGGAACACCGAGGAGCGCAAGTGAATTCAGGACATGACGAAAGAAAGGTAGATCTATGAGCAACCCCTTCGATGACGAGGACGGCCAGTTCCTCGTGCTGGTGAACGACGAGGGTCAGCACTCGCTGTGGCCGATGTTCGCGAAGGTCCCGGCGGGCTGGAACGAGGTGCACGGCCCCTCCTCGCGCCAGGAGTGCGTCGACTACGTCGAGGCGAACTGGACCGACATGCGGCCGAAGAGCCTGATCGATGCGATGGCGGGGGACGCCGACAAGTAGGCGTCACCGAACGACGAATCGGCCCGAGAGCTCAGCTCTCGGGCCGGTTTCTCGTTTCGGAATCGATCAGGTGTGCGTGCCCCGCGCGGGACCCACGATCGCGGTGTGGATCTTGTTGCCGTCGGCGTCGGCGTCGGCGTCGGCGTCGGTGTGATCGGGGTCGTTGGTTGGGTTGTCGGGATCTACCTGCGGGTTGCAGTGGCCTGCGGTGATGCCTACCTTGCGACCGGCGGAATCGGTGCCGGCGCCCCGTGTGCACCAGTAGCCGTACTCCGTGTAGTCGTCGAACGTGATCGTGGTGCCCGGTCCGACAACCTTTGCGGGTGGTACGGCCGGGCCCGGAACTCGGTCAGCAAGGGCGGACGCGACGCCCAGGCCGAGCAGTAGGGCCGAGGTGGCGAGCAAGCCTGTGAGTAACCGGGTGGTGCGTGTCCTGCGGGCTCCTTTGCTGTGAACGACAATCCGCCGAAGCAAGATAAACCGTCTGGTCGGTTTTTGTTACGAAACGAGACCTCCGCTGGATCGCGAGAGCCGGGGCACGGCAAACGGTTTCGGTCGCCCTATGTGCGGCCTGCCAGGGCTCTCAGGAGACGCCACAGGAGTGGGTCGGGGAGGGCGGTCGTGGCCGTGACCGAGTCCGGGCGGGATGTGTGCCGGTCACGTAGTCTTTTCCCTCGGTGTCGCACTACGCGATGGTCATGCCAAATGGTGCAGGGGGGATTCGGGCATGGCGAGGGCTCAATAGTTTCGGAGTAGGTGTTGTCGGATTTCCCCCGGTCGGTCGCCGCCGTCGCGGCTACTCGCCCCGACGCGGTCGTCGTGAAAGTCGACGATGTGTCGGTGACCTATCGGGAACTCGACGAGCGCCTCCAGATGCTGGCCGGACCGCTCGCTGCCAGGGGATTGGACGCTGAGGCCATCGTCTCGGTGACCCTGTCCGGACTGGCACCGATGGTGGTCGCGGCCGAGGGTGGCCTGGGCGCGGTCCTGGACACCATCGAGCGGGACGCCAAGGCGCTTGAGGCCCCGCCTGCCCGGAGCACCCTTGCGGATCTGTTCGACGAGCAGGCGGCGCGGACGCCGGAGTCGGTCGCTCTGGTGTTCGAGGGGCACGCGCTGACCTACGCAGAGTTCGACGCCCGCGCCAACCGGCTGGCGCGCCATCTCATCGCCGACGGGGTCGGTCCGGACACCGTGGTCGCGCTGGCGATGCGTCGGTCGATCGACCTGTTGGTCGCCGTGTACGCCGTGGTCAAGGCAGGCGGCGCCTACCTCCCCCTCGACCCGGACCACCCGGCCGAGCGCACGGCGCACGTGCTCGAGACCACCGCGCCGGTTGTCGTACTCACCACCGGCGCCGACGGCGCGGCTCTGCCCGCCGGATCACCGGGTGTGGTCCTCGAGCAGTTGGACCTCGGCGGGTTTTCGGATGCGCCGGTGACGGATGCGGATCGGATGGCGCCGCTGGCGCCGGAGAACGCGGCGTACGTCATCTTCACGTCGGGTTCGACGGGCCGGCCCAAGGGTGTGGCCGTGAGCCATGCCGCGATCGTGAATCGTCTGTTGTGGATGCAGGGCGAGTACGGGCTGACCGTCGACGACGTGGTGCTGCAGAAGACCCCGGTGACGTTCGATGTGTCGGTGTGGGAGTTGTTCTGGCCGTTGCAGGTCGGTGCTCGGATGGTGATCGCGGTGCCGGATGGTCATCGGGATCCGGCGTATCTGGCTCGGGTGATCGCGGAGGAGTCGGTGTCGACCGCCCACTTTGTGCCGTCGATGTTGGCGGTGTTCGTGTCGGAGCCGGGTATGGCGGGTTGTAGTTCGCTGCGACGAGTGTTCGCCTCGGGTGAGGCGCTTCCGGCGCAGACGGCTGGGTCGCTGCGTGAGGTTCTACCGTCGGTGCGATTACATAATCTGTACGGGCCGACGGAGGCCGCGGTGGATGTGACGTTCCATGAGGTCACAGCCGCGGATCGGGTGTCGGTGCCGATCGGTGTGCCCGTGTGGAACACGCAGGTGCTGGTGTTGGATTCGCGCCTGCATCCGGTGCCGGTGGGGGTGCCGGGCGAGTTGTATCTGGCGGGTGTGCAGCTGGCCCGCGGGTACGTGGGTCGTAGTGATCTGACGTCGGATCGGTTCGTGGCCAACCCGTTCGGGGCCGCGGGTGAGCGGATGTACCGGACCGGCGACCTGGTGCGATCCCATGTATCCGGCGAGCTGGAATATTTGGGACGCAACGATTTTCAGGTGAAGTTGCGCGGCCTGCGGATCGAGCTCGGCGAGATCGAGTCCGCGATGCTCGCACACCCGACGGTGGCGCAGGCGGTCGTGGTGGTCAGAGAGGACGTTCCCGGAAACCAGCAGCTGGTCGGCTACGCGGTCGCCGCCGCCGAGGCGCTCATCGACGGCGATGAGCTGCGTGCGTTCCTTGGCCGTTCGCTGCCCGAGTACATGGTGCCGATCACCGTGCTGACACTCGCGGAGTTTCCGATCACGGTGCACGGCAAGCTCGATCGGAAATCGCTGCCGAGGCCGGACTTCGAATCCGCACCTGGTGAGCACGGTGAGCCGTCGACCCCGGCCGAGGTGGTGGTCGCGCGGATCTTTGGTGAGATCCTCGGGGTCGAACGGGTCGCGGCCCAGGATTCCTTCTTCGATCACGGCGGCAACTCGCTGTCCGCCGCACGGGTGGTGGCCCGGGTCAACGCGGCACTCGGATGCGACGTGAGTCTGCGAGAGGTGTTCGACGCGCCGACCGTCGCGGGGCTCGCCGCCCTGGCGTCGGTTCGGGCCGACGGCGCGCGTCGTCGGCCCGAACTGGTGGCCGGGCCACGCCCGGATCGGGTCCCCCTGTCCCTGGCACAGGCCAGGATGTGGTTCATCAACCAGTTCGACATCTCATCGCCCGCATATAACCTCCCGCTCGGGATCCGGCTGGTCGGCGAACTCGACCATGAGGCGCTGCAAACCTCGGTCCAGAGCGTGTTGGATAGGCACGAATCACTGCGCACGGTGTTCCCGGACGACGGCGAGGGACCGCGGCAGGTGGTGATCCCGGTCGCCGGGGTCGATGCAGATCTCCGTCGGATTCTGGTCGCGGACGAGGCGGACCTGCGCGGCAGGTTCGCCGCGGCTGCGGCGGCCGGATTCGACGTGACGGTGGAGCCGCCGGTCCGGGTGCGACTGTTCCAGCTCGGCGGGGGCGAGCACGTGCTGCTGTTCCTGCTGCACCACATCGGGGCCGACGGCGTCTCGATGGCGCCGCTCGCGCGTGAGGTGGTGGCCGCCTACACGAGCGCGGTGGCCGGCGGTCGATATGAGCCCGAGCCGCTCTCGGTGCAGTACGCGGACTACTCGATCTGGCAGCGCGAATTGCTCGGCAGCGAAGACGACCCGGAATCCCTGCTCTCGCACCAGGTCCGGTACTGGCTCGACGAACTGTCCGGCATTCCCGATCTGTTGCCACTGCCCACCGACCGCCCACGCCCGGCCGCCGCCTCGCTCGAGGGTGGACGGGTGGAGTTCGAAATCGGAGCGGACCTGCACCGCCGGCTGTCGGCGCTGTCCCGCGAGCACGAGGCGACCCTGTTCACCACCATGCACGCGGCGTTCGCGTTGTTGCTGTCGAAGGTCTCGGGCACCGACGACGTCGTCATCGGGACGCCGACGGCCGGCCGCGGGGAGCACGTACTCGACGACCTGGTTGGCATGTTCGTCAACACGCTCGCCCTGCGGACCGTGCTGGACCACTCGGTGTCCTTCGCCGAGTTGCTCCGCAGCACAAGGGAATCGGATATCGGTGCGCTGGCGCACGCAGAGGTGCCCTTCGAGCGACTGGTGGAGGTCCTCGCACCGGAACGGTCCACCGCGCACTCGCCGATCTTCCAGGTCGTGCTCGCGTTGGAGAATGCCGAGCCCGCGGTCCTGGAGTTGCCCGGCTTGGCGGTGAGCGAGGTCGATCCCGGGTTCGCGTACGCGAAATACGATCTACAGCTCGCACTGGGGGAGCGGGCCGACCGATCGGGAATCGCGGGCACCTTCATCTATGCCACGGACCTGTTCGACGAGTCGACCGTGCGCACACTGGCCGCACGGTTCGTCCGGCTGCTCGACGCGGTGGCGCAGGATCCATCGGCGCCGATCGGGGACGCCGACGTGATGGACGCCCGTGAGCGCGCGGCGCTGTGCCCGGTCGCCGGCCGCCCCGCGGAGTCGCCGGTCACCCTTGCCGAGCTGCTGGCGGCGGCTGTCACCGAACGGACGGCGCCCGCACTGGAGTTCGGCTCCCGCACCGTGAACTACGGCGAGCTCGACACCCGCTCGAACGCTCTGGCGCGCTTGCTGATCGCGCGCGGTGTCGGACCGGAGTCGTTCGTCGCGGTCGCCCTGCCCCGATCGGTCGAGTCGATGCTGGCGCTGTGGGCGGTGGCGAAGACCGGCGCAGCCGTCGTACCCATGGACCCCGCCTACCCCGTCGATCGCCTCGGACACATGCTCGCCGACTCTGGTGCGGTGGTCGGCCTCACCGTCGCCGGGTACACGGACGCCCTGCCGGACGCGGACTGGGTGGCGCTCGACGCCGACGCCGTTGTGGTGGAGTGGGCTGCGCTCTCGACGGCGGCGGTCGCCGATCGGGACAGGCTCGCTGCGATGCTCCCGGCCCAGCCGGCGTACATGATCTACACCTCCGGCTCGACCGGGGTTCCCAAGGGCGTGGTGGTCACGCATCAGGGCATCGCGAGCTTCGCCCTCGAGCAGCGGCAGCGGTACTCGGTGACGGCCTCATCTCGGGTACTGCACTCCTCGTCGCCCAGTTTCGATGCATCGATCCTCGAGATCCTGATGGCGACGGCGGCCGGAGCGGCCCTGGTGATCGTGCCCCCCGGCGTGTACGGGGGCGGTGAGCTGGCGGACGTCATCGATTGCCAGCGGGTCACCCATGCCTTCATCACCCCGTCCGCTGCGGCCGCGCTCGCGCCCGACGGACTCGATTCGCTGCGGGTGGTCGTCATGGGCGGCGAGGCACTGAGCTCGGACCTGGTGATCCGCTGGGGTGCGGACCGGGACCTGTACAACGCGTATGGGCCGACCGAGATGACCGTCATGGTGTCGGCCAGCGCGGCGCTCGTGCCCGGCGAGGCGGTGACGATCGGCGGCCCGATCCGCGGGGTGACCGCGATGGTGCTCGACCGACGGCTTCGCCCGGTGCCGGTGGGGGTGGTCGGCGAACTGTACGTCGCGGGTCCGGCGATGGCGCGGGGATATCACAACCGATCGGGTCTGACCGCGGATCGCTTTGTGGCGAACCCTTTCTCGTCGATCGGTGCACGAATGTACCGGACGGGCGACATGGTGCGGTGGCTCGCCCCAGCGGCACAGGGCCGACTGTCGGATCTGGAACTCGAGTACGTGGGGCGCGGCGACTTCCAGGTGAAGATCCGCGGCTTCCGCATCGAACTCGGCGAGGTCGATGCGGCGCTGACCGCGCACCCGTCGGTGGATTTCGCGGTGACGATGGGCCGTCCCGCCCCGTCGGGGGCGACGGTGCTGGCCGCGTACGTGGTGGCGGCCGCCGGAGCGTCGGCGGACCCCGAGGAGCTGACCGCGTTCGCCGCGAGGACCCTGCCCTCGCACATGGTGCCGTCGGTGGTGACGGTGCTGGACGAGATCCCGTTGACGGTGAACGGGAAGCTCGACCGAGGCGTTCTGCCTGCGCCGGAATTCGTGTCGACGGCGTTCCGCGCACCGTCGACACCGGTCGAGGAGATCGTCGCCGGGACGATCTCGGAGGTGCTCGGTCTTCCGAGAGTCGGGTTGGACGACAACTTTTTCGACCTCGGTGGGAACTCGTTGATCGCGACGCGAGTGGCGGCGCGTCTCGGCTCCGTGCTGGGCGTGACGGTTCCGGTTCGGCTGTTGTTCGAGTCCCCGACGGTGGCGGCGCTCGCGGTGCGGGTCGAGCGGGACTCCGGGTCGGCGCGAGCGGTGCTGGCGCCGAGGCCCCGACCGGATCGCATTCCGCTGTCGCTGGCGCAGCAGCGGATGTGGTTCCTGAACCGGTTCGATCCGGAGTCGGCCGTGAACAACATCCCGGTCGTCGTGCGGCTGTCGGGTGCACTCGATGTCGCGGCGCTGCGTTCGGCGATTCGCGACGTGCTCGAGCGACACGAGTCGTTGCGCACGATGTATCCGGAGTCGAGTGATGGTCCTTCTCAGGTGATCGTGCCCGCGGCGTGGGTGGTCCCGGATCTGGTCCCGGTCGAGGTGTCGACGGGCGACCTGTCCGATCGTGTGGCCGAACTCGTGGTGGCGGGTTTCGACGTGGCGGCCGAGGTCCCGATCCGGGTGGCCCTCTTCCATGTGACCACGACCGAGCACGTGCTGGCGATCGTGGTGCATCACATCAGTGCCGACGGCTTCTCGATGGGGCCGCTGACGCGAGACGTCATGGCGGCCTATGTCGCGCGGGTCAGGGGCGAGGTACCGGTGTGGTCGCCGTTGGCCGTGCAGTACGCCGACTTCGCGTTGTGGCAGCGTGAGGTTCTCGGTGACGAGTCCGATCCCTCGTCGCTCGTGGCGCGGCAGCTCGGGTACTGGCGCGGCGCGCTGTCCGGGCTGCCCGCACAGCTGGATCTGCCATCGGATCGTTCGCGTCCGGCGGTCCGGACACACGCGGGTGCCCGGGTGGACACCCCCATCAGCGAGCGCACCCGGGCCGGACTGTCCGATTGGGCCGCACAGCACAATGCCTCGTTGTTCATGGCAGTGCACGCGGGCCTCGCGGTGTTGTTGAGCAGGCTCAGCGGTACCTCCGATATCGCGGTCGGCACGCCGGTGGCCGGTCGCGGCGAAGCCGAACTGGACGATCTGGTCGGCATGTTCGTCAACACCCTGGTGCTGCGGACGTCGGTCGAGGGGGCGGAATCGTCGACGGAACTCCTGGCGCGCGTGCGTGAATCGGATCTGGGTGCGTTCGGGCACACAGAGGTCCCGTTCGAGCGTGTGGTGGAGGTGCTCAATCCGGAGCGGTCCATGTCGAGGCACCCCCTCTTCCAGGTGATGCTGTCCTACCAGAACCTCGAGCAGCCGGACCTGGAGCTGCCGGGCTTGCACGTATCGGGGGTCGGCGCGGCGGTCGAGGTGGCGAAGTTCGACCTGCAGGTGACGGTCGTGGAACAGGCAGGTGCAGGCGGACTGTCGGTTTCCTTGGTCTACGCGACGGACCTGTTCGACCGGTCGACGGTGGACGGTTTCGCGCGCCGGTTCGGCCGGATTCTCGACGCGATGGCGGCCGACCCGCAATGCCCGGTCGGCGATATCGACCTCATCGGCGAGGAGGGTCGCGTGGCGATCCTGGGCGCGTGGAACGCCACCGCACATCCGGTGGCGCCGCAGACATTGGTCGATCTGTTCGACGGGCAGGTGGCGCGGACGCCGGATTCGGTGGCGCTCGTGTTCGAGGGCCAGGCTCTGACCTATGTCGAGTTCGATGCTCGGGTGAACCGCCTTGCGCGGCAATTGATTTCCATCGGTGTCGGTCCGGAATCGCTGGTGGCGTTGGCGATGCGTCGGTCGATCGATCTGTTGGTCGGTGTGTATGCGGTGATCAAGTCGGGTGGCGCGTACGTGCCGGTGGATCCGGACCAGCCGGGGGAGCGGGTGGCGCACGTACTCGGATCCTCGTCCCCGGTCTGTGTGTTGAGCACCTCTCGCGACGTTTTCACGGCCGCGGCGGCCGAGGTCGTGGAGATCGACGCGGTCGACCTGGCGTCGTTCTCCGATGCGCCGGTGTCGGATGCGGATCGGTTGGCGCCGTTGGTGCCGTCCAATACGGCGTATGTGATTTTCACGTCGGGTTCGACGGGTCGGCCCAAGGGTGTGGCGGTTTCGCATGCGGCGATCGTGAATCGTCTGTTGTGGATGCAGGGCGAGTACGGGCTGTCGGCTGATGATGTGGTGTTGCAGAAGACTCCGGTGACCTTCGATGTGTCGGTGTGGGAGTTGTTCTGGCCGTTGCAGGTTGGTGCTCGGATGGTGATCGCGCTGCCGGATGGTCATCGGGATCCGGCGTATCTGGCTCGGGTGATCGTGGAGGAGTCGGTGTCGACGGCGCATTTTGTGCCGTCGATGTTGGCGGTGTTCGTGGCGGAGCCGTCGGTGGTGGGGGCGGTGTCGTTGCGGCGGGTGTTCGCTTCGGGTGAGGCGTTGCCCGCGCAGACGGCGGCGTTGTTGCGTGAGGTGTTGCCGTCGTCGCGTTTGCACAATCTGTATGGGCCGACGGAGGCGGCGGTGGATGTGACCTTCCATGAGGTCACTGCGGCGGATGAGGTGTCGGTGCCGATCGGTGCGCCGGTGTGGAACACGCAGGTGTTCGTGTTGGATTCGCGGTTGCGGCCGGTGCCGGTGGGGGTGCCGGGTGAGTTGTATCTGGCGGGTGTGCAGTTGGCCCGCGGGTATGTGGGTCGTAGTGATCTGACGTCGGATCGGTTCGTGGCGAACCCGTTCGGGGCGTCCGGTGAACGGATGTACCGGACTGGTGACCTGGTGACCTGGAGCGCCGCGGGTGAGCTGGAGTACATCGGTCGTACCGACTTCCAGGTGAAGTTGCGCGGTCTGCGGATCGAGCTCGGCGAGATCGAGGCGGCCCTGCTCGGGCTCGACGGGGTCGAGCAGGCCGTGGCCGTGGTCCGGCAGGACAGCCTGGGGCATCCACAACTGGTCGGGTATGTGGTCGGCGACCCGTCGTTCGATCCGGGCGTCGCCCGCGCCTCCCTCGGCCGCGCCCTGCCGGAGTACATGATTCCGAGCGTGTTCGTGAGGCTGGGGGCGTTGCCGGTGAACGCGTCCGGCAAGCTTCACCGCTCGGCTCTGCCCGCGCCGGTGCCGGTCGCCCGCGAGTATCGCGCACCGGTGTCCGCGACGGAGGTCGCGATCGCAGAGGTGCTGGCCGAGGTGCTCGGTGTCGGCCAGGTCGGTGTGGACGACAACTTCTTCGAGCTCGGCGGCAACTCGCTGATCGCCACCGGCGTGGTGGCTCGGCTGACGGCCCGACTCGGATCCGAGGTTCGCCTCCAATGGATGTTCTCCGAGCCGACCCCGGCGGGGCTCGCCGACCGGATCGACTCGGGCACGAGGGCCGACGCGGACGGTGAGGAGTCCTTCGAGGTGCTGCTCCCGATCCGCGTCGGTGGATCCGAGCCGCCCCTGTTCTGCGTGCACCCGATCGGCGGGCTCTCGTGGGCGTTCGCCGGCCTGGCCCGGCACCTCGAGTCCGACCGCGGTATCTACGGCCTGCAGTCGCCCGCGCTCGGGAGCTCCGGCTGGGCGCCGGGTTCGATCGGTGAATGGGCCGACAGGTACGTGCGCGAGATCCGTTCGATTCAACCCGAGGGGCCCTATCACCTGCTGGGGTGGTCGCTCGGTGGCGTGATCGCGCAGGCAATGGCGGTCCAATTGCAGTCAGAGGGCGAGGATGTCGCGCTACTGGCGATGATGGACAGCTTCGCCGATCACGAGGCCGCGCCTGCACGGTCGGTCCTCGATGAGCCGACACCGGACGAGCTGCTCGGCGGGCTGGTCCCGGAGGGGATCCGCCTCCACGACCGGGCACAGGCCGTCGAATCAGTGGTGGAATCCCTCGTGCTGCTGGCCGCGCATCGTCCGAAGTCGTTCGCGGGAGATGTCGTGTACTTCACCGCGGCGCAGGAAGACAGGAGCGGGTCGCTCGGGGCCTCGACCTGGCGGTCGGTGGTGGACGGCGCGATCCACAATCATCCGGTGGAATCGACGCACTGGGGGATGGCCTCGCCCGAGGCACTGGCCGTGATCGCCCGCATCCTCGACGACTGGTGGTCCGGCGCGGAGGCGGTGACCCGCTAGCGCTCGGTGACGACTACACCGTCAGTCCCAGATCCCGACGTCTTCGAGGTGGCTGATCAGTCGCTGCGCCCCGTCGAGGAAGTGCGCCCGGGATTCGCGCCCGGCCTCCTCGGCGTCCCCCACGGCCATCGCGTCGATCAGCCGGTCGTGGCTCGCGATGGCGGCATCGCCCCAGCCGTGGTCCGCCGAGTAGAAGTGCACCGGCGTATACCGGGTCGCATTGAGCAGGAACCGGGAGAGCTTGGCGGAACCCGCCAACCGATTGAGGATCCGATGGAAGCCGAACTCGAGGTCCTCGATCCGTGCCGCATCCGAATCCTCCACGGCACGTGCCAGTTTCACATTGATGGCGCGGAGCTCGTCGAGGGTCTCCTTGTCGATTGCCGCGGTGGCCCTCGAGGTCAGCTCCTCGGCGATCTGCCCCTGCAGCCAGAAGACGTCGTTGATGTCGCCACGACTGAGAGCGGCGACGACGTACCCACGGTGCGGCACCAGCTCCACGAGGCCCTCGCTGCGCAGTGTCAGCAGGGCCTCGCGGACAGGGGTGACGCTGACCCCGAGTTCGGCGGCGGTCTCGTCGAGACGGATGAACTCGCCCGGCCGCACCCCGCCCGACATGATGAGGTTGCGGACGTGCACCGCGACGTCATCGGAGAGCTGGGGGCGGCGACGGAGCGCGCGCGCCTCCTTGGGGCGTGGTGTGGCGGACGAGGTCATCGAGTCTCCTTCTGACGGCAATCAGCTTAAACGCCTGCCAGCGGCTACAAGCCGTACGTCTTGCCGATGATGTCGCGCTGGATCTCGCTGGTCCCGCCGAAGATGGTGGACACCAGCGCCCCGCGGACGTGCTTCTCCATGTCGAACTCGGTGGCGTAGCCGTACCCGCCCATCATCTGCATGCCCTCGAGGGCGACGCGCTTGGCGGTCTCCGTCGCCTTCAGCTTGGCCATCGAGGCCTCTCGGGCGAGGACCTTGTCCGGGTTGGCGTCCGCCTCGCGCGCGACGTTGTAGACGAGCAGCTTGGTGCATTCGATCTCGGTGGCGAGGTCCGCCATCCGGTGCCGCAGCGACTGGAAGCTGCCGATCGGCCGGCCGAACTGCTTGCGCTGGGTGATGTACCCGAGGGTGTCGTCGAAGGCCCGCTCCGCGGTCCCCAGGATCATCGCGGCAAGGATCAGCCGTTCGAAGTTCAGTCCGGTCATCAGCTGACGCCAGCCGTTCCCCACCTCGCCGACCACCGCATCCGCGGGGAGGACGCAGTCCGTGAAGTAGAGGTCGTTCGTCTCCTTCTGGCCGCCCATCAGCTCGATCGGGCTGATCTTCAGGCCGTCCGTGCGGGCGGGCACGTGGAACATGGTCATGCCCTCGTGCTTGTTCTCGCCGCGGCTCGTACGCGCGACGAGCAGGATGTTCTCCGAGATGTGGGCGTTGGAGCACCACGTCTTCTGGCCGTTGACCAGCCAGCCGTCCGAGGTCTGCTCGGCCTTGGTGCTCAGGTTCCCGACATCGGAGCCGGCCTCGGGCTCGGACATCGAGATCGACTGGGACGCACCGCGGACGATGCCGCGCAGCACCTCGTCCTTCTGCTGCGGGGTGCCGAACTTGGCGTATGCCCCGCCGGTGATGAGCGTCGGCCCGATCGCGCCGATCGGCAACATCCCGCGTTGGGTCTGCTCGAGCAGGATGCACATGTCGACCATGGTCGCGTCGGAGCCGCCGAATTCCTCGGGGATGGTCAGCCCGAGCCAGCCCAGCTCGGCCATCTTCTCGTATACGCCCTGGTTGTGATTGTGCGCGCCGTGATCCGTCAACTGATCGCGCTTCTCGCGCGTGCCGGCCTCGCGCTTGCAGAAGTCCGTGACGGCCTTGGCGAATGCCTTCTGTTCCGTGGTGAATTCAACGCTCATCTTCGTTGGCTCCCGCTGGTTGGGTGGGCGCACGGTGCGCGCCGGGGGATCAGTGTCGATGTGGTCTTGTCGGCGGGCCTGCCGCCGCCTAATGTGATGTCCATAACACTACATCACATCAAATATATTTGATGCGAAGTATCTAGAGGCGATCGGCGACGGAGGGAACTGTCCATGCCACAGCAGGCGGCCAAGAAGCACGAGCTCACCGAGACAGCCGGGTCTCCCGCGGGGGCGGGGGTGATCGAGTCGCTGGATCCGCGCACCGACGAGGTCATCGCCAGCTACCCGGTCGCGGATGCGGACGAGGTCGCGAGGGTCGTCGAGCGGGCTCGCCCCGCCGCGCGGTGGTGGGAGTCGCTGGGCTTCGACGGACGCAAGCGATGGCTGCTGGACTGGAAGACGGCGATTGCATCCGACGCGCAGGCCCTGGCTGCCGTGATCTCCCGCGAGACCGGGAAACCGCCGGGCGACGCCTTGCTGGAGGTGATGCTCACCGTCGAGCACCTGGATTGGGCCGCCCGCAACGCCACGAAGGTGCTCGGCAAGAAGAAGGTGCCCGCCGGGTTGGTGAGCGCCAATCAGGAGGCGACCGTCCGATACCAGCCGCTCGGCGTGGTGGGGGTGATCGGGCCGTGGAACTATCCGCTGTACACGCCGATGGGTTCGATCTCGTACGCACTCGCGGCGGGCAACGCGGTGGTCTTCAAGCCGAGTGAGCTGACGCCGGGTGTCGCAGTGTGGATCGCCGACAAGTGGCAAGCGCTCGTCCCCAACCAGCCTGTGCTGCAGGTGATCACGGGTGACGGCGGCACAGGGACCGCGCTCTGCAGGGCCGGGGTCGACAAGGTCGCGTTCACCGGTTCGACGCCGACCGCCAAGAAGGTGATGGCCTTGTGCGCGGAGACCCTGACCCCGATGGTCGCGGAGTGCGGCGGCAAGGACGCGATGCTGGTGGACGCAGATGCGGATCTGGAGGAGGCGTCGAGTTTCGCCGTCTTCGGCGCCATGGGCAACGCGGGCCAGACCTGTGTCGGCGTGGAACGAATCTATGTGGCGGACGGGGTGTTCGACACGTTCGTGCAGAAGGTCACCGAGAAGGCCAAGCGGTTGCGACCCGGCGGTGCCCCGGACTCCTCGTATGGGCCGATGACGATGGCACGGCAGTCGGAGGTGGTGCGCGGGCAGATCGACGATGCCCTCGCCAGGGGCGGTCGCGCGGTGCTCGGCGGCCAGGAGTCGATCCGCGGGCCCTTCGTCGAACCGGTGATCCTCGTCGATGTTCCGGAGGACAGCAGCGCCGTCCGGGAGGAGACCTTCGGTCCGACGGTGGTGATCAATCGGGTCGCGGACCTGGACGAGGGGATTGCTGCGGCCAACGCCTCCAAGTACGGACTCGGTGCCTCGATCTTCACCGGTGACCGCAGGCGGGCGGTGGAGGCGGCCGAGCGGTTGCGAGCCGGAGTGGTCACGATCAACTCGGTGCTGGGATTCGCGAGCGTGGCCGCGCTCCCGTTCGGCGGGGTGGGGGAGTCGGGCTTCGGCCGGATCCACGGCGCCGACGGACTGCGCGAGTTCAGCCGCGCCAAGTCGGTTGCCCGGCAGAAGTACCGGGCGCCGTTGAACCTGCTGTCGATGGAACGTAAACCCCGGGACATGAAGATCGCCGCGTGGTTGCTCAAGACGCGGCACGGCCGGAGCTGAGAGGGCACCATGTTGCTGGTGAACGAGAACCCGTCCCGACCGCGCGGCAGGTATGGCTGGCTCCACCGGATCGAGCAACTCGATCCGGCAACGGACAACCACGAGATCCATCGGATCACCGCCGGCTTCGAGTTTCCGTGGGACTACCAGCGCGCGCTCGAGTTCGCGCTGTTCCGGACCTACTGCGTGCCGACGATCTCCGCATTGCTGCGCCGGACCGGGGAGTTCGAGAAGCGGCCGCAGAAGCGCTATGACGACACCGCGCTGCTGATGGCAGAACTCGTCGAGCACGGCTACGACTCGCCCCGCGGCACGGAGTCGCTGCGAATGGTGAACCGGATGCACTCGAAGTACGACATCGACAATTCGGACATGTTGTACGTGCTGAGCACTTTCGCCTTCGATCCGTTGGACTGGATCGACCGCTACGGATGGCGCCCACTGCACCCCAACGAACGGCTTGCCTCCTTCCTCTTCTATCGGGAGGTCGGACTGCGGATGGGCATCAAGGACATCCCGGAGGACTTTCAGGAGTTCTACCGGTTCAAGATCGAGTACGAGGCCGAGCGCTTCCGGTACACCGAGGACAATCACCTGATCGGCGTCTACACCCGGGACCTGTTCTGTGCGTGGTTCCCCCGTCCGCTTCGGCCTGCCGTGCGTCAGGGGGTCTACGCGATGCTGGATCAGCAGATGCGCTCGGCCTTCGGGTTCCCGGCCGCACCGGCCTGGATGACGGGCGTCGCGCAGCGCGGATTGGTTGCCCGGTCCAAGGCTGTCCGGCTGCTGCCGCCGCGCAGGAGGTCGAAGGCCGCAAGGGACCCGCACAACCGGACCTATCCCGGATACCCGGTTGGCTACCGGCCGAGCGATCTCGGAGTGGACCAGAACCACGGTCGGGGCTGACCGGCGGGGAACGCGCGTCGTCCCGCGCTGCGGGAGCCTCGATGCGCGGGGCTTAGTGTCAAACGGTACCGTCGCGCCGGCAGGGGTCGACGAACGGGGAGTTACGTGCTGCAGGTCGATCCGAGGGATGCGGTGTTCCTCTATGTGGAGCGTCCCGTCGCCTGGCAGACCTTTCTGTCCGCCTACGCGTTCGTCCCCGATGGTTCGCAGGCTCACCCGGCCGATCGCCGGGAGATCGCCCAGTGGATCTCCGACCGCGCTCGCGGGATCGCGGTATTGCGCCAACGACTGGTCCGCGTCCCGTTCGACCTCGACCATCCCTACTGGGTCGAGGATCCCGAGCACTCCGTCGAGGATCACCTCTTCTTCCATGACGGCTCGGGATGGCAGGAGCTGCGCGAATGGATGGCGCAGCTCGTACAGCAGCCGATGGATCGGTCCAGGCCGCTGTGGGAACTCCACGTCGTCACCGGGGTCCGCGGTATCCCCGGCGTCGGGGGGGAGGCCACGGTCGCGGTGATGAAGTTCCATCACTCGATGGCGGACGGCGAGCTGAGCACCACCATCTCCAGGACGCTGTTCGCGGCAGGCCCGGTTCCGGCTGTTCGCCCCGGCGGGCCGGTCGCCGCCCTGCAGATACCGGCCCCGGCCGGTCTGTTCGCCTCCGCCGTCCGAGCGTGCCCGCGCAAGGTCGGCGAGCTCGTCGGCGGCCTGCGAGAGTTCCGCGCGACGCGCCACCGACTCCTGGTCGAGCGCGAGGAGGGCACGCACACCCTGCCCGTCGCGAAGCGGCCGCGGACCGTGCTCAACCAGCCGCTCGGCCCCGATCGGGTGTTCGACGTGGCGTTCCTCCCGCTCGACGAAGTGCGGGACATGAAGGCCGCGCTCGGCGAGGTCACCGTCAACGACCTCGTACTGACGGTGATCGCGGGCGCGTTGCGGAGGTACCTCCACGAGATCGATGGCCCGACTGCGGGTTCGCTGGCCGCCGCGGTTCCGATGTCCATCCGCCGCACCCGCGCCTCCGAGTCACGAAATCAGTTCCTCACGATGGCGGTGGACCTGCACACCGCCACGGTCGATCCGATCGCGCGGGCCCGCGCGATCCATCGGTCGGTCCTGGAGGAGCGCGAGCGGTTGAGCATTCCGGCCGAGGCCGTTGCGGCTTCCTGCGATGTCGTCGGGGTCATACCCGGATGGGCGATTCGAGCCGCGCTGCGGATCGGTTACGGACGGCCGAAGCGACGGGCGGACTCGATCCACTACGTCAACACTCTGGTCAGCAGCGTGCGCAGTGGCGGTGCGGACCTGCGCCTGTGCGATGCGACCGTGGTCGCAGGCTTCGGCCTCGCGCCGCTCGTGGGTTTGGGCGGGGTGGCCCACGCCATCGGCTCGGTGGGCAACTCCCTCACCGTCAATGTCACCGCCGATCCAGTGCAGTTGGCCGACATCCGCCGCTATCGCGAACTCCTTCTCGAGTCGTTTGCCGAGCTAAGGGACCAGATCTGCCTCGGGAATGGTTCGCCGGTACGGTTGGACATCGGGAGCGTCGCCTCGGGGTGAAGCGGCGCGTGTTGGGGATGAGGCGGTACATGGAGCAGATGCATCCGAGAGACACCGTATTTCTGTACGTGGAGAAGGAACAGGCCAAACAGGCCACCATGACCGCGTATGCCTTTGTGGCCGAACGTGATTCGGATCGACGTCCGGATCCCGCCGAGATCACCCGGTGGATCGCGGACCGCGCGGGCGGGATGGAGATCCTGCGACAGCGGGTTGTCCGCGTGCCGTTGGACCTCGACCATCCGTACTGGGCGGAGGACCCGGAGTTCTCCGTCGACAATCACCTCGTCTTCCACACGGCCGAGCGCTGGGAGGACGTGCGGACGTTGCTCGCCGACCTGCTGCAGAGCCCGATGGACGAGTCAAGGCCGCCATGGGAACTCCACGTGATCTCCGGCGTCCGCGGGATCGATGGCATCGCGGGTGAGGCCACCGTGGCGGCGCTGAAGCTGCATCACGCGGCGGCCGACGGCATGTTGAGCGCCGCGATCGCACGCCGCCTCTTCGCGGCGGAGCCGGACGAGCAGGACGAAATCGTCGAGGTCGTGGACCCGGCCGCGCCGCCGTCGCAGGTCGGAATGCTGGCGCGGGCGCTCGGATCGACCCCACGGAATCTGGGTCGGCTCGCACAGGAACTCCTCAGGGCGCGCTCGGCGCAGCGTGCAATGCAACTCGGGAGCGATCTGGGGCTGTACCGGACGCCCACCGCCGTTCGCCCGCGCACGACGCTCAACCAGCCGTTGGGCCCTGACCGGGTTTTCAACACCGCGATACTCCCGCTCGGCGGCCTGCGTGCGATGAAGGTAAGGCTCGGCGAGGTCACGGTCAACGACCTGGTGCTCGCCGTGATCGGCAGGGCGATGCGGAATTACCTGCACGCGTCAGGCGAGGTGCCTGCCGGTTCGCTGGGTGCTGGGGTCCCGATGTCGACCCGCTCGACAGTGGAGGCGACGTCGCGAAACCGGTTCGTGACCATGTACGTGGATCTGCACACCGAGACCGAGGATCCGGTCGAGCGGGTGCGGGAGATCCACGATTCGGTCCTCGAGGAACGGGTCCGCACGACCACTCCCGCGTCGCTGACGCTCGATGAGCTCCCCGGTGCCGTTCCCGGCGCCCTCCTTCGCGCGGGCCTTGCGGTTCTCGGCGCGCTGCCCAAGCCGGAGTCGTCGACTGTCAGCCTGGGGAACGCGCTCGTCTCGAACGTGCCCAAGGGGCCGGCGGACATGAAGCTCGGCGATGCGACGGTGGTCGCGAGTTTCGGCCTGTGCCCGCTCTCGGGGCTCGCCGGTCTTGCGCACCGGGTCGACAGCGTCGGGGACGTCCTCACGATCAACGTCACCGCGGATCCGCTGCAGTTGCCGGACGACGATCGATACGTCGAACTGCTGCACGAGTCGTACGACGAGCTCGAATCGGCGATCATGAGCGGCGCCACGGCCTGAGGCGACGGCTCGCGGCCGGTCAGCTGTGCAGCACCGTCAGCATGAGGGTCTGCATCCGGCCGCGGGCCTGTGCGCCGGTGTCGAAATGGAGTAGCCGGCCCACGTCGAGGGTCTGGCCGAGAGTCGCGTGCACCAGGAACCTGGCCTCGACCGCGGACAGCTCTGGCCGTACCGCGGTGAGCAGGTGGACCCACTCCTCGACGTGCAGGCGCTGCACGTTGCGGAGGTTGGTGCGCTCCTGCTTGGGCAGGTTGCCTATCTCCGAGAAGTACACGGAGAGCACCTCGGGATGCGTGAATGCCAGGTCGATATAGGTGGCCGAGAGTCGACTAAGCGCCTCGTCCGGGTCGGTGGAGGCGGCGAGCGCCGCGGCCGTCGCCATGGCCAGGCGATCGGCTGCCCGGTGGAATGCGGCAGCCAGCAGGTCCGCCTTGCTGGGGAAGTGTCGGTAGACGCTGGATGCGTTGATGCCCGCTGCGGCGCCGATCTCCTCGATGCTCGACTCGTGATAGCCGCGGTCGTGGAAGATCTTCACCGCCTCCGCGAGCAGTAGTTCACGCTTGGAGGTCACGGCGAGTCCGCGCTGTGCGGCGGGATCGTCGATCGTCGTCGTCGCGGGCGGCGCGCCGGCCAGGTCGCATCTCAACACGCCCCACGCGGTGCCGAGCAGGAGCTTCTCGATCTTGCGGTTCGCCAGCGCGGCGCTGTGGGCAGTGATGCTCCCGATCACGCTGAGCGCGGCTGCAGCGAGGATCACCGATTCGCGTTCGGCGAGGTCGGGTCGCAACTCGCGCAGCGGCCCCGCGACGTTCTGGGTCACCGCGACGAACTCGGTCCGCATCAGGTCCCGGTCGTCGGGTCGGAGGTAGCGGCCCTCCCACCGGTAGAGCCCACCGGTCTTGCGGCTTTCGACGGTCGTCACGATCAGTGCTCGCAGCACGGAATCCAACCGGAGCTCAGGGGTGCGGTCCGGATCGTCGGACTCGGCGGCGGCATCGGAGGCCGATCGGAGGGCGCCGACCGTTCCCATCGCGGCATGGACCAGCAAGGCGTACTTGTTGGGGAAATGGCGATAGAGGGCAGGGCCGGAGATACCGAGAGTGGCGGCGATGTCGTCCACGCCGACCGCGTGATAGCCCCGTTCACTGAAGGCCTGCGCCGCCACCAAGGCGATCTGCGCCTTGCGGTCCTTCGGTCGTCGCCGAACGGGCGCGGCGGCCGAAGCCGGCCGGCCGGTGGTCGTCTGGGGCATCGACGTCTCCTGACTTCGGTCGCAGCAATCCTAACCGAGAGCCTGGTGGCTTCGGCCCGAAAGCGAATTCGGGTTTCCGGTGCCGACGCCGACGCTTCCCCGTAGATCGCCATCGCAAAGTCCGGACTAGCAACGGTATTCGCTATTGACAACGTCGGACGGGTACATAAAAGTAAACCGCAATTCGCACAGTGTGAGCGTGCTCACTGGCGCGGGCCGGCCGTGGCCCGCACGTCGACCGCCGGCATGTGCGCCGAATCGAAAGGGGAAGCATGACCGTGTCCCGACCTGTGGGGGCCCTCCGATGACGGCGACCCCCGAGCTCGAGGTGATCGCCGGGCTGCGGGTCGAATTCGGGGATGGGATCCTGCGGATCACCATCGACAGGCAGGAGCGGATGAACGCGATCGACCTGGCGACGATGGACGCCATGGGCGACCTGCTGACCGGGCGCGCGAAAGACCCGTCGGTCCGGGTCGTGGTGATCGGTGGAGCGCGCGCGGCCTTCTCGACCGGCGCCGACCTCGCCGCGGCGGCCGACGGTCCCGAGGCGGACCCGCGTGTCGTGATGGACTCGGCGAACCGGGTGGTCCGGGCGACCCTCACCCTGCCGATCCCGGTGATTGCGGAGGTGAACGGGGCGGCGGCCGGAGTCGGTGCGTCCATTGCCTTCGCGGCCGATCTGGCATTCGCGTCGCCGAGTGCGTACTTCCTGTTGGCCTTCGTCAACGTCGGGCTGATGCCCGACGGCGGATCGAGTCTGCTCGTCCCTGCGGCGATCGGGCGGGCAAGGGCGAGCGAGATGGCGCTGCTCGGGAGGAAACTCGGAGCCACGGACGCCGCAGCCGCCGGATTGATCGCCCGGGTGCTCCCCGAGGGCGAACTGTCGTCTCATGTGCGAGCGGTCGCGGCCAAGCTGTCCCGCGGTCCCCGGCGCGCGATCGAACTGACCAAACGCGCGCTGACCACCACCACCCTCGCCCGAATCGACGAGACGCTCGAACGGGAAACCGAGGGCCAGATCGAACTTCTGGCGGCACCCGATTTCCGGGAAGGTGTCGCAGCGATGCTCGGTGGCCGGGCGCCCGAATTCGGCCGCTGAGGCACGACACGGCCTGCCCGGCGTGCATCCCGGACGGCCCGGGCCCTGATTGAACAAACGTCCAGTCAGGGCTGGCTTTCTCGATGCGAATCTGTGTTAACAAAAAGGCCTCGCGCTGGATCGCGTGTTGCCATACTGGGCGCATCCGTGAGGGTACGTCAGCCAGCCACACCGTGACAGGGAAGGAACACCAGGATGTCGCTCAGCGATGATCTGCTCTCGCAGCCGCTGCAGGCCCGTAGGAACCATTGGAACAATCAGGTCGCCACCCACGCGGCCATGAGGCCAGACGCGGTGGCGCTCCGTTTCCAGGGGGCCACCACCACGTGGTCCGAGCTGCACCTGCGTTCGGAGTCGTTCGCGGACGCACTCGCCCGGCGAGGTGTCGGGTTCGGCGACCGGGTTCTGCTCGTCATGCTCAATCGCCCCGAATTCCTCGAGGCGGTCCTCGCCGTCAATTCACTCGGCGCCATCGCGGTCCCGGTCAACTTCCGACTCACTCCGCCCGAAATCGCATTCATCGTGACCGACAGCGGCGCGACCGCGGTCCTGACCGACGTACCGCTGGCGCCCCTTGTCGCTGCTGTGCGAGCTCAGGTTCCTGCCCTGTCGACCTGTGTCGTCGTGGGGCAGCCGGGCGCGGACGGCGTGCTCGGCTACGAAGAACTGGTCGACGAGGACGGCGCGGCGCACGCGCCGATCGACCTGATCGAGGACACCCCCGCGCTGATCATGTACACCTCCGGCACGACGGGCAGCCCCAAGGGGGCGGTCCTCTCGCATGCGAACATGCAGGCGCAGGCCCTGACCTGTATCCGGGCCCTGCGGATGTCGGGTGGCGACGACGTCGGGTTCTGTGCCTCGCCGATGTTCCACATCGCCGCGCTCGGGAGCATGGCTCCGTCCCTCGTGCTCGGAGTGCCGACGGTGATCCATCCGCTCGGCGCATTCAACCCAACGGAACTGCTGGAAGTATGGGAGGCGGAGCGGGTCACCACAGCCTTCCTCGTGCCGGTGCAATGGCAGGCGGTGTGCGCGGAACCGACTGTCCGCCAGCGTGATCTGGCCCTGCGGGTGATCAGCTGGGGTGCTGCGCCGGCTTCCGACGTGGTACTGCACGCGATGGCGGACACCTTTCCCGACGCGGTCAACGTTGCGGTGTTCGGGCAAACCGAGATGTCGCCGATCACGTGTGTTCTGGACGGCGAGGACGCGGTGCGCAAGCTGGGATCGGTCGGAAAGGTCATCCCGACGATCCAGGCACGCATCGTGGACGACGAGATGAACGACGTGCCCGCGGGGCAGGTCGGCGAGATCGTCTACCGGGGACCGACCATGATGCGCGAGTACTGGCGGAACCCGCAGGGCACCGCGGATGCGTTCGCGGGCGGCTGGTTCCACTCCGGAGACCTGGTTCGGCAGGACGAGGAGGGGTTCATCTTCGTAGTCGACCGGAAGAAGGACATGATCATCTCCGGTGGGGAGAACATCTACTGCGCCGAGGTCGAGAACGCGCTGTTCGCACATCCGAAGGTATTGGAAGCGGCGGTGATCGGGCGACCGGACGACAGGTGGGGTGAGGTGCCCGTCGCCGTCGTGGCGCTGCGGGGTGACGATCTCACCCTCGGCGAGTTGTCCGAGTTCCTCGATGGTCGGCTGGCCCGGTACAAGCACCCGAAGGAGCTGGTCATCGTGGACGCGCTGCCGCGCAACGCCAGCGGCAAGGTGGTCAAGGGCGAGCTGCGCAAGGGCCACGGATCGATGTCGGTCAGAGCGGGCTGACACCCGCTCGGGGGCATGGACGACGGGGAGGGTCGTCCATGCCTCGCTCTCGCTTCGCGGGACCTCCGGTCCCCTGCTCGACGCGATAGAGCGGAATATTCACTAACACGGCTTTTCGGTAGAAGTCGTACCGGATGACACGTAATCCATTGGTATAGAGGATCAACAGAGTCCCCATTGGCGGCTTCCCGGCGAGGACCTCTCATCGAATTATATGAGAATCATCGTTCACTTAATCCTTGCGACGGAGTGCGAGCCGTGAGAGGCTTCACACATTCGACGTCCGCGGTTTCGACCGCGAACCGGTTGAGAGGGGGCTCTGGCGATGACATACGAACTACCGGTCGCCAAGGGGCCGGTTCGTGACGTCGCGAACCAGGGCGGGTACCTGATCGGATTCGCGGTTCTCTCGCTCGTGGCATCGGCCCGAGCGTTGTTCCGCCGCCGATTGTCCCTGCACGAGACCATCACTCAGACGTTGTTCATCGGCCGGGTCAGCACCGGCCCCTCATTGCTGCTGATGATCCCGATCGGCGTGTTCATCGCGGTGTCGGTCGGCGAGCTCGCGGGCCGGATCGGTGCGGGTGGGTACTCGGGTGCGGTGGTGGCATTCATCATCGTCGGGCAGGCCGCCGCGCTCGTGTGTGCGCTGATGATGGCGGGCGTGGCGGGCTCGGCGATCTGTACCGACCTGGGGTCACGCAAGATCCGGGAGGAGATCGATGCCATGGAGGTCATGGGCATCGACGTCGTCGAGCGACTGGTCGCGCCCCGGCTGGTCGCGGCGGTGGTGGTCTCGCTCGCGCTGTGTTCGATGGTGACCTTCGGCGGCGTGATGGCCTGCTACCTCTATCACATTTATGTTCAACATCTTCCGGCCGGAACGTTCATGTCGACCTTCAGCCAGTACGGACGGATGTCCGACTTCGTGATGGCGCTGGTGAAGGCGGCGGTCTTCGGTCTCACGTCCACCCTGGTCGCGACCTTCAAGGGCTTGCACACCAAGGCTGGGCCCCGCGGAGTCGCGGATGCGGTCAACGAGGCGGTGGTGATCGCCTTCGCCCTCGTGTTCATCGTCAACGCCGCACTCTCCGCGCTCTACACCGTGATCGTCCCGGCCGTGGGGTCCTACTGATGGTCGGCTTCGACACGATGGTCCGCGTCCGGCGTCAGTCGACCGTGCCCGCCAGAGCGGTCTACGGGGCTCTGGTCGACGTCGGCAGGCACGTGACCTTCTACGCGCGGACCGTCGCATCGATCCCGTTCGCGCTCACGAGGTATCGCAAGCATGTCCTCGGTCAGATCAGCGAGGTCAGCTTCGGTACCAATTCGGTGCTGTCCGGGGGCGGCACCATCGGAATCGTGTTCGCGATGTCCCTCGCCGCCGCGATGATGCTCGGCGTCGAGACGCAGCGCGGTCTCGAACTGGTCGGGATGACGACGATGTCGGGAATGCTCTCCGCCATCGCGAACACCCGCGAGCTCGCACCGGTCGTGGTCGCCATCGCGCTGGCGGCCAAGGTCGGCACCGGATTCACAGCCCAGATCGGCGCGATGCGGATCTCGGATGAGATCGACGCGCTGGACGCGATGGCAATTCGCTCGATCCCGTTCCTCGCCGGCACCCGGGTGCTGGCCGCCATGGTCTGCGTCCTCCCCATCTTCATGGTCGGATTGCTCGCGAGCTACCTCTCGACGCGGCTCGTGATCGTGTTCTGGGGCGGTGCCTCCGCGGGTACCTACGACTACTTCTTCCACCTGGCACTGTCCCCACAGGACCTCGTCTACGCCGCACTCAAGGCGGTGGTCTTCGCCGCGGTGGTCTCGTTGGTGCACTGCGCATACGGCTACTACGCCTCGGGCGGACCCGCGGGGGTCGGGCAGGCCGCGGGCCGCGCGCTGCGCACCGCGATCCTCGCGATCGGGATCCTCGATGTGCTGATGACCTTCGCGCTGTGGGGCCTGGTCCCCGAGATCCCCGGAATGGGGGTCTGAGGTGGACCAGTTCACGGGACGATCGCGTGGGTGGCTGGCGCTGCGCGGGGCGGTCGCGGTGCTCGTCGGTGCGCTCGTCGCGGTGACGCTGGTGCTACGCGGATCGGGGAACCTGCAGCGCGATCCCGAGGTGGTTGTCGCCATTCCCGCGTCGGCGGGCCTGATCACCGGTGAGGCGCCGGTGCGCTATTCCGGTGTCAATATCGGCAGGATTTCCGGAATCGAATCGGGCACAAAGTCTTCCGTGGTCCGCCTGCAGATCGATGCCGCCGCGATCGGGCAGGTGCCGTCCTCGGTCCGAGCGCGGGTGGTACCCCGGACGTTCTTCGGGGACATCTACATCCAGTTGGTCGACGACCCGAACGCCCTGGCTGGGGTCGCGCTCGCGGACGGTGACGCGATCGCTGTCGATGCCGGTCCGGACGCGGTGGCCCTCTACGGGATCTACACGAAGATGGTCGACGTCCTCGACCACATGCAGCCTCAGAAGATGCAGACCGCGCTGACCGCGCTGGGCCAGGCGCTCGACGGGCGGGGGGAGACGGTCGGCCGCATCGTCGACCGGCTCGGCTCGGCATCGCGAACGCTCGGCCCCGCCGCCGAGCAGTTCGTCGGGGCGACTCCCGATTTCCGTTCGGTGATGGCGGCGCTCGACACGGCGACACCGGACGTGCTCGCCACCCTGACCGCGGCGACATCGGTATCGCAGCGAATGGTCGATCACGGCGATCAGGTGGCGGCCATGCTCGGGAGCGCGGCGGGATTCGCCTCGGTGGCGGCGTCGTTCGTCGGCGAGCAGCGCGATCAGATCATCACCGTGGTCGATTCGACAGGCACGATCCTCGCGACCACCGCGGCGAACCCGGCCGGCCTGGTCGACACGCTGTCCGGGGCCGAGACCTTCGGGGCGGCGGGCGCTCGGGTGTTCGCCACGGGAAAGTTCAACATCACCGCGGTGCCGACCTTTCAGGGCCCGCTGCCGTACACGGCGTCCGACTGCCCGCGCTACGGCGACGAGTACGGCGCCGACTGCGGTGGGGCCCAGGTCTTGTCCGCCCAACCGGGACGCCAGGCCGTGGTCGATGTGGGACGCGAGGCCCCCGTGTTGAACCTTCTCGAGGCCGGCCTGCGCGAGAATCGCGCGACCGCCGACCCCGATGCCGTCCCGAACCCGGCCACCGTCGTCATGCTCGGACCGATGGTGCGCGGCAGTGAGGTGACCGTCCGATGAAGATCGGTTGGGTGCCCGCGCTGAAGGCCGTCGGATTCTGCTTGACCGGCCTGCTGTGCGGGTCGTTCGTGGTGAACACGCTGACGGTTCCTGTGCGCGGCGCCACCGACCGGTACACGCTCGAATTCACCGACGTGGAGGGCCTGAGCCCAGGCAACCCGGTGACCATGGCGGGTGTTCGGGTTGGGCGCGTCGAGACCATCGACTTCGCCGACGCGGGCGGCGGCACCAGCAAGGCCGTGGTCCGGATCGAGGTCGAATCGGAGCACCGACTGGCCACGGACGTCACCGCCGCGGTCCGATACGGCGACATGCTGGGCGCGCGCTATATCGCGCTGACCCAACCGGACGGCGCCGCGATCGACACCGTGGCGATCGGGCAGCGCCCGGCCGCCCTCGAACCGGGTGGGCTTATCCCGGTCGCGCAGACCACGCCGCCGGTGGACCTGACCGCTCTGATGAACGGGTTTCGTCCGCTGTTCGACGCGCTCGCCCCCGACCAGGTCAACACCCTCACCCGTGGATTCGTCGAGACCTTCAGCGGACAGGGGCAGACGATCGCCACCCTGCTCGCACAGATCGGCTCGCTCAGCACCGGGCTGGTCGATCGGCAGGACGTGATCGAGCAGCTGGTCGACAACCTGGTCTCGCTGCTCGGCTCGGTCGAAGCGAGGGCCCCTCAGCTCGAGCAGCTGCTCGCGGGGCTCAGCGGGCTGAGCACTTCGGTGGCCGGCAACAGCGACCAACTGATCGCACTGCTCGGCGACGGGAACCGGGCGGTCGCTCAGATGGCGCAGGCGATGGCCCGGTCCAACGGGGCCTTCGGGAGGTCCGTGACCGATCTGAAGGCGGTGACCGACAGCTGGGTCGCGAGCACCGACGAGTTCAACGCCTTCGTGGCCAAGATGCCGGAGTTCGGGGCCGCGATCAACCGGATGGGCAGCTACGGCGGATTCGTCAATCTCTACCTCTGCAACTTCACCCTGAAGGCGGGCGATGTGGAAGCAAACATCTTCGGCAGCACGCATTCGCCGGTGTGCTCATGATGTTCCTGGTGAAGCTGATCGACGTGGTCGTCGGCGCCACGCGGTTTCTGTTCACCGGCGAGCGACGGCCTGGCAGCGGCACGCCGATGGTGCTGGGCGCCCTCGGGATCATCGCACTGGTGGCGGGCCTCGGGATCGCGATCGGCGCGCCGAAGGCGTGGTATCTGGCGCGGACCGGTCCCTTTGTCGCCGAACTCGACAACGCCGCCGGGTTGTCCGGAGGTGACCCCGTTTACGTGGCAGGGGTCCCCGCCGGCCGGGTGGAGGGAATCGAGTTGTCGGGTGACCACGTCCGGGTCGACTTCCGGTTGGACAAGCAGCAGCCGCTCGGCAATCAGAGCACCGCAACCGTGCGGCTCAAGACGGTACTCGGCAAACGGTACCTCGAGATCGTGCCCGCCGGGGTAGACGACGGCGGCACCGTCATCCCGCGCTCCCGCACCACCGTTCCGTACAGCCTCGACGACGTCAGCAGGGACGCGACGGCGGCTGCCGAGGGTGTCGATGTCGACTCGATTCAGGCGATGATGACCACGCTGTCCCAGATCATGCCCGCCGATTCGGACCAACTCGGGAAGACCCTCGCCGGGCTCAGCGGCGCATCGGCCGCGTTCGCCGAGAATGGGCAGCAAATAGACGAACTTCTCGTCATGTCCCGTTCGCTCTCCGATCTCGTTGTCCGTCAGAGTGATTCGCTGGCGACGACGATGTCGAACGCGCAAACCGTGGTGCAGATCCTCGCCGTCAGGAAGCAGGCGCTGACCGAACTGGTGGACAACCTCAGCGCGGTGGTGTCGACCCTGTCCGCCTCGATGTCCGACCATCAGGAGGAGTTCGGACAGCTGGTCACGAACCTCGTGTCGATCACCGACACGCTGAAGGCGAACGCGGGCAACATCGAGGTGCTGATGGACCGGCTGCCACCCGCCCTCCGATCCGCGACCGATGCGACCGGTAACGGGGCCTGGACAGATGTCAACGCGCCTGCCGCGGTGATCCCGGACAACATGCTGTGTTCCCTCGGAGTGATGCAGGGGTGCAGATGACCGCCGCCCGATGGTCGCGAGTGGCGACCGCGCTGACACTCGCCGTCGCGCTGGTGACGGCGGGATGGTTCGTCTTCGCCCGCACCGACGACTCGAAGACGGTGTACGCGAACTTCAGCTACGCCAACGGGATCTACCCCGGTAGCAAGGTCACCGTGCTCGGAGTCCCGGTCGGGTCGGTGATCGCGGTACAGCCGCAGGGCACCTCGGTGCGTGTGACGATGACGGTGCCCGGCGAGGTGGAGCTGCCCGCAGACGCGAGTGCCTATGTGCTCAACGCGTCGGTGATCAGCGACCGGCACGTCGAACTCGGACCCACCTACGGTGGCGGGCCGATGCTCGCGGACGGTGCCGAGATCCCCATGGAACGCAGCCACGCCCCGATCGACTTCGACGGGCTGATGGGCAGCATCAGCACGCTCGCGGATGCCCTCGGTGGCGGTGTACCGGACCGGCCTGGTGGCAGCACCGGCGACCTGTTGACCGAGGTCGCGGACAACTGGCGCGGCAACGGCGACCAGTTCAACTCCGCCATCAAGAGCCTCAGTGCGGCAACGGGAGTGGTGGGAGCGCGGGCCGAGGACATCGGGGCGCTCGTGCGCAACCTCAACACGCTGATGGTGGCGTTGGATGCCCGTCAGGTGAGCCTGGACTCCCTCGTCGCTGACCTCGGCGAGCTCGGGGACGAATGGTCGGCGCGGAAGATCGACATCGCCGGTCCGCTGCAGGACCTGCGCGTGGTGCTCGATCAGGTCAACGCCTTCATGACCCGACACGGAGACGATGTCGGCACGATGGCCGAGAACACGCGGGTGCTCGGCGACACGCTTGCCGCGAACCAGGCCGGCCTCGCCGAGTTCATGGATGTGGTGCCGCTGCTGATGCAGAACCTCTCCAACACCGTCGGGCCCGACAATCGGGGCCGGATCCGGCTGAACGTCTCGACGTCGCTGACCCAGTTCGCTGTCGCGAAGCCGCTCTGTGACGCCTACCCGCTGCCGCTGTGTACCGGGGCCGGGTTCACCAATCCGATCTCGTTCCCGGTCAGTGCGTCTGACCCGCTGGGCATCGTCTCGGCGGTCACCGGGGCCGCGCAGGCGCCGAGGGGGAATTGATGCGCCGCACGTCGGTGGGTCTCGCTTGCGCCACGCTGGCAGGCAGTCTGCTCCTGTCGGGCTGTGGCGTCGGCATCGCGGACCTGCCGCTTGGCCGCTCGGCGGACGGTCCCGGCTACACGGTCACGCTGCAGCTCGCCACCGCGGATGGATTGCTGCCGGGTGCCGATGTGCGGGGTGGGCAGAAGGTGATCGGTCGCGTCGCGGGCCTTGCGACCGACACGGTGGGCGCGAGGGTCTCGTTGAGTCTCGAACTCGCGACCGAACTGCCGGACAACGTCGAGGCGTCCGTGGAACTGCCGTCCGCACTGGGGAACCCGTTCATCCGGCTCACCGAACCCACGCAGCCCTCATCGCGGCCGCTGCGGAACGGCGATGTCATCGCCGAGTCCCGCACGACGATCGGTCCGCAGATCGAGAGTGCGCTGGCCACCCTCGGCACGATCGTCAGCGGAAGCGGGCTGAGTCAACTGCAGACCGTCGTCGGCGAGTTGAACACGGCGTTCGCGGGCCGGTCGGGGGAGGTTCGGGGACTGATGGACACGCTGGCCTCGCTGATGGCGGGCGCGACAGCCAACCAGAGCGAGTTCGATGCCGCCATCGACCTCGCTGCACGGGTCTCGCAGCAGCTGGCAGATCAGCAACGGGTCGTCGACGGCTACCTCGACGCGATGCCGGGTGCGGTCGAACTGCTCACGCAGCAACGGGATTCCATCGCGTCGCTGCTCGCCTCGACGACCGCGCTCGCGACCAATACCGACGCCATCCTCGCTGCGTCGCCGCAGGGCATCGACGGCATGCTTGCCGATGCCGGCACGGTGATCGGGGCATTGAACAGCGTCAACGGCAGGATCGCCACGACGCTGGACAACATGAACACCTTCCTGGGGAACTTCGGGCGCTCGGTGCACGGGGACTACCTGAACTTCGATGGCGCGCTCGATATCCCGGGGGGCATCGACAAGTTGATCACCGGAGGAGCGCTGCCCGGCGGCGCCGCGAGCCCGCCCGCGGGCACGCTGACATCGCTGCTGACCGGCGGTGTCCCGCTGTCCGCGCCGGTCCCGGGTGGTGTCCGATGAGACGCCTGGTGCTCGTCCAGCTGGTGCTGTTCGCCCTCACGTCGGCGATCGTCATCCCGTTCGGTATCAATTACGTCCTCGGGCCGCAGGCGTTCGGGGACCCGGTCCGGGTGCATGCCACGATGACGGACGCGCTCGGGCTCACCGCGGGCACCAGCGTCGCCTACCGGGGGGTCACGGTCGGGAAGGTGGCGGGGGTGTCGCTCGACCCCGACATCCGCGGTGCCCGTGTGGAGTTCGACCTGGACCCGGGGATCCTGATCCCGCGGGACAGCGTCGCCCGGGTCGGGATGGGGACAGCCGCGGGAATCCAGAACGTCGACATCTTCCCCAACACCGAGCTGGGTCCGTACCTCGCGGAGGGTGACGAGCTCGCCGCGCCCGCCGACGCGCAGCCGGTCCAGATGGGTCAGATGATGTTGCAGGCGGCCCGACTGCTCGAGGACATCGATCCGCAGGCGGTCAGCGATATCGGCACGGAGCTCGGCGCGTCGTTCGACGGTCTCGGTCCGGCGATGGCGAGCATGATCGATCACGGTGATCGGCTGTCGGCTCAGCTCGACGAGCAGGCTCCGATGCTTAAGGCCCTTCTCGAGCGGACCACGAGTCTGGTCGGAGCGATGGCGGGACAGTCCGATTCGTTCGGGCGGGGGATGGCGGCCGCGCGCAACTTCACCGAGCAGCTCGACTCGAACGCGCCGGTTCTCGTCTACCTCGCCGACACCTCCCCGCAGGCGCTCGGCAATGCCAGGACCCTGTTCGACCGCTACCACGACACGTTCGGGGCCGTGCTCGCGAACCTGGTGACCGTGGAGCCGATCATCTCGGATCGCAGCGATGCCCTCGCTGCCGGTCTCGTCGGTATTCCACAGGGCCTGGGCAAGCTGGAGTCGATCGTCACCGGGGACCGGGCGAACTTCGCTCTCGTCGCCACGCAGGGGCCGGTCTGCAGCTACGACACCGTGCGCAGGGCGGTCGGCGACGTGAGTCCGACCGAAACCGATCTCACCTACTACTGCCCGCCGGGATCGAACATCGCTCAGCGTGGCGCCAGGAACGCACCCCGTCCCGACGAGCTGGGCCTGCAGAACGCCACAACGCCGGGGACCCCCATCGGTCCCCCCGTTGTCGCCGACCCGATCCTCATCCCCACCGGGGTCGAGGCATTGAACTACTGGAAATCGCTTCTGGAGGATCTCGGACGATGACAACCGACAGCATCACAGCCACTACGCCGCGGGAGTCCGACGCACCCCCGCCCACCGCGGAGAGCGAGATCGGGCCCGTGCCGCCACGTCGCGCGATCGCTTCGCTGCGTCGACCGTCGGCGCTCGTGGCGCTGCTGTTGGTGCTCGCGCTGCTCGCCACGACGGCGGTGTTGACGATCCAGGTACTCCGTGCCCGGCACGTCGACGCGCTACGCGCCGAGGCGGTCGACATCGCGCGGGAGTACTCGGTGGCGATGTCCTCGTTCGACTTCCAGAGCCTGGATGCGAACCGGGACGCGATCATGGAGATGTCGACCCCGGCCTTCGCGGACAAGTACAGCCAGATGGTCGACGCGCTCGCGCAGATCGTCACGGAGGGCAAGGGCCAGGCGACCGCGACCGCGGACCACGTGGCGGTCGAGCGCATCGACGACTCATCCGCGTTGGTGCTCGTCTTCGTGGACCAGCAGGCGAAGAACGTCGTCTCGCCCGACGGCAACTCCCAGAAGTACCGGATGGTGGTCTCTCTCGTCCGTGAGGGCGACCGATGGATCGTCGACAACGTCGACACCAAATAGTCACGGACGAGGACTGGGGAAGCGATGCCCACTCACCACTCGGGTGCCCCGGCCGGCGGATCGGCCCTGACCGCGGCACAGACCCGGATCCGGATCACCTCGTCCGCGCGCAGGTGGACGCGGCGACCCGCGCACATCTCCGAGGCATTGGACTTCTGGTCCTTCGCCGGCGGCGCGGCGAACGTGGTCATGCAGTTGAGCAGGCCCGAGGTGGCCTACGGGGTGATCGAGAGCAAGGTGGAGTCCGGCAGCCTGATGCGCCATCCCTGGAAGCGGGCCAGGACGACCTTTCAGTACCTCACCGTCGCGATTCTGGGAACCGACGAAGAACGCCTGGCCTACCGGGAGGCGGTCAACGTCGCACACCGGCAGGTGCGCTCGGGCGAGAACAGCCCAGTCAAGTACAACGCCTTCAACCGCGAGCTCCAGATGTGGGTGGCGGCCTGCCTGTACATCGGGTTCGAGGACACCCACCAGCTCCTGCACGGAGCGATGTCCGAGGAACAGAAGGAGTCGTTCTATCAATCGTCGAGCACACTGGGCACGACCCTGCAGGTCACCGAGGAGATGTGGCCGGCCACCCGGGCCGACTTCGACCGTTACTGGAACAACGCCTGCCTGCGGGTGTCGATGGACGACACGGTCCGCGCCTATCTTATGGCCCTGGTGAACCTGCGGATGATCGGGTGGCCGCTGCGGCTCGTCTTCGGAAACCTGTTGACGTTCCTGACCGTCGGTTTCCTGCCGCCGCTGTTCCGCGAGCAGCTCCGGGTCGAGTGGAACGAGGACGATCGCAGGCGATTCGAGCACCTGTTCGTATTCGTCTCGTTCGTCAATCGGTTCCTGCCTCGGTTCGTCCGGCACGGAGCCAACTACGTGCTGATGCGCGACATTCGCCGGCGGATCGGCGCCGGACGGGCGCTGATCTAGTCCGCGGGGGCGGGTTTCGCCGAAATGTGATAAACGATAAGTTACTCGCTAGTAACAGTCGGGTGCTGGTAGCAAATAGCGCGTAACGCGTGTCGGCTGAATGGGTCTCCCGTCTTTGGTGTGCGATGATTTCGGTTGCTGTATTGCAGGTCATCAGGGACTGCGTGCTGTGACGGGGGTCATTGGGAGGTGGAGGCAGGCTCCGCAACCTGCACAGGCCGATCGAGCGATCCTCGACGCGGTCGATGGGCCGTGCGCGCTGTTCACTGATGGCGGGCACCCTCGCTGACGTGGACTTATGTGTGCGGCGCAGGGTTACTTCGGGAAAACGGCTAACGCGGATCGTTCGAGCGGCGATGTGATGGGTGGACTGAACGGAAGACCATTTCGCCGCTTGGGCGGGGCCATGACGGGATACAGCGACGGAGTGTCGTCGAGATGGGGGAGCGAACGTTGGACGCCCTGGGTACGGTCGGACCTGCTGAATCTTCGGATGAAGGGGCGCAGGTGAGCGCGCACCCGCAGGATGCCGCACCGTTTCCGCTCTCGTCCGCGCAGCGTGGCATGTGGTTCGCTCAGCAGGCCGCAGGAGATGTTCCGCTCAACATCGCTCAGTACGTCGAGGTCGACGGTGTCCTCGACGTGGACGTCCTCACAGCGGCATGCCGATTCGCCGGCATGGAGCTCGGCTCCGCCTACCTGCGACTGATCGCCGATGACGGTCTTCCCCAGCAGATCGTCGATCGAACGATCGACGATCGCGTCGAGTTCATCGATCTCTCCGGGCACGAGGACCCGATCGCGGCGGCGCAGGCCTGGATGCGCAACGACTACGGATCCGCTCGTGACCTGTTCGTCGAGCGCCTCAACGTGTCGACGGTTCTGAAGCTGGCCGACGATCGCAGCTACTGGTACTGCCGCTTCCATCACATCTCCATCGACGGCTTCGGCGCGATGAACATGCTCAACCGCGCCGCGGAGGTGTACACAGCGCTCGTAGAGGGTCGGGAGATCACTCCGGGCAAGGCTGCCGATCTCGTCGAGATCTACGAGGACGAGCTCGCCTACCGCAACTCCGACCGCTTCCAGCGGGACCGGGAGTACTGGATCGAGCGCGTCGTCGACCTGCCTGCGGCGCCCAGCCTCGCGGGCCGCACCGCGCCCGTCGACTCGCATGCCACCGTGGCGGGCAAGCAGGTACCGCCGTCCACGGCCGAGCTGCTCAGCGCGACGGCGTCCGCGAGCGTCGTCGGCGAGACCCCCGCCATCGTCGCCGCCTTCGCCGGCTACCTCGCCGCGATGACCGGCAACGCCGACGTGGTGCTGAGCCTGCCGGTCTCCGCACGATCGTCCGCGGTTCTGCGCAGGTCGGGTGGCATGGTGTCCAATGTCGTCCCGATCCGGCTGCGGATCGAGGGCGACACCACCGTCGAGGACCTGATCGGGAAGGCGAACCTCGAGCTGACCGGCGCCCTGCGGCGCCAGCGGTACCGGCACGAGGACATGCGCCGCGATGCCGGGACCGTCGACGGCCAGCGCGGTTTCTTCGGACCGTCGATCAACATCATGATGTTCCACCGCGAGATCCGGCTCGGTGATCTCACGGGCCGGTTCACCGTGCTCAGCACGGGCCCCGTCGAGGACCTGGCCGTCAACCTCTACCCGAGCGTTGCGGGCAAGAGCGTCCAGATCGATTTCGAGGGCAACCCCAACCTCTACAGCGCGTCCGATCTCGACGCCTACCACCACCGATTCCTGAGCTATCTCGAGCGCTTCCTGTCGGCGGCGCGCGATTCCGAGGTGCGCGGCATCGACCTCCTCGAGGTGGGGGAGGCGGAGCACCTCCGATCCCTCGGCGCGGGCGGGTCGGCCCCCTTCGAACCGAACATCATCGATCGCTGGGAACAGAGCGTTCGGCGTGACGCAGGCGCTGTCGCGGTTGTCGGGTCCGGAAAGTCCGTCACCAGGGGCGACCTCGACCGGCGCGCCAATCAGCTCGCGCGCGAGCTGATCACCAGGGGCGTCGGGGCCGACGACATCGTGGCGCTGATGGTGCCGCGGTCGGTGGACTGGGTCGTCGGGATGCTGGCCACGTGGAAGGCGGGGGCCGCGTACGCCTACGTCGACCCGACGCTGCCCACCGATCGGGTGCAGTCGATCCTGGAGGACTGCGCGGTGAGCTGCGTGGTCGCCACGAGCGCGTGGGAGCGGGCCGGATTCGACGGCCAGATCATCCTGCTCGACGATCCGATCTCGCAGGCCGCCGTCGCCGAACTCGATCCCACCGCCCCCGCGAATCGGTGGGCCGAGCCGTGCGCGGGCGAGCGCATCGCCTACGTCATCTCGACCTCGGGTTCGACCGGTAGGCCGAAGCCGACGCTGGTCCCGATGCACGGGTTCGCGAACAACGTGGACTGGTACCGCGGA
Organism: Rhodococcus sp. OK611; assembly: GCF_003050885.1. Lineage (NCBI taxonomy): Bacteria > Bacillati > Actinomycetota > Actinomycetes > Mycobacteriales > Nocardiaceae > Rhodococcus > Rhodococcus sp. OK611. Next base: position 236,811 of record NZ_QAOZ01000005.1, read on the forward strand.
GAGGTTGCGCTGCAGCCCGGCCAAGGCCTGCTCGTGGCCGGCTCACCCAGTTTCGACGCCACCCAGAAGAACGTCTGGGTGGGACTGTCGGAGGGCTGGTCGGTCCATCTCGCGGGCGATCCGTTCGACCCGGTCGAGGTCCTGGACATCGTCGACAGCGAGGTCGTGCGGGTCGCGAACATGGCGCCGAGCCTGTTCAACGTCCTGCTCGATCACGACACCAGGGGTGTCCTGCCCAAGCTCGATGCGGTCTTCCTCGGTGGCGAGGCCATGCGCATGGACCGGCTGGGTCATCTCGCCTCGGCAGGCACCCGACTGGTCAATCATTACGGTCCCACCGAGGTGACCGACATGACGACCTTCCACGAGGTGTCTGTCGACCACGCGAGCTACCCGGATGGGCGGATCCCGATCGGTGGGCCGCTGCCCAACGTCGATCTGTACGTCCTCGACGAGCACCTGCGGCCCGTCCCCGCGGGGGTGACCGGGGAGCTGTACGTCGGTGGTGCCGGTGTCGCGCGTGGATACGGCAACCGGTTCGGCCTCACCGCGTCGACGTTTGTTGCGGACCCCTTCCGCGGCGCCGGGACGCGCATGTACCGCACCGGCGACGTGGTGTGGTGGAACTCCGATGGCGAGCTCGAGTTCCAGGGCCGCAGCGACTTCCAGGTGAAGATCCGCGGACTCCGGATCGAGCTGGGCGACATCGAGGCCGCCGTCCTCGCGCACCCGGACGTGGTGGCGGCCACCGTGCTGGTCCACGAGAGCGATCTCGGGCAGCGACTGATCGGCTACGCCGTTCCTGCCGCGGGCGCCGACCTCGACGTCGCCGCCGTCATCGGTCACGTCGGTGAGCTGGTGCCCAGTTACATGGTGCCCGCATCGATCATCGTCCTGGATCGGCTGCCGCTGACCGCGAACGGGAAGGTGGACCGGAAGGCATTGCCGGAACCGGACTTCCGGACCCCGGTTTCCGCGTTCGTGGCACCGGCCACCGCGATGGAGAAGACCATCGCCGCGGTGTTCGCCGAGGTGCTCGGCCTCGACGAGGTCAGCGTGGAGGACAGCTTCTTCGCCCTCGGCGGCGACAGCATCATGTCGATCCAGCTGGTCTCCCGCGCCAAGGAGGCCGGCGCGGTGTTCACCACCCGCGACGTGTTCGACTGTAAGACAGTCGCGGGCCTCGCCGAGGTGGTCACGCGCCGTCAGCTCAGCGACGACGTCCAGTTCGTGCTCGACGAGTTGCCGGGCGGCGGCGTCGGTGACCTCCCGCTGTTGCCGGTGGTCCGGTGGATGGTCGATCGGGGGCGCTTCGATCGGCTGGCCCAGGCGGTCCTGTTGACGCTGCCCGATGCCGTCGACGACGGACACCTGCGGGACGCGCTGCAGTCCGTGCTCGATCACCACGATGCGCTGCGTTCACGCCTGTCGCGACATGCGGACGGGGAGTGGATCTTCCGGGTCGGCGAGCCCGGTGTGGTGCGTGCCGGAGACCTCATGCGCGCGGTCTCCCTCACCGTCGAGCCCGGTACCGATGAGTTCGAGGCCGCCGTCGACGAACTGCTCGACGCGGCTGCCGACCGGCTCGACCCCGCGGCCGGGGTGATGCTGGCCGTGGTCAGGACGACCTCTCCGTCCGGTGCGGGTCGCCTGCTGATCGTGATCCATCACCTCGCCGTCGACGGTGTCTCCTGGCGAGTGCTGATTCCCGACGTCGCGATCGCGTGGTCGAACACCGCCGCCGGACAGCCGGTGGCCCTCGAGCCGGTCGGCACCTCCATGCGCCGGTGGGCGCACGGCCTGTCCGAGGAGTCGGGCAGCGATGCCCGCGCGGACGAGTTCGACCGCTGGCGAGAGGTTCTCGACGGACCGGACCCCGTGCTCGGCTCGCGCGCGCTCGACACGGCCGTAGACACGGCGGAGACCGCACAGACGGTCCGGATCGACATCTCGCCCGAGGTCACCTCGGCCGTGATGACCAGCATCCCCCGTGCGTTCCACGGTGGCGTCAACGACGGACTGCTCTCGGCACTGTTGCTCGCGGTCGCCCGCTGGCGCCGCGACCGCGGCGTCGACGAGTCCTCGGTCCTGTTGTCCCTCGAGGGCCACGGGCGCGACGACGACGTGATCGCCGGGGCCGATCTGTCCCGCACGGTCGGCTGGTTCACCAGCATCTTCCCGGTTCGCCTCGACCTGGCGGGTGCGGATCTCGACGATGCGCTCGCTGCGGGTCCGGCCGCGGGTGCGGTGGTCAAGGCGGTCAAGGAGCAGTTGCTCGCGGTTCCCGATGGCGGCCTCGGCTACGGCATGCTGCGTCACCTCGGGGAGGCGACCGGGGCCCGGCTGGCCGCCATGGCGGAGCCGCAGATCATCTTCAACTACCTGGGACGCACGGCGTCGGTCGGCGAGCACCTGATCGGCGCTCCGTGGACGCCGGACGACTCCGTCGGCATCGGCGGATTCATGTCGACCACCGACGGCACGACCCCGCTGTCGGCGACCGTCGAGATCAACGCAGGCATCGAGGGCGAGGGCCCGAACGCACACCTCGCCGCCTCGTTCACGTTCGCGGGCGGACTGCTCAGCGAGGACGAGACCCGGTCGCTCGGTCACTGGTGGGCGTGCGCCCTCGAGGCGATCGCGACCTTTGCGAGCGGAAGCGACGCGGGCGGACTGACACCGTCCGACCTGAATCTCGTCGAGCTGTCGCAGAAGCAGGTCGACCGGCTCGAGCAGCGGTACCCGAAGCTCACCGACGTGTGGCCGCTGGCGCCGCTGCAGCACGGCATGTACTTCCATTCGCTGCTGTCCTCGGACGTCGACGTCTACACCGCGCAGATCCTGATCGAGCTCGGCGGCGACGTCGATGCCGATCGTCTCCGGACGGCCGGCCAGGCACTGATCGACCGGCACGAGAACTTCCGGACCGCCTTCGTGCAGGACGAGGACGGGGGCGAGGTCCTGCAGGTGCTGCTGCACGACGCGCAGTTGCCCTGGAGCAACACCGACCTGTCGTCGATGGACCCGCAGGCCGCCGCGGTTGAGGTGGAGCGGATCCTGGAGGCGGATCGGACCACCCGATTCGATCTCGGTTCGGCGCCGCTGACCCGCTTCCACCTGATCAAGTCGGCGCCCGCGAAGTGGCTGCTGACGGTCACCAACCACCACATCCTGATGGACGGCTGGTCGACGCCGCTGATCATCCGCGATCTGCTGACCCTCTACGCGGCGTCCGGTTCGTCCGACGTGCTGCCGAGGGCCCGCTCGTACCGGGACTTCCTCTCGTGGCTGGCGGCCCAGGATGCCGAGGCCACCAAGGCCAGGTGGCAGCGCGTGCTCGCGGGCATCGAGGAACCCACCCTGCTGGCGGCGCGGAGCGAGGCGGTCGCGGAGGACGCGGTGCCCGAGGAGGTGTCCGCGGCGCTGTCCGCCGACCTCGACCGGCGCCTGTCCGAGCTGGGTCGCTCCCTCGAGGTCACCACGAACACGCTGCTGCAGGCGGCATGGGGTGTGGTGCTCGGCCAGCTCACTGCCCGCGACGACATCGTCTTCGGTGCCACCGTCTCGGGTCGTCCGCCGGAGTTGGCAGGCGTGGAATCGATGGTCGGTCTCTTCATCAACACGGTCCCCGTCCGGATCGAGCTCGACGCCGAGGAGTCGGTCGCGGAGCTGCTCTCCCGCGTCCAGCGTGAGCAGTCCGAGACCCTCGGCCATCAGCACATGGGTCTCAGCGAGATCCTCACGGCGCAGGGCAAGGGAAACCTATTCGACACCCTGGTGGTGCTCGAGTCCTACCCCGTCGATCGGCAGGGGCTGACCGAGCACTCCGACATCGCGGGCATGCGTCTGCTCGATGTCGGGGTCCGTGACGGCTCGCACTACCCGCTCGCGGTCGTCGGACTGCTCGGCGAGACGCTCGAGCTGAACCTCAAGTACATGCCGTCGGTGTTCGACCGTGCCGCGGTCGAGGGCTTCCTCGGCCGCCTCGTGCGGGTGCTCGAGGCGTTCGCGGCGGACCAGAATGCGCGCGTCGGCGGGATCGAGTTGCTCGGAGCAGACGAGCGCGCCCGGCTGGTACCGGTGCGCGGCACCGGTGCGGTCGCGGGATCGACTCTGCCCGAGCTGCTCTCGGCGGCGGCAACGGCCAACCCGCGGTCGGTGGCGCTGGTCGCAGGCGGCCGTGAGCTGACCTATGCCGAGCTCGACGAGCGCTCGAACCGGGTGGCGCGCGCGCTCATCGCGGCAGGCGTCGGCCCGGAGACGTTCGTGGCGTTGGCATTGCCGCGCTCGGTCGAATCCGTGCTCGGTGTGTGGTCGGTGTCGAAGGCGGGCGGCGCGTATCTGCCGATCGACCCGGGCTACCCCGAGGACCGGATCGCCCACATGGTGTCCGATTCGGGTGTGCGCATCGGGCTGACCGTCGCCGCGCACCGCGCCGGGCTGCCCGAGTCGGTCACCTGGGTCGTGCTCGACGATCCGCAGTTCATCGCGCGCTGCGAGGGCCTCGCGGTGGACGCCGTGGCCGACGAGGAGCGGCAGGCGCCGCTGCGGCTCGAGCACAGCGCCTACATGATCTACACCTCCGGCTCCACCGGGTTGCCGAAGGGCGTCGTCGTCACCCACGCAGGACTGGCGAACTTCGCGAGCGAGCAGCGGGAGCGGTATGCGCTGTCCGCGTCCTCGCGCACGCTGCACTTCTCCTCGCCCAGCTTCGACGCCTCGGTGCTCGAACTGCTGCTCGCGGTCGGTGCCGGAGCGACGATGGTGATCGCAGGACCGGAGATCTACGGAGGCGAGGAACTCCGCGCGCTCCTGGCGACCGAGGGCGTGACCCACGCCTTCGTCACCCCTGCGGCGCTGGCGACCGTCGATCCGTCCGGACTCGACACCGTCCGCACGGTCGTCGTCGGTGGCGACGCCTGCAGCCCGGACCTGGTGGCGCGGTGGTCCGTCGGCCGGGCGATGTTCAACGCCTACGGCCCCTCCGAGGGCACGGTCGCGACCAACATCAGCGACCGGCTCGTCGCGGGCGAGCCCGTCACCATCGGCGGACCGATCCGTGGCGTGTCGGCCGTGGTCCTGGACGCGCGACTGCGCCCGGTCCCGGTCGGCGTCGCGGGCGAGTTGTACGTCTCGGGGGTCGCGCTGGCCCGTGGTTACCACGGCCGGGCAGCCCTGAGCTCCGAGCGCTTCGTGGCCGACCCGTTCGGTGGGCCCGGTAGCCGGATGTACCGCACCGGGGACGTGGTGCGGTGGATCGAGGCGCCGGGCACGGACACCGGCCTGGCAATCGAGTATGTGGGCCGCAGCGACTTCCAGGTGAAGGTGCGCGGCTTCCGCATCGAGCTCGGCGAGGTCGACGCCGCGCTCGGCGCCCACGAATCGGTCGACTTCGCGGTCACGGTCGGGCGTCCCGGTCCGTCCGGCGACATCCTGCTGGCCTCGTACGTGGTCCCGGTCTCCGAGGAGGCGGTCGATGCCGCCGAGTTGAAGGAGTTCCTGGGTCAGAGCCTGCCGGGGCACATGGTGCCCTCATCGATCGTGTTGCTCGACGCGCTGCCGCTGACGGTGAACGGCAAGCTCGATCGCAAGGCGCTGCCGGAACCCGAATTCGTTTCGGACGGGAGCGAATTCGTCGCGCCAGATTCTCCGGTCGAGGAACTGGTGGCCGGGATCTTCGCGGAGGTGCTCGGTCTGGATCGGGTGTCGGCGGCCGATTCGTTCTTCGCCCTCGGCGGGAACTCGTTGTCCGCGACCAGGGTGGTTGCCCGGGTCAACTCGGCGGCGGGCGCGGCACTCGGGGTGCGCGACCTGTTCGAGGCGTCCACGGTGCGGGATCTCGCGGCGCGCGCGGTCAGCACGGACGGACGTGCGCCGCGGCCCGCGCTGGCGGCGGGGGATCGGCCGGATCGCCTCCCGCTCTCGCTCGCGCAGCAGCGGATGTGGCTGATCAACCAGCTCGACACCGCGTCGCCGGTGTACAACATCGCGATCGCCGTGCGGCTGTACGGCAGCCTCGATTTCGACGCGCTCGGCTCGGCCGTGACGGACGTGCTCGCGCGCCACGAATCGGTGCGGACCGTCTACCCGGCGGACGAGGGGGTGCCGCGGCAGGTCGTGCTCCCGGTCTCCTCGGTCCCGATCGATCTCGACCCGGTGGAATGCGCGGAGGAGGCGCTCACCAGCGGGCTGGTCGAGTTCGCCTCCCACGGCTTCGACGTGACCTCGTCGCCGCCGCTGCGGACGCGGTTGTTCCAGGTGGGCGATCAGGAGTTCGTGCTCGCGCTGGTCGTGCACCACATCAGCGCCGACGGCGCCTCCATGGGGCCGCTGGCACGGGACGTCATGCTCGCCTACGGGCAGCGGGTCACCGGGCACGAGCCCGGCTGGGAGCCGCTCCCGGTGCAGTACGCGGACTATGCGCTGTGGCAGCGCGAGGTCCTCGGCGCCGAGGACGACCCCGAGTCGCTGGCCTCGCGTCAGCTCGACTTCTGGGAGCGGACGCTGAGCGGCATGCCTGCGCTGATCGAGCTGCCCACCGACCGGCCGCGGCCGGCGCGGCAGTCGATGGACGGCGGCAAGGTCGACTTCGAGATCGGCGCGGATCTGCTCGCCCGACTGCACGAGATCGCGCGCGGCAACGACGCCACGCTGTTCATGGTCACGCACGCCGCGCTCGCGGTGTTGCTCGCCCGTCTGACCGGCGGCGAGGACATCGCGATCGCCACCCCGGTTGCCGGGCGCGGCGAGGCCGAGCTCGACGGTCTGGTCGGGATGTTCGTGAACACGCTCGTCCTGCGGGCGGGGGTCGACCCGGGCGCGACCTTCACCCAGGTGGTCCAGCAGGCCAAGAAGGTCGACCTCGAGGCCTACGCGCACGCCGACGTGCCCTTCGACAGCGTGGTGGAGCGGCTCAACCCGGAGCGGTCGACCGCCTACTCGCCCTTGGCGCAGGTGATGCTCTCGTTCGAGAACCTGGGACGTCCGACCCTGGAGCTCCCGGACCTGACGGCGTCGGAGTTCGACAGCGGGTTGGTCGCGGCCAAGCTCGACCTGCAGCTGACCCTCGTGGAGAACCGGGACGCGGAGGGCAAGGTGACCAGCCTGTCCGCCTCGTTCAATTACGCGGCCGCCCTCTTCGACGAGGCCACGGTCTCGAGCTTCGCCGATCGCTTCCTGCGGATCGTGACGGCCGTGGCCGATGACGCCGAGGTGATCGTCGGCGACATCGACATCTGGAGCGCGCCCGTCGACGAGTCGCCGAGCATCGTGGGGCCCACCGTCGACGACCTGCCGGTGCTGGTCGCCGCGGTGGCCGAGGTGGTGCCCGCCGAGATCGCTCTCGAGCACGACGGGATCAGCGTCACCTACGGGCAGATGGACGAGCGCCTGAAGCTGCTCACCGCGTCGCTCGCGGACCGCGGCATGGCGGTCGAGGCCATCGTCACGACTGCCCTGACCAGCCTGGTGCCGACCATCCTGCTCGCCGCGGGCGGCAGCGGTGCGGGCGACGGCTTCGCCGACGTGGTCGACCGGCTGGTCGCCGACGCCGCGGCAGCGGCGGCACGACATTCGAAGGATCCGATGGTTCGCCTTGTGACCGGTCACTGATCCACAGCAGCGAGCCTCGTTGTGTCGGTCCCGTATGTTTAGCTGCGGTGATTCGTCGCATCGGACGGCTCGCTGTTCTGTGATGCGTAAACGAACGAACTAGCTCGAATGCTTCGGAGGAACTGTTGTCTGCTGCGGATCTGACTCGATCGATCGCCGCTCTCGCCTCGGACCGCCCGGACACGATCGTAGTGTCGGTCGACGGTATGTCGGTGACGTATCGGGAGCTCGAGGAGCGTCTGCAGCTGCTGGCGGGGGCACTGTCCGATCGCGGGATGGATGCCGATGCCATCGTCTCCGTGGTCCTCACCGGTCTGGTTCCGACGATCGTTGCCGCGGAGGGTGGCATCGGGGGCGTGCTCGACAGGATCCACGCCGACGCCTCCACCCTCGACCTTCCCGAGCAGGCCGCCGAGGCGCCCGCCGACGGATGGCCGATGGTCTCGGCCGTCGCCCTGTGGCAGGAGTGGGTCGAGCGCGATCCCGAGGCGATCGCCGTCGTCGAGGACGGCCGCCCGACCACCCGCGGCGAGCTGAACCGCAGGGCCAACCAGTTGGCGCGGGAACTCGCCTCCCATGGGGTGCGACCCGACGATGTGGTCTCCCTGATCGTTCCCCGTTCACTCGAGTGGATCGTCGGCATGCTCGCGGCGTGGAAGCTCGGCGCCGCCTACTCACCGCTCGACCCCGCGTGGGCCATCGAGCGGACCGAGGGGCTCATCGAGGCGAGCGGGGCAAGGGCCGTGGTCGCACTGAGCGGGTGGCCCGCGCTGGCGGACGCTCCCTTCGAGGTGACGGTCCTCGACGACCCCGACACCGTGGAGCGCCTCGAGGCGCACGAGGCAACGGATCCGGAGCGGGATCCGTGGACGGACGACGACGCGGGCCTGCGACTGGCCTATGTCATCTCGACGTCGGGATCGACCGGCCGTCCGAAGCCGACGCTGGTGCCGATGCGCGGCGTCTCCAACACCTTCCAGGCCTACCGCCGCATGCTGGACTTCGGTGCAGGCACCGGCGTCCTGATGGCGAACTCGCCGCTGTTCGACCTGACCCAGAAGAACATCTGGGTCGCGCTCGCGTACGGCGGCACGCTGCATCTGTCCGAGGACGGCTTCGACCCGCAGCCGATCCTGCGTCAGATCGGTACCGGGGACGTCCAGATCGCCAACATGGCGCCGAGCGCCTTCGAGGTGCTGGCCGACCTCGACACCGAGGGCGTACTGACCAACCTGGGCGCCGTGATCCTGGGCGGTGAGCAGATCCGGCCCGCCGCGTACAACGGGTTGATCGGCACGCAGACGCGGATGATCAACAGCTACGGTCCGACCGAGGCCTCCGACGTCACGTCGATCTACGAGCTGGACCTCTCCGCCCCTGACACCGAACAGGGCCAGATCCCGATCGGTACCGCCTGGGAGGGAGTGGATTACCACGTCCTCGACGGCCGCCTGCGGCCGGTGCCCGCGGGTATCACGGGTGAGCTCTACATCGGTGGCAACGCGGTCGGCCGCGGTTACGGCGGCATGACCGCCCTGACCGCATCACGATTCGTTGCGAGCCCGTTCGGTTCCGGCGGCGCCCGGCTGTACCGGACCGGCGACCTGGTGCGCGAGCGCAGCGACGGCGAACTGGTGTTCCTGGGGCGCAGTGACTTCCAGGTCAAGATCCGAGGTCTGCGGATCGAGCTCGGTGAGATCGAATCCGCACTGGTCGCGAATGCCGATGTCCTGCAGTCCATTGTCGTCGTGCACGACGACAACCGGGTGCAGCGTCTCGTGGGGTACGTGACCGCGGTCGCGGGCGCGACGATCGACACCGATCAGGTGCTTGCCGACGTGGGCCGGACCCTGCCGGCGTACATGGTTCCCGACCTGCTGCTCGTGCTCGACGAGATGCCGCTCAACACGAGCGGAAAGATCGACCGGAAGGCGCTGCCGCGCCCGCAGTTCGAGTCGCATTCCGATCACTACCGGGAGCCGTCGACGCCGGCCGAGATCGTGGTGGCACAGATCTTCGGCGAGATCCTCGGCATCGAGCGGGTCGGCGCCGACGATTCGTTCTTCGAGATCGGCGGCAACTCGCTGTCGGCGGCCCGGGTGGTTGCGCGGGCCAACGCGGCACTCGGCTCGGACGTGAATCTGCGCGAGGTGTTCGACGCACCGACGGTGGCCGGGCTGGCCGCCCTCGCGGCCGAGGGAGCGGGGACCGGTCGTCATCGGCCGGAACTCGTGGCGCAGCCGCGACCCGAGCGGATCCCGTTGTCGCTGGCTCAGTCTCGGATGTGGTTCATCAACCAGTTCGACACCTCGTCGCCCGCCTACAACCTCCCGCTCGGTATCCGGCTGACCGGGTCGCTCGACACCGAGGCCTTGGCGGCCGCGGTGGCGAGTGTGCTCGAGCGGCACGAGTCGCTGCGCACCGTGTTCCCGGACGACGGGGACGGCCCGCACCAGGTGGTGCTGCCCGCCGACGGACTCGACATCGATCTGACCCCGGTCCATGTCCGTGACGAGGCCGACCTGATGACGACGCTCGCGGACCTCGCGTCGCGGGGCTTCGACGTGACCGTCGAGATCCCGGTCCGGCCGCGCCTGTTCCGGTTGACCGAGAACGAGCACGTCCTGCTGTTCCTGGTGCATCACATCTCCTCGGACGGCGCGTCGATGGCGCCTCTGGCGAGGGACGTCGTCATCGCGTACTCGAGCTGGGCGAGCGGTCATGGCCCGGAGTGGGCGCCGCTCGAGGTCCAGTACGCGGATTTCGCGATGTGGCAGCGCGAGCTGCTCGGTGTCGAGGACGACCCGGAGTCGCTGCTGGCGCGGCAGGTCGGCTACTGGGTCGACGAGCTCGCCGGGATCCCGGAGGTGCTGCCGCTGCCGACCGATCGCCCGCGTCCCGCGGTCATCTCCATGGAGGGTGCCCGGGTCGAGTTCGAGATCGGTCAGGATCTGCACGGCCGGTTGCTCGAGCTGGCGCGCGAGCACGAGGCGACCCTGTTCACCGCCGTGCACGCCGCGTTCGCCGTGCTCCTCTCCAAGCTGTCCGGCACGGACGACATCGTCCTCGGTACCCCAACCGCGGGTCGTGGCGAGCGTGAACTCGACGACCTCGTCGGCATGTTCGTCAACACCCTCGCGCTGCGGACCGTGGTCGACCCGGCCAAGTCGTTCGTCGAGATGCTGCGCAGCACAAGGGAATCGGACATCGGTGCGCTCGCGCACGCGGACGTACCGTTCGAACGCCTGGTGGAGCTCCTCGCGCCCGAGCGGTCGACCGCGCACTCGCCGATCTTCCAGGTGGTCATCGCGCTGGAGAACACCGAGGCCGCGGTCCTGGAACTGCCCGACCTCGTGGTCGGCGAGGTCGACCCGGGCGTGACCTTCGCGAAGTTCGACCTGCAGCTCTCGGTGGGCGAGAAGGCCGATCACTCGGGGATGACCGGCACCCTGGTCTACGCGACCGACCTGTTCGACGAAACCAGCGTGCGCACCCTCGGGGAGCGGTTCGTGCGCCTGCTCGAGGCGGTCACCGCCGATCCGTCGGTTCCGGTCGGCAACGTGGAGATCACCAGCCCGGACGAGCGCAGGGCCCTCACGCCCGTGCGTGGCGCGGATTCCGCGGCCCCGGTCTCGCTGGCGGAGCTGCTGACCTCCGGAGCCGCGGAACGCGGTGCCCCGGCCCTGGTCTCCGGCGACCGCGTGGTGTCCTACGGGGAGCTCGACGACCGGTCCAGCGCCCTTGCCCGGGTGCTGATCTCGCACGGGGCCGGCCCCGAGACCTTCGTGGCGCTCTCCCTCGCGCGGTCGATCGAGTCGGCGGTCGCGGTGTGGGCGGTCGCGAAGACCGGCGCGGCGTTCGTGCCGATCGATCCCGCCTACCCCGCCGACCGGATCGAGCACATGGCCTCGGACTCGGGGGCGACGCTCGGCCTGACCACGACCGGGGCGCTCGCCGGACTGCCGTCCGGTGTGCGCTGGCTGGCGATGGACGACCCGGGCTTCCTCGCGGACTGGAACGCCGAGCGTACGGATCCGATCCTCGACGCCGATCGCACCACGGCCGCGCACGTGGACAACCCGGCGTTCATGGTCTACACCTCCGGCTCCACCGGCCTCCCCAAGGGCGTCGCGGTCACGCACACCGGCCTGGTCAACATCGTCGCCGAGCACCAGCAGAAGTTCGGCGTGCAGGCCACGTCCAGGGTGCTGCACTTCGCGTCGCCGAGCTTCGACGGCGCGGTGTGGGAACTGCTGATGGCCTCGGTCGCGGGCGCGGCCGCCGTCATCGTGGCACCGGGCATCTACGGCGGCGACGAGCTGCGCGAGGTGATGCTCGAGCAGCGGGTCACGCACGGCTACACGGGACCCGCCGCGTTGAACACCGTCGATCCCACCGGCCTGGTCGACCTGGAGTCGATCTCGGTCGCGGGTGAGGCGGTCAGTCCTGAACTGGTGGCCAAGTGGGCGCCCACCTATCCCTTCCGGAACCTGTACGGCCCCACCGAGACCACCATGATCGCGACCATCTCGGAACCGATGGTCGCGGGCGCGCCCGTCACCATCGGTGGCCCGATCCGCGGGGTGTCCGCGGTGGTCCTCGACGGGCGACTGCGCCCCGTCCCCTTCGGTGTGACGGGTGAGCTCTATCTCGCGGGCCCGGCGCTGGCCCGCGGCTATCACGGCCGCTTCGACCTGACCGCGTCCCGGTTCGTGGCCGACGTGTCCGGAGCGCCTGGCGCCCGGATGTACCGCACCGGTGACCTCGTCCGCTGGGTCGACCGGTCGGTCTCGGGTGACCGGTCCCGGCTCGAGATCGAGTACGTGGGGCGCAGCGACTTCCAGCTCAAGGTGCGCGGCTTCAGGATCGAGCTCGGTGAGATCGACGGCGCACTGGCGGCGCACGAGTCCGTCGACACCGCATACACGATCGGCAGGGAGGGACCGGCCGGTGCCACCGTGCTGGTGTCCTACGTCGTGCCGGTGCCCGGTGCCGCGCTCGCGGACCGCGAGCTGACCGAGTTCGTGTCCCGTTCGCTGGCCCCGCACATGGTGCCGTCGGCGATCGTGGTGATCGACGCGCTGCCCGTGACGATCAACGGCAAGGTGGACCGGAAGGCGTTGCCGGAACCGGACTTCGGCTCGGCCGCGGAATCGTATGTCGCTCCGTCGAATGCGATGGAGGAACTCCTGGCCGGCCTCTTCGCCGAGGTGCTCGGCGTCGACCGGGTCAGCGTCGCCGACTCGTTCTTCGCGCTGGGCGGTGACAGCATCGTCTCGATCCAGTTGGTGGCCAGGGCGAAGGCCGCGGGCGTGCTGATCAAGGCAAGGGACGTCTTCGAGCGCAAGACCGTGACCGGTCTTGCCCTGGTCGCCACGACGGTCGCCGAGGCGGGCGTCGCGGTGCTGGAGGAGCTTCCCGGCGGCGGTGTCGGCGACATGCCGCTGCTGCCGGTGGCGCGCTGGGCGCTGGAGAACGGCGCGGGGTCACGGTTCTCCCAGGCGGTGTTGCTGACGGCGCCGCTCGGACTCGACCGCGGCACCCTGGCTGCGACGGTGCAGGCGGTGCTCGACCAGTATCCGATGCTTCGGTCGGTGCTGGCCTCCGCTGACGGGGACGCGCCCGTGCTGCGCGCCCGTGAGCTCGGCTCGGTCGACGCGAACTCGGTGATCGACCGGATCGAGTTCGATTCCGAGAATGCCCCCGGCAGTGCGGGATTCGAGCGAATTGCGGCCGCGGCACTGGACGCGGCCGCGGACCGACTCGACCCCGCCGCCGGTGCGATGGTGCAGGTCGTCTGGTTCGATCCGGCATCGCAGCTCGGCGAGGCGAACGGACGCCTGCTCCTGGTACTGCACCACCTCGTGGTGGACGGCGTGTCCTGGCGCCTGCTGGTGCCCGCCCTCGCCTCGGCCTGGGGCCAGATCGTCGCAGGCGGTACGCCGAGCTTCGAGCCCGAGGTCACCTCGATGCGTCGGTGGGCGCACGCCCTCGCGGACGAGGCACGTTCGGACTCCCGGGTGACCGAACTCGGTTACTGGCGTGAGGTTCTGGCGACGCCGGAGGCGCCGATCGGATCGCGGCCGCTCGACGCGCGGCTCGACACCGTGGCGACCAGGGGACAGGTCTCTCTCGAGTTGCCTGCCGATGTGACCGACGGGCTGCTCACCGGGGTGCCCGCCCGATTCCGGGGCGGCGCCCAGGACGGACTGCTCGCGGCCCTCGCCGTCGCCGTCGCCGCGTGGCGGCGAGCCCGCGGCGGACGCGGAGCGGCGGAGTCCTCGACCCTGATCACCCTGGAGGGACACGGCCGTGAGGACCAGGTCGTGCCGGGCGCGGATCTCTCGCGGACCGTCGGCTGGTTCACCAGCGTGTACCCCGTTCGGCTCGACCTCGGTGGGGCCGACCTCGATGACGCGCTCGCGGGCGGGGCAGCGGCAGGATCTGCGGTCAAGGCCGTCAAGGAGCAGCTGCTGGCGGTGCCGGACAACGGCATCGGGTACGGCCTGCTGCGGTACCTCAACCCGGAGACCGGCGCGGAGCTGAGCTCCGGGGCGGTTCCCCAGATCAGCTTCAACTACCTCGGCCGGTTCGGGACCGGGGAGCTCACCGACGAGATCCGTGGCCTCGGCTGGATCCCGGTCACCGACGGCGGCGCGCTCGGCGGCGCGGCCGATCCGGCCATGGCGCCCGAGTCCGCGTTGGAGATCAACGCGTCGGTGCTGCCGGGCGGCGGCCTGTCGGCGACCCTGTCGTTCGCGACCGGTGTGCTCAGCGAGGCGGAGGTCGAGGAGTTCGCCGGATTCTGGCGCGCCGCGATGACCGCGATCAGCGCGCACGCGCGCACGGAGGCGGCCGGCGGTCTGACCCCGTCCGACCTGCCACTGGTGTCCCTGTCGCAGGACCAGATCGAACTGTTCGAGTCGCGGTACCCGAGCGTCGAGGACCTGTGGTCCCTGTCCCCGCTGCAGCACGGCCTGCTCTTCCACGCACTGCTCACCGAGGGCATGCCGGACGTGGTGGACGTCTACACCGCGCAGTTCGTGCTCGACCTGACCGGATCGGTCGATGCAGATCGGCTGCGGCGCGCCGCCGACCGGCTCCTGGTCCGGAACCCGAACCTGCGCTCGGTGTTCCTGGTCGACGAGGCCGTGGGATCGGTCCAGGTCGTCGTCGGCGACACCCGGGCCCCGCTCACCCTGCACGATCTCAGCGGCCTCGACGAGGAGTCGAGGGCGGCCGAGCGGCAGCGGATCCTCGATGCGGACCGCGCGACGGGCTTCGATATGGCGACGCCGCCGCTGGTCCGGCTGACCCTGCTCGCGTTGGCGGCCGATCGCTGGCAGCTCGTGTTCACCAACCACCACGTGATCCTGGACGGCTGGTCGACCCCGCTGGTCATCCGCGAGCTGATGGCGCTCTACGCCATGGACGGCGACGATTCGGCGCTGCCGCGGGCCCGGGACTACAAGGACTACCTGCACTGGCTCGCCGGACAGGACCGCGCGCAGTCGCTGGAGACCTGGCGCGACGCGCTCGCCGGAGCGGATGATCCGACCCTGCTGGCGCCTGCGGTGCAGGGCGTCAACCACGCTGCGGTGCCGGGCAAGGTGGAGGGTTCGCTCTCCGCCGAGGAGACCGCGGGTGCCGAGGCGCTCGCGGCGGAGCTGGGCGTCACGCTGAACACGCTGGTGCAGACGGCATGGGGCGTCGTGCTCGGCATGCTCAGCGGTCGCGGCACCGTCGTGTTCGGTGCCACCGTGTCCGGTCGGCCGTCGGACCTGTCCGGCGTGGAGTCGATGGCCGGATTGTTCATCAACACCATTCCCGTTGCCGTGCAGCTCGTTCCGCACGAGCCGGTGCGCGAGCTGCTCGTACGCCTGCAGACGGAGCAGGCGGGGCTGCTCGACCACCACTTCGTGGGGCTGACCGACATCCACCGGGCCGCGGGTGACGCCGCGCTGTTCGACACCGCCGTGATCTACGAGTCCTATCCGGTGGACACCTCCGGTGTTGGCGGCGACGTCGACATCGCCGGGATGCGGTTGATGGGTGTGGAATCCGCGGCCGCGAGCCATTTCCCGCTCTCGATCGTGGCCGCTCCCGTCGACGGCCGTCTGCACCTCGCCGCCGAGTTCCAGCACGAGGCCTTCGACGAGGCGACCGTCGCGGGTCATCTCGACCGCACGATCCGGGTGCTGCGCGAGTTCGTGGCGCGTCCGGAGGCGAACGTCGGTTCGCTGCGCCTGATCACCGACGACGAGCTGCAGCTGCTCGACTCGTACAACCGCACGGAACTCGCCCGCACCCCCGAGACGTTGCTCGAACGCATCGACGCACGGGTCGCCGAGGACGCGTCCGCGATCGCCGTGGTGGCATCGGGCACGAGCGTCACGCGCGGCGAGCTCGACCGTCGCGCCAACAGGTTGGCGCATGAGCTGATCGCCGCGGGCGTCGGCATCGATGACGTGGTGGCCCTGGTCGTCCCGCGTTCGGTGGACTGGGTGGTCGGCATGCTCGCCGCGTGGAAGGTCGGCGCGGCCTACCTGCCGGTCGACACGAAGGCGCCCGCGGACCGGATCGCAGCCGTTCTCGAGGACTGCGAGGTCGGGGCCGTGGTGCTCGCGGACGGGTGGAGCGAGGAGCTCGCCTACTCCGGAGCGCTCGTGCGGCTGGGCGATGCGGACACCGAGGCCCGGCTCGCGAGCAGGCAGGAGACGGCCCCACCGAACCGTTGGACCGAACCCGGTGCCGGTCACCGCCTCGCCTACGTGATCACCACCTCGGGATCGACCGGCAGGCCGAAGCCGACCCTGGTGCCGATGGCCGGCGTCCTCAACACCGCCGAGTGGTACCGCGGTGAGATCCGCCTCGAGCCGGGTGACGGTGCGCTGGTCGCGAACTCGCCGGTCTTCGACCAGACGCAGAAGAACGTGTGGGTCACACTGTCCGACGGTGGCGTGCTGCACCTGGCGGGGGACCCCTTCGACCCGGTCGAGATCCTCGAGATCATCGGTGGCGGCTCGGTGGTCAACGCGAACCTGGCGCCGAGCGCCTTCGCCACGCTGCTCGACGCGGACACGGACCAGTCGGTGCTGCCCGCGCTGCGGTCGTTGCACCTGGGCGGCGAGTCGTTCAACCCGGCCAGGCTCGCGCACCTCGAGGCGGCGGGCACCCGGCTGCACAACAACTACGGGCCGACCGAGGCCACCGACATGATCACCGATCACCGGTTGAGCTCGGTGACCACCGGCTATCCCGACGGCCGGGTCCCGATCGGACCCGCGCTGCCGAACTATGAGCTGTATGTGCTCGACCAGCACCTGCGCCTGGTGCCGCCCGGGGTGCCCGGCGAGCTGTACATCGGTGGTCCGCTGGTGCTCGCCCGCGGCTACGGAAGCCGGTTCGCGCTCACCGCGGCCCGGTTCGTGGCGAACCCGTTCCGGGGCGGCGGCGAGCGGATGTACCAGTCCGGCGACGTCGTGTACTGGAACACCGACGGCGAACTCGAGTACGTCGGCCGCACCGACTTCCAGGTGAAGATCCGTGGTCTGCGGGTCGAGCTCGGCGAGATCGAGATGGCGCTGCTGGCCGACCCGCGGGTGGGCCAGGTCGCCGTGGTGGTCAAGACCACCGAGACCGGGATCGACCGCTTGGTCGCCTACGTGGTCCCCGCCGACACCGCGGACGGACTCGAAGACGCGGTCACCGAGGTGGCCCGACGTGCCCTGCCCGACTACATGGTGCCCTCGGCGGTCGTGGTCCTCGACGAGTTCGCGCTGACCCCCAGCGGAAAGGTCGATCGGAAGGCGCTGCCGGATCCCGATTTCGGCTCCGCGGAGGAGTCCTACCGGGCGCCCGCGAATGTCGTCGAGGAGATCGTCGCGGCCGTGTACGGCGAGCTGCTGTCGGTGCCCCGGGTGTCCGCGACCGACAGCTTCTTCGCCCTCGGCGGCGACTCGCTCGTCGCGACCAAGGTCGTGGCCCGGGTCAACGCGGGGACCGGGGCGGCGCTCCGTCTGCGCGACCTCTTCGAGGCGCCGACGGTGTCCGAACTGGCCGCCCGGATCGAACTCGGGGAAGGCCGCGCCGAGGCGCGCAGCGAACTGTCGGCCCGACCGCGCCCTGGCCGGATCCCGTTGTCGCTGGCTCAGTCTCGTATGTGGTTCCTGAACCAGTACGACACCTCCTCGCCGGTCTACAACATCCCGATGGCGATCAGGCTCACCGGCGCACTCGACACCGACATCCTCCGCTCCGCGCTCGGTGACGTCCTCGAACGCCACGAGTCCCTGCGGACGTTGTTCCCGAACACCGACGACGGTCCCCACCAGCTGATCGTGCCCGCGGCCGATGTCGACCTGGACGTGAGCACCGCGACCGTCTCCGAGTCCGGCCTCGCGGCCGAGCTGGTCGCGTTCTTCTCCCAGGGCTTCGATGTGACGACCGGGATCCCGTTGCGGGTCAAGATCGTCCAGATCGCCGACACGGATGTCGCCGAGCACGTACTGGCGATGTCGATCCATCACATCTCGTCCGACGGCGCCTCGACCGCGCCGCTGGCCAGGGACCTGGTCACCGCCTACCTCGCGCGCACCGCGGGCGAGGCGCCGCGGTGGACCCCGCTCGAGGTCCAGTACGCGGACTTCAGCATCTGGCAGCGCGAGGTCCTCGGCACCCCCGACGATCCGAAGTCGTTGGCGGCGCAGCAGATCGAGTACTGGACAACGGCACTCGCGGGGATCCCCGAGGTCCTCGAACTCCCGGGGGACCGCCCGCGGCCCTCGCAGCAGTCCTTCCGGGCGGGCAGCGTCTCCTTCGCCGTCGACCGCGAGCTGCGTGCACGCCTGGACGCGCTCGCCCGCGAACACGGGGCCACCCTGTTCATGGCCGTGCACGCGGCGCTCGTGGTGTTCCTGTCTCGACTCGGCAACACCGATGACGTCGCCATCGCGACGCCCGTCGCGGGACGCGGCGAACGTCAGCTCGACGATCTCGTCGGCATGTTCGTCAACACGCTGGTGCTGCGTACGGCCATCGATGCGGATGCTTCCTTCGCCGAGCTCCTCGCGCAGGTCAGGGAGACCGACCTCGGTGCCTTCGGCAACGCCGACGTGCCGTTCGAGCAGCTGGTCGAGGCGCTCAACCCCACCCGTTCGCGGGCGCATTCGCCGTTCGCCCAGGTGATCCTCGGATTCCAGAACCTCGAGCAGGCCGCGCTGGAATTGCCGGGGCTCACGGTGAGCGCGCTGGAGAGCGGCCTGCAGGTCGCGAAGTTCGACCTGCAGTTGATGATGATGGAGAGCGACCCCGCGGGCGGCGGCGGGCTGACCGCCGAGTTCACCTACGCCTCCGATCTGTTCGACGAGTCGACGGTCCGGGACTTCGCCACTCGCTTCCTTCGGGTACTGGAGGCCGTCGTCGCGGCTCCGGCGCAGGCGGTCGGCGACCTGAGCCTGCTCGATTCGCGCGAGCGGGCACGACTCGCGCCGGTGTCAGGAACCCCGAGCATCGCGCCGGCCACCCTGCCGGAGTTGCTGGCCGCGGCCGTCGCGCTGAACCCCGATGCGCACGCGGTGGAGTTCGGTGACCTCGCGATGACGTACAGCGAGCTCGACGAACTCTCGAACAGGCTGGCGCGCAGGCTCATCGGAGCAGGCGTCGGCGCCGAGGACTTCGTCGCGGTGGCGCTGTCCCGGTCCGCCGGATCGGTGCTCGCGGTCTGGGCGATCGCCAAGACCGGTGCCGCCTTCGTGCCGCTCGACCTGTCGTACCCGCAGGAGCGGATCGAGTACCTGGCCGCGGATTCCGGCGTCCGGGTCGGACTCACCGACCTGGCCAGCATCGACTCCGTGCCCGGCTCGGTGACCTGGTTGGCGCTCGACGACGTCGAGTTCTCCGCCTCGGTCGACGAACAGTCGTCCGAGCCGATCACCGACACCGATCGGGTTCGGCCGCTGAAGGTCGAGTCCGGGGCCTACATGGTCTACACCTCGGGCTCCACCGGTAAGCCCAAGGGCGTGCTCGTCACGCACACCGGCCTCGCGAACTTCGCTGCGGCGCAGCGAGAGCACTACTCGGTGACCCGTGACTCGCGGACCCTGCACTTCGCGTCGCCGAGCTTCGACGGTGCGGTGCTGGAACTGCTGCTCGCGATCGGCTCGGGCGCCACGATGGTGATCGCGCCGCCCAGCATCTACGGCGGCCAGGAGCTGGGTGACTTCCTGCGTGAGGAGCGGGTGACCCACGCCTTCGTCACGACGGCCGCACTGGCGACCGTCGACCCGGTCGGGCTCGACGAGCTCACCGACGTCGCGGTCGGCGGCGAGGCCGTGCAGGCCGAGCTGGTCGCCAGGTGGGCGCCCGGCAGGCGACTGTTCGACGTCTACGGTCCCACCGAGACGTCGATGGTGATCACCATGAGCCGGCCGATGGTGCCGGGCGGATCGATCAACATCGGCGGTCCCGTCCGCGGTGCCGACGCGATGGTGCTCGACGGTCGCCTGCACCCGGTCCCGGTAGGGGTGCCGGGCGAGCTGTACTTCGCGGGCCCCGCGCTCGGCCGCGGTTATCACCAGCGGTTCGCGCTGACGGCGGACCGCTTCGTCGCGAACCCGTTCGCGGAGGACGGGTCCCGGATGTACCGGACCGGCGACGTGGTGCGCTGGATCGAGACCGACGGAGCGACGGGGGATGACACCGCCGCATTGGCGATCGAATACGTGGGCCGCAGTGACTTCCAGCTCAAGGTGCGCGGCTTCCGCATCGAGCTCGGCGAGATCGACGCGGTTCTCACCCGGCACGAGAGCGTCGAGTTCGCGGCGACGATCGGCCACAAGACCGCCTCGGGCAACACGGTGCTCGTGGCGTACGTGCTCGCAGGCACCGGTCGGAGCATCGACAGGTCGGTCCTCGCCGAGTACGCGGGCGTCGAGATGCCCGCGCACATGGTGCCCTCGGCCTTCGTCGAGCTCGATTCGATCCCGCTGACGCCCAACGGAAAGCTGGATCGCAGGGCACTGCCCGAGCCGGTCTTCGAGTCGGCCGCTGAGTACCGCGCCCCGCGCAACCCGGTGGAAGAGGTGATCGCGGGGGTCTTCGCCGACGTCCTCGGTGTGGACCGGGTCTCGGCGGATCAGGACTTCTTCGACATCGGCGGCAACTCACTGGTGGCCACCCGGGTGGTGGCACGGGTGAACGCCGCGCTCGGCATCTCGATGGGCGTGCGGGAGCTGTTCGACGCCCCAACGGTGGAGTCGCTGGCGGTGGCCGCGGCATCGATGTCCGGCAGGGACGTCAACCGCCCCGCGCTGGTCGCGCGTCCGCGGACCGGCCGGATCCCGCTGTCGATGGCACAGAAGCGGATCTGGTTCCTCAACCAGTTCGACACCGCCTCGGCCGCGTACAACATCCCGCTCGGGGTCAGGTTGTCCGGTGTGCTGAACGTGGAGGCATTGCAGCAGGCCATGTTCGACGTGCTGGCCAGGCACGAGTCGCTGCGGACGATCTACCCCTCCGGCCCGGACGGACCGGAACAGCGCGTGATCGAGGTGGCCGCGGCGTCGATCGAGCTCGACCGGATCGCCGTCACGGAGCCGGAGCTGATGGCCAGGGCGGCGGACTTCGCCGGCCGGGGCTTCGATGTCACGGATTCGATGCCGGTGCGCGCGGCCCTGTTCGAACTGGCAGCCGACCAGCATGTGCTGTTGGTCGTGGTGCACCACATCAGCGCGGACGGCTCCTCGATGGCGCCGCTCGCCCGGGACGTGATGAGTGCCTACGTGGCACGCGCACAGGGCGAGGCGCCGCACTGGGAACCGCTTCCGGTGCAGTACGCCGACTACGCGCTCTGGCAGCGCGAGGTCCTCGGCGCGGAATCGGACCCGGAGTCGGTGATCGCCAAGCAGGTCGACCACTGGCGTGATGCCCTGTCCGGCCTGCCGGACCTGCTGGAGCTGCCCACCGACCGCCCCCGGCCCGCCATGCAGTCGATGCTGGGCGAGCGGGTGGACTTCGAGGTCCCGTCGCAGCTGTCGACCCAGATCGATGCGCTCGCGCGGACGACGGGCACCACCTCGTTCATGGTGATGCAGGCCGCCTACGCGGTGCTGTTGATGCACATGAGCGGCACCGGTGACATCGCGGTCGGCACCGCCGTCGCCGGGCGTGGCGAGGAGGCACTCGACCCGATCGTCGGCATGTTCGTCAACACCCTCGTGTTGCGGACGCAGATGGAGTCGGCCGACACCTTCCGGTCGGTTCTCGAGACGGTCCGCGAGGGCGATCTGCAGGCCTTCTCGCACGCCGATCTGCCGTTCGAGCGGCTCGTCGAGATCCTCGACCCGGAACGGTCGACCGCACACGCCCCGCTGGTGCAGGTGTCGTTCGGCTTCGAGAACGTCGACACCCCGGTCTTCGAGCTGCCCGGCCTGACGGTCAGCGGCCTGTCCACCGACCTGGGCCAGGCGAAGTACGACCTGGAGCTCTCCTTCTCCGAGCAGTCCGACGAGGCCGGGAACACCGGGTTCGCTGGCGTGTTCGGATTCGCGACCTCGCTGTTCGACCGCGAGAGCGTGGAGCGGATGGCGCAGCGGTTCGTCCGGATCCTGACCACGGCCGTCGGCGACCCCGAGGTCGTCGTCGGGGACATCGACCTGCTCGAGCCGGACGAGCGTGAGCGCGTGCTGACCGAGTTCAACCAGACCGCGGTTCCGGTGGAGCCGACCACCCTGGTGGAGCTGATCGACCGTTCGGTCGCGCGGACGCCCGATGCGCCCGCGATGACCTTCGAGGACACCACCCTCAGCTTTGCCGAGTTCGACGCCCGCGTGAATCGTCTGGCCCGGCACCTGATCTCCGAGGGTGTCGGACCCGAGACGCTGGTCGTCCTCGCGGCCCGCCGGTCCCTCGAGATGATGGTCGGGATGTACGCCGTGATGAAGGCGGGCGGCGCCTACGTGCCGGTCGACCCCGATCAGCCGGCCGAACGACTGGAGCTGGTGCTCTCGATCGCGCAGCCCGTCGCCGTCCTCACCACGTCGTGGGACGGGGTCGAGCTGCCCGCGGGTGTTCCGGTCGTGGAGATCGACTCGGCTCCGACCGGTCATCTCGATGCCGCCCCGATCACCGATGCCCAGCGGTTGCGTCCGCTACGCCGCGGCAATCCCGCGTACGTGATCTTCACCTCCGGCTCCACCGGTGTGCCCAAGGGCGTGGCCGTCAGTCATGCCGCGATCGTCAACCAGCTCAGCTGGTTCATCGGCGAGTACGAGATGACGGCCTCGGACGTTGTGCTGCAGAAGACGCCGATCGTGTTCGACCCGTCGGTGTGGGAGCTGTTCGTGCCCTTCATCTCCGGCGGTCACCTGGTGATCGCGAAGCCGGACGGGCACCGCGACGCCGAGTACCTCATCGACGTCTCCCGTCGGTGGAACGTCACCACTCTCGGGTTCGTGCCGTCGATGCTGGCGGCCTTCCTGTCCAGCCCCGAGCTGGCGTTCCCGCAGTCGGTGCGCTCGCTCCAGTTGGCGGGCGAGGCCCTGAGTCCCGAGCTCGCGGCCCGCACGCTGGCAAGCGCGTCGCTCGGGATCAACAACGCCTACGGGCCGACCGAGACCACACTGACCTCGGTGCACTACTGGGCGGACGGCACCGAGACCGGCACCATGCCGATCGGCATCCCGGTGTGGAACAGCCAGGCCTATGTGCTCGACTCGCGCCTGAACCCGGTGGTCCCTGGCGCAAGGGGAGAGCTCTATCTCGCGGGCGGTCAGGTTGCCCGCGGCTACCACGCCCGGTCGGGGCTGACCGCGGAGCGATTCGTGCCGAATCCCTTCGGTGCACCCGGCTCCGTCATGTACCGGACCGGTGACCTCGGGCGCTGGCGCCGCGACGGGCAGCTGGAGTACCTGGGACGCACCGACTTCCAGGTCAAGATCAGGGGTCAGCGGATCGAGCTCGGCGAGATCGAGTCGGCCCTGCTGGACCACCCGTCGGTGGACCAGGCGGTGGTGATCGCGGCGGACACCGAACGGGGTCAGCGCCTGGTCGCCTACCTGGTGGCCGCGACGGGCGTCACCGTCGACACCGGCGACGTGCGGGCCGAGGTGGCCAAGGCGTTGCCCGGCTACATGGTGCCGGACGCCCTCATCGTGCTCGAGGCGATGCCCGTGACCAGCAACGGCAAGCTGGACCGGCGGGCGCTGCCCGCACCGGAGTTCACCTCCGTCGCCGACACCTACGTCGCGCCCCGCACTCCCGCGGAGCAGACGATCGCCGCGGTGTTCGCGGAGGTGCTCGGGTTGGAGCGGGTCAGCGTCGAGGAGTCGTTCTTCGCCCTCGGCGGTGACAGCATCATGTCGATCCAGCTGGTCACCAGGGCGAAGGCCGCAGGCCTGGCCTTCACCGCCCGGCAGGTCTTCGAGCACCGCACGGTCGCCGCACTCGCCGCGGTCGCGGGCGAGGCCGCCGCGGCTGCCATCACCCTGGCGGAGCTGCCGGGCGGCGGCGTCGGCGAGATGCCGCTCACGCCGATCATGCGGGCCACCGCCGAGCGTGGCGGACTGCTGCGCCGGTACTCACAGTCGAGCTTCGTGACATTGCCGCACGGAATCGACCGTGCCACCGTGGAATCGACGATCCAGTCCGTCCTCGACCGGCACGACGCGCTGCGTCTGCGCTGGAACGACGACGGCTCCGGGCTCACCGTCACCGAGGCCGGGTCGGTCCCGTCGGCACGGCTGATCCATCGCGTCGAGTTCGCATCGCGGCCCGGCACCGAGGAGTTCGCCGCGCTGGTCCGTGGCGAGTTCGAGGCGGCCGCAGACCGGCTCGATCCCACGGCGGGGATCGTGGCCCAGTTCGTCTGGTTCGACCCGTCCGCCGGGGCCGGTGACACCAACGGTCGCCTGCTGATGGTGATCCACCACCTGGCCGTCGACGGTGTGTCCTGGCGGATCCTGTTGCCGGACTTTGCCTCTGCGTGGGGTCAGGTGCAGTCGGGTGCGGAGCCCGAGCTGCCCGAGGTCGGTACCTCGCTCCGACGGTGGGCCCACGGACTCGCCGAGGCCGCGGTGTCCGAGCGGCGCACCGAGGAGCTCGGATACTGGCGCAGCGTGCTCGAGGGGGCCGACCCGACGCTCGGGTCGCGTCCGGTCGATCCCGCTCTCGACGTGGTGTCGGCGACCGCGGGGGTCCGGGTCGAGGCATCCGCCGAGACCACCGAGGGGCTGCTCACCGCGGTACCGCGGGCGTTCGGCGGCGGTGTCAACGACGGACTGCTCGCCGCCCTTGCCCTCGCCGTGGCGCGCTGGCGTGAGCGGCGCGGCGTCGCCGCGTCGGCGACCCTGCTCGGCCTGGAGGGACACGGCCGCGAGGAAGAGGCCGTCGAGGGCGCGGACCTGTCCCGCACCGTCGGCTGGTTCACCTCGCTGTTCCCGGTGCGGATCGACGTGTCGGGTGTGGACCTCGACGACGCCTTCGCGGGCGGCCCGGCCGCGGGCCAGGCGATCAAGTCGGTCAAGGAACAGCTCCTCGCCGTCCCGGACCGGGGCATCGGATACGGACTGCTGCGGTACCTGAACGCCGACACGGCCCAGGAGCTGAGCGGTTTCGCCGCCCCGCAGATCGGGTTCAACTACCTCGGCAGGACCGGCGCGTTCGAGGTCACCGACGAGATGCGCGACATGGGCTGGGTGCCGGTCGGCGACGGCGGCGTTCTCGGGTCGGCACTCGACCCGGACATGCCGGTCGCCGCGCTCGACATCAACGCTGTCGTGTCGAACTCCGAAGGCGTCGAGACACTCTCGACGGTGTTCGACTTCGCGACCGGCGTGCTGTCGGCCGCGGACGTCGACGAGCTGGCGGAGCTGTGGACCGATGCGCTCGACGCGATCGCGAGCCATGCGAGCAGCCCGGGCGCGGGCGGGTTCACCCCCTCCGACCTTCCGCTGGTCTCGCTGACCCAGTCGCAGATCGAGCGCTACGAGGCGCGATTCCCGACGATGTCGGACATCTGGTCCCTCTCACCGCTGCAGTACGGCATGTACTTCCATGCGGCGCTGGCAGAGTCCGCCGTCGACGTCTACACGGCACAGCTGTGTCTGCGGCTCGGTGGCGTCGTCGACGCCGACCGGATGCGCCGGGCCGCTCAGGCCCTGATCGATCGGCACCCCAGCTTCCGGACCGCCTTCGTCACCGATGACACGGGCATCGCGGCGCAGGTGGTGCTCGAGGGCACCGAGATCCCGTTCGTCACCGTCGACCTGTCCGGCATGGACGAGGCCGACCGGGGTGCCGAGCGGGCCCGGATCGTCGAGCACGACCGACTGGCCAAGTTCGACCTCGGCGCGCCGCCGCTGATGCGGTTGACGCTGATCACCCTCGGGGAGGGCGAGTACGAGCTGGTGGTGATGAACCACCACATCGCGATCGACGGTTGGTCCACCCCGTTGGTGCTCAAGGAACTGCTGGTGCTGTACGCAGCGGACGGCGACGCCTCGGTGCTGCCGCAGGCACGCTCCTACCGCGATTTCCTGGCGTGGCTGGCCGAGCGTGATCACGTGCGCTCGCTGCAGGCGTGGGAGGACTCGCTCGGTGGTGTCGAGGGGCCGACGCTGCTCATCTCCGGCGACCGGGGTCGTCAGCAGGACAGCACCTCCGGTCAGTACCTCACGCAGTTGGGTGCTGCGGAGACCGCGGAACTCGTCGCCCGCGCACGCGAACTCGGCGTCACGCCGAACACCTTCGTGCAGGTGTCCTGGGCGATCCTGCTCGGGTCGCTGACCGGCCGCGAGGACACCGTCTTCGGTGCCACCGTCTCGGGCCGGCCGCCGGAGATCCCCGGCGTGGAGTCGATGATCGGCCTGTTCATCAACACCGTGCCGCTGCGCGTGCACCTGGACCCGTCGGAGTCGGTGGCGCAGCTGCTCACCCGGGTGCAGGCCGAGCAGGCCGACCTGCTCGACCATCACTACGTCGGCCTGGCCGAGATCCAGCGCGCCGCAGGCGAAGCCGCGATGTTCGACACCCTCGCGGTGTTCGAGTCGTTCCCCGTCGACATGGCGGGTGCGACCTCGCAGACCGACATCGCCGGGATGCGGGTGCTCGGCATGGACGGCATCGATGCCGCGCACTACCCGGTCGCGATGACGGCCAGCCTGGACAGCGCGCTGCACCTGAAGTTCATCCACGCCACCGAACTGGTGGACGAGGACGCGGTCCGGACCCTGTCCGAGCGCTTCCTGCGGGTGCTCGGCACCGTCGTCTCGGCGCCGTCGACCCCGGTCGGCGACGTCGAGGTCACCGATCCGGACGAGCGCGCTGCGCTGTCGCCGGTGTCCGGCCCGGCCGCGGAGCCTGCCACCCGCATGCTGCCCGACTTGCTGGCCGCCGCCGCGACCGACCGGGATGCCCCGGCGTTGGTCTCGGGCGACCGGACCGTGTCGTACGGCGAACTCGACGATCGCTCGAATGCGCTCGCGCGGGTACTGATCGACCGCGGCGTCGGCCCCGAGTCGTTCGTGGCGCTGGCGCTGCCGCGGTCCGTTGAATCGCAGATTGCGTTGTGGGCGATCGCGAAGTCCGGCGGTGCCTTCGTGCCGATGGACCCGGCGTACCCGTCGGACCGGATCGAGCACATGACCACCGATTCGTCCGCCCTCGTCGGCATCACCGATGCCGAGCACCTGGCGGACCTGCCGACCACCGTCTCGTGGCTCGTCCTGGACGACCCCGAGTTCGCGGCGGCCGTGGATCTGGGGTCGACCGATCCGGTCACCGACGCGGATCGCCGTGCGCCGGTTCGAGAGCGGCACGCGGCCTACGTGATCTACACCTCCGGCTCCACTGGACTGCCCAAGGGCGTCGTGGTCAGCCACCAGGGCCTGGCGAACTTCGCCGCGGAGCAGCGCGAGCGCTATGGCGTCACCGCCCGGTCGCGCGCCCTGCACTTCTCGTCGCCGAGCTTCGACGCATCGATGCTCGAGCTGTTGCTCGCCGTCGGCGCGGGCGCGGCCATGGTGATCGTGCCTCCCGGCGTGTACGGCGGCACCGAGCTCGCGGACATCATCTCCTCGGCAGGCGTCACCCACGCGTTCATCACCCCTGGCGCGCTCGCGTCCGTCTCGCCGGAGGGCCTGGACTGCCTGCAGCACCTGGTTGCCGGTGGCGAGGCGGTGCCGGACAACCTGGTGGACATCTGGGCGCCCGGCCGCAGCTTCTACAACGGCTACGGCCCGACCGAGACGATCATCATGGCGACGATCAGCGGGGCACTGACCCCGGGCGAGATCCTCACCATCGGTGGGCCGATCCGCGGCATGTCCGCGACGGTGCTCGACCGCCGGATGCGTCCGGTGCCGGTCGGGGTCGCGGGTGAGCTCTATCTCGCGGGGGCGCAGATGGCACGCGGCTATCACGACCGCCGCGCGCTGACCGCGGACCGCTTCGTGGCGAACCCGTTCGGCGAGGCCGGATCCCGGATGTACCGCACCGGCGACATGGTGCGCTGGGTGGATCGATCCGAGGCGGGCGACCGGTCGAGGCTCGAGATCGAGTACGTCGGACGCAGCGACTTCCAGGTCAAGGTGCGCGGCTTCCGCATCGAGCTCGGCGAGATCGACGCGGCGCTGTCCGCACACGAGTCGGTGGACTTCGCGGTCACCGTCGGCAGGCAGGGACCGTCGGGCGCCACGGTGCTGGTGGCGTACGTCGTCCCGGTCGCGTCCGCGACGGTCGACGTGGCCGCACTGACCGAGTTCGTCGGGCGCTCGCTGCTCGCGCACATGGTGCCGTCGGCGATCGTGGTCCTCGATGCGATCCCGCTGACCGTCAACGGCAAGGTGGACCGCAAGGCGCTGCCCGAGCCCGACTTCGGTTCCTCGCTCGAATCGTTCGTGGCTCCCACGAACCCGGTAGAGGAGATCCTGGCCGGCCTGTTCGCCGAGGTGCTCGGCGTCGAGCGGGTCAGCGTCACGGATTCCTTCTTCGCGCTCGGCGGCGACAGCATTGTCTCGATCCAGCTGGTGACCAGGGCCAAGGCCGCCGGTGTCGTGCTCAAGGCGCGGGATGTGTTCGAGCGCAAGACCGTTGCCGGACTGGCTCAGGTCGCCACGCTGATGTCCGAGTCCGGTGGCGCGACGGTGCTCGCCGAACTCGAGGGCGGGGGAGTAGGCGAGATGCCGCTCACCCCGATCATGCGGTGGATGACCGAGCGGCCCGGCGGCCACAACCGGATGCTCATGCCCGCCTTCCTGGCGCTGCCCGAGGGCATCGACAGGGCCGGGCTGGTGGCGACCCTGCGTGCGGTCTTCGACCAGCACGACATGCTGAGGTCGTCGATCCCGCAGACCGGCGCGGAGCCGATCCTGTCGATCGGCGACGCGGGTTCGGTCGACGTGGACGCGATGGTCGCCCGGGTCGAGTTCGGCGCGGGCGCCCTGCCCGGCAGCGCCGAGTTCGACGCACTCGCGGCACCCGCCTTCGAGGACGCCGCCGCGGAGCTCGACCTCGCCACCGGTTCGGTGGTCCGGTTCGTCTGGTTCGATCCCGAGCCCGATGCCGACGGGTCGGGACGACTGCTCATCGTCGCCCACCACCTCGTCGTCGACGGTGTGTCCTGGCGCATCCTGGTCGCCGATCTGGTGGCCGCCTGGCAGTCCGTCACCACGGGCGCCACTCCGGAGCTCCCGCCCGTCGGGACGTCCATGCGCCGCTGGGCACACGGACTGGCCGAGGAGGCGAACAGCCCGGCCAGGGAAGCCGAGATGGCGTACTGGCGAACGGTGCAGGGCGGGGTGGACCCGTTGCTCGCATCGCGCCCGCTCGACCCCGCGGTCGATCTGTTCGCGTCCATCGCCGAGGTCAAGGTCGTGCTGTCCGAGCAGGCCACCGACGCCCTGCTGACCGCGGTGCCCGCGGCCGTCCGGGGCGGCGTCAACGACGGCCTGCTCGCCGCGCTGGCGCTCGCCGTCTCGGCGTGGCGGCGTGATCGCGGCGTCGACGAGTCCTCGACGCTGATCAAGCTCGAGGGCCACGGTCGCGAGGAAGACACCGTTCCCGGTGCCGACCTGACCAGGACCGTCGGCTGGTTCACCAGCATGTTCCCGCTCCGACTCGACCTGCCCGAGATCGACCTCGACGAGGCCCTTGCAGGCGGACCCGCCGTCGGCTCGGCCGTCAAGGCGGTCAAGGAGCAGCTGTTGGCCGTGCCGAACAAGGGCATCGGGTACGGGTTGTTGCGGTACCTGAACGAGCGGACCGCGGCCGAGCTGGCCGCTCAGCCGTTGCCGCAGATCGGTTTCAACTACCTCGGCCAGCTCGGCGGCGAGGAGCCAACGGGCTCCGCACCGATCGGGTGGCTGCCCGCGCCGAAGGGCGAGCTCTCGGTGTCGGCGGCTCCGGACGCGGACCTGCCCGCGGCCGCGGTCGTCGACATCAACGCCTCGGTGACGGGCGCACGGCTGAGCGCCACCTTCGCGTTCCCCCCTGGCCTGATCGACGAGTCCGAGGTGCGCGAGCTGTCCGAACTCTGGTCCCGGGCCCTCGAGGCCATCGGCCGGTGGGCCGCGGCGACCGGGTCGGCGCAGTTCACACCCTCGGATCTGCCGTTGGTGTCGTTGTCACAGAACGAGATCGAGCGGTTCGAGGCGGAGTACCCGACCCTCGCGGACGTCTGGTCGTTGACGCCGTTGCAGGAGGGCATGCTCTTCCACTCGATGCTGGCGCAGACCTCCACCTCGCTCGACGTCTACACCTCGCAGGTGGTGATCGAACTCGGCGGACTCGTCGACGCCGGCCGCCTGCGCGCGGCCGCTCAGGCACTGGTCGACCGGCACCCGAACCTGCGGGCCGGGTTCCGGCACGACGACGCGGGCAATGCCGTCCAGGTGATCGTGGACGGCGCGCCGGTTCAGTTCCGCGAGGTGGATCTCGGTCACCGCGGTGACGAGGAGCGGCAGCGGGTCCTGGACGAGGACCGGCAGCGCCGGTTCGACATGTCCGAGCCCCCGCTGGTCCGGTTCAGTCTCGTTGGGCGTGCGGACGGCACGTACTCGCTGGCCATGACCAGCCACCACATCCTGGTCGACGGCTGGTCCATGCCGCTGCTCCTCAAGGACCTGATCGTGCTGTACGCGGCGCGCGGCGACGGATCGGTGCTGCCGCCGGTCCGCTCCTACCGGGACTTCCTCGAATGGCTGTCCACCCGCGACGCCGAGGCCTCGCTGGAGCAGTGGGCGGGCTCCATGCTCGGTGCCGAGGAGCCGACGTTGCTCGCGCCCGCGGACCGCGGACGCGAGCAGTCCTCGCTCCCCGGCGAGGTCAGCCTGCACCTGTCGGCCGAGCGCACCGGGGCGCTGTCGGGACTCGCACGTGAGCTCGGCGTCACGCTCAACACCGTCGTGCAGATGGCATGGGGCCTGGTGCTCTCGCGCCTGATCGGCCGCGACGACGTCGTGTTCGGTGCCACGGTCTCCGGGCGCCCGCCCGCGCTGACCGGCGTGGAATCGATGGTCGGCATGTTCATCAACACGCTGCCGGTGCACGTCAGCGTGGACCGGGCGGAGACGGTGACCGAGCTGTTGCTCCGGCTGCAGGGCGAGCAGTCGGACCTGCTCGAACACCACCATGTGGGCCTGCAGACGATCCAGCAGCGCACCGGCACCGGTTCCGTGTTCGACACCATCACCGTGTTCGAGTCCTACCCGGTCGACGCCGCGAGCGCGACCGGCGACGCGGACATCGACGGGATGCGCCTGCTCGGCGTCGGCGGTGTGGACGCGAACACCTTCCCGCTGTCGCTGTACATCGAGGCAGGTGATCGCCTGCAGTTGGACGCGAAGTTCCTGACCGACCTGTTCGCGCCCGACGAGGTCGAGTCGATCCTGGACCGGGTCGATCGGATCCTCTCGGCGATCGAGCGGAACCCGGACGCGAAGGTCGGGGATCTCGACGTGCTCTCCGATGCGGAGTACGCCGAACTCGATCGCTGGAACGCGACCGATCACGAGATCCCGGCCGCGACCCTTGCCGACCTCTTCGATGCCCAGGTGACGCGCACCCCGGATGCGGTGGCGCTGGTCTTCGAGGGCGAGGAACTGACCTACGCGGAATTCGACGCGCGGGCCAACCGGTTGGCGCGGTACCTGATCGAGCTGGGCGTGGGCCCGGAGTCGATGGTGGGCCTGGGAATCCGGCGTTCGCTCGACCTGATGATCGGCATGTACGCGATCGTCAAGGCCGGCGGTGCCTACGTTCCGATCGACCCCGATCATCCGGCCGAGCGAACCACCTACGTGCTGGAGACGGCCGACCCGGTGTGCGTGCTGAGCACACGGCGCGACCGGATCGACGTCGACCTGCGTTTCGAGGTGCTCGAGATCGACCAGCTCGACACCTCGGCCTACGACGATGCCCCGGTGACCGACGCGGACCGGCGTGCGCCGCTGCATCTGGACAACACGGCGTACGTGATGTTCACGTCGGGATCGACCGGAAAGCCGAAGGGTGTCGTCCTGACGCACCGGGCGATCGTGAACCAGCTGGTGTGGAAGCAGTCCGAGTACGGACTGGGTGCCGACGACGTGGTGCTGCAGCAGATCGCGATGACGTTCGACGTCTCGGTATGGGAGTTCTTCTGGGCCCTGCAGAACGGTGCCCGCCTGGTGATCGCCAAGCCCGACGGACACAAGGACATGGAGTACCTGGCCGGGCTGATCGCCGGGCACGGGATCACCACGGCGACCTTCGTGCCGTCGCCACTCGGCGTGTTCGTCGCGGTCGTCGACGCGCCGTCGCTGCGAACGCTCAAGCGGGCCTTCGTGATCGGCGAGGCGTTGCCGCCCGAGACGGCGGCACGATGGCGTGAGCTGACCGACGCGGGCCTGCACAACATGTACGGGCCCACCGAGGCGGCGGTCTCGGTGACCAACTGGGAGGCGCGTCCGGAGGACACGGTCACGACGCCGATCGGCTTGCCGCAGTGGAACGTCCGGGTGCACGTGCTGGACGCGGGGCTGCGGCCCACCCCGGCCGGGGTGGCGGGCGAGCTGTACCTGGCAGGCCCGCAGCTGGCGCGGGGGTACCTGACCCGGCCCGGCATCACCTCGGACCGTTTCGTGGCGAACCCCTTCGGCGCCGAGGGCGACCGGATGTACCGCACCGGCGACCTGGTCCGGCGACGGGCGGACGGGGTCCTCGAGTACATCGGGCGCACCGACTTCCAGGTCAAGCTGCGCGGCCAGCGCATCGAGCTCGAGGAGATCGAGTCGGCGGTGCGGGGCTTCGACGGGGTTCGGCAGACAGCCGTCCTGGTGCAGTCCGACGACCGCGGCGACCACCTGGTCGCGTATGTGGTCCCGCAGGACGGCGCCACGGTGGACCCGGACGAACTGAAGCGGTACGTGGCGACGGTGCTGCCGGTGTACATGGTGCCGAACGCGGTCGTCGGACTCGACGAGTTCCCGCTCAACCCCAGCGGCAAGCTGGACCGCAAGCTGCTTCCGGTGCCGGAGTTCGAGGACACCGGCGAGTACCGGGCCCCGAGCACGGCCACCGAGGCCGCCGTGGCAGAGGTGCTCGCGGAGGTCCTCGAGATCGAGAAGGTGTCCGTGGACGCGTCCTTCTTCGATCTGGGCGGAAACTCGCTGACCGCGACCCGGGTGATGTCCAGGCTGACCGAGGTGCTCGGGGTCACGGTGCCGCTGCGGGCCGTGTTCCTCGACCCGACGGCCGAGGGCATCGCGGCCGCGATCGACGCGGAGTCCGGCGCGGAGGGCGCGAGCGGGACCGGGGCGGACATGTTCGACGTCCTGCTCCCGATCCGCGCCGCGGGTGAGCGGTCGCCGGTCTTCGCCGTGCACCCGGTGCTTGGGCTGTCGTGGGCGTACACCGCCCTGGCCCCGGTGCTGGACGGTGAGACGCCGGTCTACGGTCTGCAGTCGCCCGCCGCGTCCGGCGACGCCACGCTGCCGGACTCGATCGAGGAGATCGCGCACCGCTACGTGACGGAGATCCGGGCCGTTCAGCCGAGCGGGCCGTACCGGCTGCTGGGCTGGTCGCTCGGCGGCGTCATCGCGCACGCCATGGCCGTCGAGCTCCAGGCGGCGGGGGAGTCGGTCGAGCGGCTGATCATGCTCGACAGCTTCGCGGGCGACGCGGCCGACGCACTCGGTGAGGGCGCGGCGGTGACGGCGGAGGAGATCCTCGGCGGCTTCGGTATCGCGGCGACGGCCGACCTCGATCCGTCGGAGGCCGGCATCGACGAGGTGCTGGACCTGATCCGGGCATCCACCGGGGGCCCGCTGTCCGCGGTGTCCGAGGAGTGGCTGCGACAGATGGTCGCTTCGGCCACGAACTCGGCGGAACTGATGCGGCGCTACGTCCCCGGCCGCTTCGACGGCGACCTGGTGCTGTTCACCGCGGCGCAGGGACGCCAGGACGACACCATCGCGGCGCGGTCATGGGGCCAGGCGGTCTCGGGCACGGTCCGGCACCGGTCCGTGCACAGCACGCACTGGGCGATGATGAGCCCCGCCGCGCTCGAGGAGATGGCGCCGGTCCTCCGGGAACTGCTGGCCGGCCCGGTCGAGTAGCGATAGGAAACGAGAAAGGCCCCGCCCGTGAGGGCGGGGCCTTTCTTAGTACGGCGGAGATGGTGTTGGGGCCGGGATCAGGAGGCGGGGTTGTGTGCGGCCCTCTGGTAGCCCTTGATGGCGGGGTAGGTGAACACCAGGATGGCCCCGACCGACCACAACACCGTTTTGATCAGCGGCTCCGCGACCGGGCCGCCAAGTGTCAGGCCCTTCATCGCGTCGATCGCGCACGACATGGGCTGGTTCTCGACAAACGTCTGCAGCCACACCGGGTAGGCCGCGGTCGGCACGAACCCGGAATTGAAGAACATCAACAGGGTGCACAGCAGCGAGAGGAGCTCCACCAGCGGCGCCTTGGCCGCCATCACCGACAGCATGGTGACAAGTGTCGCGAACCCCAGTCCTAGCAGCAGCGGGACGAACAGCATCGCGACGGCGGCGAGGGGGCCCTGGGTGAATCGGAAACCGAGCGGGATCGCCACCAGCACGATCAGCACCGTCGTGATCATGATGCGGATCGACTCGGCGATCAGGCGGCTCACCAATCCGGCCGCCCGGTGCATCGGCAGGATCCAGAAGCGTGCGAGCAGCCCCTTCTTCCACTCCTGCTTCAATGACAGGCCGCTGGCGATGCATCCGAACATGGCGCCGACCAGGGTCATCATCGGGGCGGTGCCGAAGATGCTGTTCACTCCGGTCGCCTTGGTGATCGAGATCCCCAGCACGGCCCAGAACATCAGCATGGTGACGGCGGGGTAGATGACCGCCTGCAGGATGGTGAAGGGGTCGCGGAGCCAGCCGCGGAGCAGCCTGCCCGCCTGCAGCTTGCTGTGCTCGATGAGGGCGGGCCAGGAGGTCTCGGACGGCGGGTCGGTCACGACCGGGAAGCTGTGAGTGAGGGGGCCGGCCTCCCGGGTCTGCAGGTCGGTCATCCTCGCCTCACGTTCGCCCAGATCGACAGCGGGACCGAGACGAGCAGCAGTCCACCGATCCACAGCAGCGACGGCGTCAGTTGGTGCAGGGTGATGCCGCCCTCGGCCATCGAGCGCATCGAGACGGAGAACTGCGAGATCGGCTGGTTCCTGACGAAGCCCTGGGACCACTCGGGGAACTGCGATTCCGGGACGAACCCGCTCGAGAACATGCCGAGGATGAGCTGCGGGAGAGTCAGCGACTGGCTGGTGATCTCCGGGCTCTTGGTCAGGGTGCCGAGGGCATCGCCCGCCATCGCGAGCGTCATGCCGACGGCGAGCGCCAACGCACAGAAGCCAACGGCCAGTGTCGTACCGCCGACGAATTCGAACCCGATGACGTGGCCGTAGGTGACGGCGGCGATGAGGGATATCACCGCATGGATGAACATCGCGGTCACCCGCGAGGCCAGCGGGACGGCGGAGAAGATCGGCATGGTCTGGAAACGCGCGTTCATCCCGTTGGATGCTTCGGTCGCGGCGCGGCCCGCGGCCGAGATCGCGGTGAACGCCATCGCCTGCAGCACGATGATCGGCATCACGAACTGTGCGTAGTCGATGCCCTGGACCTTCATGACGAACTTCAGCGGCAGATAGAAGCCGAGCGTGAAGATCAGGGGAGCCAGGACCGCGACGAAGATCTGGCCGTGCGACCACATGGTGTGCACGTTGCGCCCGGACAGCGCCAGCCACTGCTGCATGCTGGACAGCTGCGGCTTGCGGTGCCGCCCGGTGCGTGCGATCACGACCGGGCTCGCGGCGACGGCGGTCACGACGCAACGCTCGCTTGCTCGGGTTCCTCGTCCTCGGCCCTCGTTCCTGTCAGTGCCAGGAACACGTCATCGAGCGACGGTCGGCGCAGCGCGATGTCGGCGAGCGGGATCCGCGCGATGTCGAGCCGGCGCAGCACCTCGGCCAGGGTCTGCGCGCCGTACTGCGCGGGAATCGAGAGCCGGTCGTGTCCGGTCTCGGTGATGTACTCGGGCGGGACCAGGCTCATCAGCACATTGAAGACCCGCGGCAGATCCGCGAGCTGCACGGGCACGACCTCGCAGTAGCTGCCGCCGGTGCGCTCCTTGAGCTGGTCGGCGGTGCCCTCGGCGATAACGGTGCCCTTGTCGATGACCACGATGTTGTCGCTGAGGACGTCGGCCTCCTCGAGGTACTGCGTCGTCAGCAGGATGGTGATGCCCTGTGCCTTGAGGTCGGACACCAGCGACCACACGCCCTGACGGCTGCGCGGGTCGAGACCGGTGGACGGCTCGTCCAGGAAGACCACTTCGGGACGGGTGACCAGCCCGCAGGCGATGTCGACGCGCCGCCGCATGCCGCCCGAGAATCCGGACACCTTGCGGTCGGCGGCGTACCCCAGATCGAACTGGCGGAGCAGTTCCTCCGCGCGGGCCTTGGCGGACTGCTTGGTCAAGCCCAGGAGCCGCCCGAAGAGCACGAGGTTC
The DNA here is from genome assembly GCF_003050885.1 of Rhodococcus sp. OK611. Taxonomy (NCBI): domain Bacteria; kingdom Bacillati; phylum Actinomycetota; class Actinomycetes; order Mycobacteriales; family Nocardiaceae; genus Rhodococcus; species Rhodococcus sp. OK611. The sequence goes on from NZ_QAOZ01000005.1 coordinate 273,441, forward strand.
TCTCGAGCGGTGAGTGATTCGTCCAGCGCCGCGTACTGACCGGTCGTCATGATGCTGCGTCGCACGGAGGCGGCCTGCTCGACCACGTCATGGCCGGCAACGAACGCGCGGCCCGAATCGGGGCGCAGCAGCGTCGAGAGCACATTGACCGTGGTGGTCTTACCTGCGCCGTTCGGGCCCAGGATGCCGAGCACGGTCCCTCGGGGAACCTCGAAGCTGACGCCGCGCAACGCATGCACGTCGCCGAACGACTTCGTGATTCCCTCGACCAGGACGGCAGAGTGGGGTGAAGGCATGCACGCGAGTATGTCATGCGTCCACTTCGCGGGTGGTCGACAGCGCTGGATTCGTCACATGTCGGGGTCCGGTTTCCCGTCTCGTTGACTCGATGTCGCGGCGAGTTCGTCCACCCCGGTATACAGCCGGTCGCTCACCTGGGCGTTCTGCCGCTAAGTTAACAGCAAATTGAGTCGAAATGACGCTTCTCCGATTTCGTATACTGCTGTTGACCACCGCTTTTTATCTACATTTTGGAAGGTCTGGTGAACAGGGCGGCGGTGTGGTTGCATGACGATCATGACTCGGCGGGCGGCAGTGACAATCCAGGATCTGGCGGGCGAGGGGATCATGCTCGCGGCGGGCGGGCGGGCGATCCTGCTCCAGGTGGCGAATCGTGGCGTCGGTCACGGGGTCGCGGACCACAGTGATTTCGCCTATCGGGCAGTCGACAGGCTGCGGACGACGATGACCTATATATATGCAGTCGTCTACGGCACCGACGAGGAACGCGTGGCCGTCATCAGGATGGTCAACAAGGCGCACGCCAAGGTGCGCTCGGATGACTACAACGCCTTTGATCCGCAGCTTCAGCTGTGGGTGGCCGCCACCCTCTACGAGAGCGCCGTCACCCTGTACGAACGCGTCTTCGGCACGCTCGACGACGCCAATGCCGACGCCCTGTACCGCGAGTACGCGATCCTGGGCACCGCGCTGCAGGTGCCGGACGGACTCTGGCCGCGCGATCGTGCCGAATTCGCCGCGTACTGGAAGCAGCAGATCGACGGTGCCGAGGTGGACGCGAAGGTCCGGGCCGTCTCGAGGGACCTCTTCCACCCGGTCCTGGCGCCGTTTCTCATTCGCGCGAATCTGCCCGCGTATCGGTGGCTCACGACGGGGCTGCTGCCCGAGCGATTGCGCCAGCAGTTCGAGTTGCCATGGAACGAGCGGGACCAGCGCAGGTTCGATCGGGTGATGACGCTCGCTTCCTGGGTCTACCCCCGCATCCCCAGGGCGATCCGGCACGCGCCCAGGTCCGTCTATCTATGGGACATGCGTAGGCGGCTGCGCTCGCGGGGCTCTCTCGCGGCCTGAGCGGCGCAGCCGCCTGCGGCTACTTCGGGCTCACCCAGATGGTGATGTCCGCGTGCACGACTTCGGTGCCTGCCTTGTCGTAGAGCGCGACGGACACCACGAGGTCCGTGCCGGAGGTGATCTCGGTGAAGTCCGGGAGGTCCGGCACCGTCGCCACGGCGCGCAGCCCGGTGTCGGCCTTGGCGAGGTATCGGGTGTTCATCGACTTCGGGATCCATCGGTGGGAGGTGGGCACCGTTGCCTCCGCGAGCATGCCCATCGCTGCCTCGGCGAGGTTGCACGCGGCGATGGCGTGGAAGGTGCCGATGTGGTTGTGCACGCCCCACCACTTGGGTGCCCGCGCCTCGCAGCATCCCGGCTCGAGGCGGGTGACGTGGGGGAGCACTGTCGCGAAGTAGGGCACCCGCAGGCACATGCCCAGCGAGAACAGCGCCCCGCCGATGCGGTTTCGGGGGAGCTTGAGCCAGCCGCGGTAGGTGGGTGTCTGAGTCGTCATGAGCACTATCTTACTTTGGAGTAAGTTACTTGGCGTCCGGTCGCCCCGGATCGGATTTGAACTCCTGGCCGGTCTGCGGCATACTGTTCGGGTTGCCTAGACCCCGGTCGTGTTCCACTGCGTCTGGCGGCGGGCGAGAGATGACCGAAGCTCCGGCAGTCAGTGCGGGGCCGAGGCCAATGCAGGACGGAAGCAGTACCTGCGCTCACTTGCGAGCGCATCCGGTATTCATGTTCAGGGGACAATTGTGCCTTGAGTGTGAGAGGTAGGGCGACACGCCCGACCGCGTGTACCGGAGAACCATGACAGATGAACAGCGGCAGCGGATCGGGTACTTGCCCGGTCGCCAACGTTCGGACAGTCATGGGCAAGGCAGGAACTGTGCAAACGAGGTAGCCCATGACGGGTCTACACGAACGAGGTAGCCCCCCAGGGTCTACAAGGGCCTAATTCATAACGGGCAAGGAAGAGGACACAAGCGTGGCGGGACAGAAGATCCGCATCAGGCTCAAGGCCTACGACCATGAGGCGATCGATGCGTCAGCGCGCAAGATCGTCGAGACGGTGACCCGTACCGGGGCCCGTGTCGTTGGACCGGTGCCGTTGCCGACTGAAAAGAACGTGTACTGCGTCATCCGCTCGCCGCACAAGTACAAGGACTCGCGCGAGCACTTCGAGATGCGTACCCACAAGCGGCTGATTGACATCCTCGACCCGACGCCCAAGACAGTCGACGCGCTCATGCGCATCGATCTGCCGGCCAGCGTTGATGTCAACATCCAGTGAGCGCGGCGGAGACAAAAACAATGACTGAGAACAAGATCAAGGGAATCCTGGGCACCAAGCTCGGCATGACCCAGGTCTTCGACGAGAACAACCGGGTCGTCCCGGTCACCGTCGTGAAGGCCGGACCGAACGTGGTCACCCAGATTCGTACCGAGGAGCGCGACGGCTACAGCGCCGTGCAGCTCGCGTTCGGTGCGATCGACCCGCGCAAGGTCAACAAGCCGGAGTCCGGCCAGTTCGCCAAGGCCGGTGTGACCCCCCGTCGCCACGTCGTGGAGCTCCGCGTTGCGGATGCCTCCGAGTACGAGGTCGGCCAGGAGCTCACCGCCGAGGTCTTCGAGGACGGCGCCTACGTCGACGTCACCGGAACCAGCAAGGGCAAGGGCTTCGCCGGAACCATGAAGCGGCACGGCTTCGCCGGCCAGGGCGCCTCCCACGGCGCGCAGGCCGTGCACCGTCGCCCGGGTTCGATCGGTGGCTGCGCCACCCCCGGCCGCGTGTTCAAGGGCATGCGCATGTCGGGCCGCATGGGTAGCGACCGCATCACGACGCAGAACCTCTCGGTCCACAAGGTGGACGCCGAGAACGGTCTGCTTCTCATCAAGGGTGCGATCCCGGGCCGCAAGGGTGGTCTCGTGATCGTCAAGACCGCAGTGAAGGGTGGTGCGTCCGCATGACCGAGACCGCAACCAAGCTGACCCTCGACGTCAAGGCCGCCGGCGGCAAGACCAACGGCACCGTCGATCTCCCCGCTGAGATCTTCGACGTCACGGCCAACATCGCGCTGATGCACCAGGTCGTCGTCGCGCAGCTCGCCGCTGCACGTCAGGGCACGCACTCCACCAAGACCCGCGGCGAGGTTCGCGGCGGTGGCAAGAAGCCGTGGCGTCAGAAGGGCACCGGCCGCGCCCGTCAGGGCTCGACCCGCGCCCCGCAGTTCGCCGGTGGTGGCGTCGTCCACGGCCCGCAGCCGCGTGACTACAGCCAGCGGACCCCCAAGAAGATGAAGGCAGCCGCCCTGCGCGGTGCCCTCTCCGATCGGGCGCGCAACGAGCGCATCCACGTGATCACCGAACTGGTGTCGGGTCAGACCCCGTCCACCAAGGGCGCGAAGTCGTTCCTCGGCGAGATCTCGGATCGCAAGAAGCTCCTGCTCGTCGTCGGGCGTGCAGACATCGCGGCATGGAAGAGCGTGCAGAACCTGGAAGGCGTGCATCCCATCGCACCCGACCAGCTCAACACGTACGACGTGCTCAACAGCGATGACATTGTGTTCAGCGTCGAGGCGCTCAACGCGTTCATCCACGGGCCGGCCGAGTCCGCCCAGGCAGACAGCAAGGAGGAGAGCAAGTGAGCACCATCGCTGATCCCCGCGACATCTTGCTGGCCCCGGTCATCTCCGAGAAGTCCTACGGACTGATCGAGGAAGGCACCTACACCTTCCTGGTGCACCCGGACTCGAACAAGACGCAGATCAAGATTGCCGTCGAGAAGGTCTTCGGCGTCACTGTGACGAGTGTCAACACCGCCAACCGTCAGGGCAAGCGCAAGCGGACGAAGTTCGGTTACGGCAAGCGCAAGGACACCAAGCGCGCGCTCGTCACCCTCTCCGCCGACAGCAAGCCCATCGAGATCTTCGGAGGACCGGTCGCGTAAGCGGGCGGGACTTGACGAGACATAGAGGACGAGAAGACTCATGGCAATCCGTAAGTACAAGCCGACTACCCCGGGCCGTCGTGGCTCGAGCGTCTCGGACTTCGCCGAGATCACTCGGTCGACTCCCGAGAAGTCGCTTATCCGCCCGCTGCACGGTCGCGGTGGACGTAACGCCCACGGTCGTATCACCACCCGTCACAAGGGTGGCGGTCACAAGCGCGCCTACCGGCTGATCGATTTCCGTCGCAACGACAAGGACGGCGTGCCGGCCAAGGTCGCTCACATCGAGTACGACCCCAACCGCACGGCGAACATCGCCCTGCTGCACTACGCCGACGGCGAGAAGCGCTACATCATCGCGCCGAAGGACCTCAAGCAGGGCGCGAAGGTCGAGTCCGGTGTCGGAGCCGACATCAAGCCGGGCAACAACCTGCCGCTGCGCAACATCCCGACCGGTACCACCATCCACGCGGTGGAGCTGCGTCCGGGCGGCGGCGCCAAGATGGCCCGCTCCGCAGGCGCCAGCATCCAGCTGCTGGGCAAGGAAGGCCCCTACGCGACCCTGCGTATGCCGTCCGGTGAGATCCGTCGCGTCGACGTGCGCTGCCGCGCATCCGTCGGCGAGGTCGGCAACGCCGAGCAGTCGAACATCAACTGGGGCAAGGCCGGCCGTATGCGCTGGAAGGGCAAGCGCCCGACCGTCCGTGGTGTCGTGATGAACCCGGTCGACCACCCGCATGGTGGTGGCGAGGGCAAGACCTCCGGTGGTCGCCACCCGGTCAGCCCGTGGGGACAGCCTGAGGGCCGTACCCGCAAGCCCAACAAGCCGAGCGACAAGCTCATCGTCCGCCGCCGCCGTACCGGCAAGAACAAGCGCTAGGAGGGAGTTCAGAATGCCACGCAGCCTGAAGAAGGGCCCGTTCGTCGATGACCACCTCCTCGCGAAGGTGGATGTGCAGAACGAGAAGGGAACCAAGCAGGTCATCAAGACCTGGTCCCGTCGTTCCACGATCATCCCGGACTTCATCGGACACACGTTTGCGGTCCACGACGGCCGTAAGCACGTCCCCGTGTTCGTCTCCGACTCGATGGTCGGACACAAGCTCGGAGAGTTTGCACCGACCCGCACGTTCAAGGGTCACATCAAGGATGATCGGAAGGCGAAGAGGCGATGAGTAACACCGAAACCGCCAACCCGACCGCCAAGGCCGTCGCGCGCCACGTGCGTGTGACGCCGATGAAGGCGCGTCGCGTTGTGGATCTGGTTCGCGGGCGTTCCGTCGAGGACGCGCTGTCGATCCTGAAGTTCGCGCCGCAGGCAGCGAGCGAGCCGGTCGCCAAGGTGATCGCCTCCGCAGCGGCCAACGCCGAGAACAACCTCGACCTGGACCCGAGCACGCTTGTCGTCGCCACGGCGTTCGTGGACGAGGGTGCGACCCTCAAGCGGTTCCAGCCGCGTGCACAGGGCCGTGCGTTCCGGATCCGCAAGCGCACTAGCCACATCACCGTGATCGTGGAGAGCCTGCCCAAGGCCGGCACCTCGACCCGCAATCGCCGGAAGGGAAGTGCTCAGTAGTGGGCCAGAAAATCAACCCGCACGGCTTCCGCCTCGGCATCACCACCGACTGGAAGTCTCGCTGGTACGCAGACAAGCAGTACGCGGAGTACGTCAAGGAAGACGTCGCCATCCGCAAGCTCCTCGCCACCGGCATGGAGCGGGCCGGCATCGCGAAGGTGGAGATCGAGCGCACCCGTGACCGGGTTCGCGTCGACATCCACACCGCGCGTCCGGGCATCGTCATCGGCCGCCGCGGCGCCGAGGCCGATCGCATCCGCGCCGAGCTGGAGAAGCTGACCGGCAAGCAGGTGCAGCTCAACATCCTCGAGGTCAAGAACGCTGAGGCCGAGGCCCAGCTCGTGGCCCAGGGTGTTGCGGAGCAGCTGTCGAACCGTGTTGCCTTCCGTCGCGCCATGCGCAAGGCCATCCAGTCGGCCATGCGTCAGCCGAACGTCAAGGGCATCCGGGTGCAGTGCTCGGGCCGTCTCGGCGGCGCCGAGATGTCCCGCTCGGAGTTCTACCGCGAGGGTCGGGTTCCGCTGCACACGCTGCGTGCGGACATCGACTACGGGCTCTACGAGGCCAAGACCACCTTCGGCCGCATCGGCGTGAAGGTCTGGATCTACAAGGGCGACATCGTCGGCGGCAAGCGTGAAGCCCTCGCCAGCGCTGCAGCCCCGGCCGGCGATCGCCCCCGTCGCGAGCGTCCGAGCCGTCCGCGTCGCTCCGGTGCCTCGGGCACCACGGCGACCAGCACCGAGGCCGGCCGCGCCGCGACCGCCACCGCAGAAGCTCCGGCTTCGACCGAGACGAATCAGGAGGGCTGACGCATGTTGATCCCCCGTCGGGTCAAGCACCGCAAGCAGCACCACCCGAGCCGTTCGGGTGCCGCCAAGGGCGGAACTCAGGTGACCTTCGGTGACTACGGCATCCAGGCTCTCGAGCCCGCCTACATCACCAACCGTCAGATCGAGTCCGCTCGTATCGCCATGACGCGCCACATCAAGCGTGGCGGCAAGATCTGGATCAACATCTTCCCGGATCGCCCGCTCACGAAGAAGCCGGCCGAGACCCGAATGGGTTCCGGTAAGGGTTCGCCCGAGTGGTGGGTCGCGAACATCAAGCCCGGTCGGGTCATGTTCGAGATGACTTACCCCAACGAGGAGATTGCTCGCGAGGCCCTGCGTCGCGCGATGCACAAGCTCCCGTGCAAGTGCAGGATCGTCACGAGGGAGGAGCAGTTCTGATGGCTACTGGAACCCCAGCCGCAGAGCTCCGTGAGCTCAGCGAAGAAGAGTTGGTCACCCGGCTCCGCGAGTCGAAGGAAGAGCTGTTCAACCTTCGCTTCCAGATGGCGACCGGTCAGTTGGACAACAACCGTCGTCTGCGCGTTGTCCGCCACGAGATCGCGCGCGTCTACACCGTCATGCGCGAGCGTGAGCTCGGCCTCGCAGCCGCCCCGAGTGCGGGAGACGCGGCATGAGTGAGAACGAGAAGGACACCGCAGTGACTGAAGAGCGTGGGACCCGCAAGGTCCGCATCGGCTACGTCGTCTCCGACAAGATGGAGAAGACGATCGTTGTCGAGCTCGAGGATCGTGTGAAGCACCCGCTGTACGGCAAGATCATCCGCCGTACCACCAAGGTGAAGGCGCACGACGAGAACGGCATCGCCGGCATCGGCGACCGCGTCCAGCTCATGGAGACCCGACCGCTGTCGGCGACCAAGCGCTGGCGTCTGGTCGAGGTGCTCGAGAAGGCCAAGTAAGAAGAGCACTACACCGAAACGGCCCGTCCCCGGTTGGGGGCGGGCCGTTTTGTGTGTGCCACCAGCGGGGGAGTGCACAACCACAATCGACGCCGATAGCGCGCGATTTGGATTCCCTCGGCGTGTTCCCTACACTAGAGCGGTTGCCTATGCCTCCGCATGCCCGCATGTGGGTACGGCCGGGTAACAGACCGCGCGCATCGGGTCGGTAATCCGGTGCGTACGAAAATCCAGGTCTTAGGAGAGATCAGTGATTCAGCAGGAGTCGCGACTGCGCGTCGCCGACAACACGGGTGCCAAGGAGATTCTCTGCATCCGCGTTCTCGGCGGTTCGTCTCGTCGCTACGCCGGGATCGGCGACATCATCGTCGCCACCGTCAAGGACGCCATCCCGGGTGGAAACATCAAGAAGGGCGAGGTCGTCAAGGCCGTCATCGTCCGTACCACCAAGGAGCGCCGCCGTCCGGACGGCTCGTACATCAAGTTCGATGAGAACGCTGCCGTTCTCATCAAGCCTGATCACGATCCCCGTGGCACCCGCATCTTCGGACCCGTGGGTCGTGAGCTGCGCGACAAGAAGTTCATGAAGATCGTTTCGCTCGCCCCGGAGGTGCTGTGATGAAGGTGCACAAGGGTGACACCGTTCTGGTCATCGCCGGCAAGGACAAGGGCGCCAAGGGCAAGGTCATCCAGGCCTTCCCGGCGACCGAGAAGGTCCTCGTCGAGGGCGTGAACCGGATCAAGAAGCACACCGCGGTCTCCGCGAACGAGCGTGGCGCCTCCTCCGGCGGCATCGTGACGCAGGAAGCCCCGATCCACGTGTCGAACGTGCAGGTCGTGGACTCGGACGGTAACGCCACTCGCGTGGGCTACCGCACCGATGAGAACGGCAAGCGGGTTCGGATCTCCCGTAAGAACGGGAAGGACATCTGAGATGACTAGCACTGAGAACAAGATCGTTCCCCGTCTGAAGACCCGCTACCGCGCCGAGATCAAGGACGCGCTGAACGCGGAGTTCGAGTACGCGAACGTCATGCAGATCCCCGGCGTGGTCAAGGTCGTCGTCAACATGGGTGTCGGTGACGCCGCCCGCGACGCGAAGCTGATCAACGGCGCGGTCAACGACCTCGAACTGATCACCGGCCAGAAGCCCGAGATCCGCAAGGCTCGCAAGTCCATCGCGCAGTTCAAGCTGCGTGAGGGCATGCCCATCGGCGCGCGCGTCACCCTCCGTGGCGACCGCATGTGGGAGTTCCTCGATCGCCTGGTCAGCATCGCGCTGCCCCGTATCAGGGACTTCCGCGGCCTGTCCGGCAAGCAGTTCGACGGCAACGGCAACTACACCTTCGGTCTCAACGAGCAGTCGATGTTCCACGAGATCGATGTGGACAAGATCGATCGCCCGCGCGGTATGGACATCACCGTCGTGACGACCGCGACCAACAACGAAGAAGGCCGTGCCCTGCTCAAGCACCTCGGCTTCCCGTTCAAGGAGAACTGAGCCATGGCGAAGAAGGCACTGGTCAACAAGGCCAACAAGAAGCCCAAGTTCGCGGTGCGCGCCTACACCCGCTGCCAGCGGTGCGGCCGTCCCCACTCGGTGTTCCGCAAGTTCGGCCTGTGCCGAATCTGCGTTCGCGAGATGGCGCACGCGGGCGAGCTGCCGGGCGTTCACAAGAGCTCCTGGTAACCACAACACTTCTGGCTTGCATCCGTGAGCCAGTCCAAAGGAAAACCCCTTCGCTGTAGGCCCACGGCCGGCAGGCGCTCCACGAGTGCCGACCCCGGTGTTGCATGGGAACCGCTGCGAGAAAGGTGAACAGGTCAACCCCATGACCATGACCGATCCAATCGCAGACTTCTTGACGCGTCTGCGCAACGCCAACTCGGCGTACCACGACGAGGTGAAGCTTCCCCACTCGAAGATCAAGGCGAACATCGCCGAGATCCTCAAGCGCGAGGGCTACATCTCCGATTTCCGTACCGAGGACGCCGAGGTGGGCAAGACCCTCATCGTCGACCTGAAGTACGGACCCAGCCGTGAGCGCAGCCTCGCGGGTGTCCGGCGCGTTTCCAAGCCCGGCCTCCGGGTTTACGCGAAGTCCACCAACCTGCCCAAGGTCCTGGGCGGCCTCGGCGTGGCGATCATCTCCACGTCCTCCGGCCTGCTCACGGATCGTCAGGCGGCCAAGCAGGGCGTCGGCGGCGAAGTCCTCGCCTACGTCTGGTAAGGGAGGCCACCACAATGTCGCGTATTGGAAAGATTCCGGTCACCGTCCCCGCGGGCGTTGACGTCACCATCGAAGGCCAGAACGTCTCGGTCAAGGGCCCCAAGGGCACCCTGGCGCTGACGATCGCCGAGCCGATCAGCGTTGCCAAGAGCGAGGACGGTGCCCTTCTGGTCACCCGTCCGGACGACGAGCGTCGCAGCCGCGCGCTGCACGGCCTCTCGCGCACCCTGGTCGCCAACCTGATCACCGGTGTCACCGAGGGCTACACCACGAAGATGGAGATCCACGGCGTGGGTTACCGCGTCGCGCTCAAGGGCAAGGACCTCGAGTTCGCGCTGGGTTACAGCCACCCGGTGCCGATCGAGGCCCCCGAGGGCATCACCTTCGTCGTCGAGACGCCCACCCGGTTCTCGGTCTCGGGTATCGACAAGCAGAAGGTCGGCCAGATCTCGGCCAACATCCGTCGTCTTCGCCGTCCGGACCCGTACAAGGGTAAGGGCGTGCGTTACGAGGGTGAGCAGATCCGCCGCAAGGTCGGAAAGACGGGTAAGTGATATGAGCCAGACTGCAAACCAGAAAGCCAAGCGGATTCCGCTGGGCAAGGATGCGTCCACCACGCGTCGTCTCTCGAAGACGCGTCGTCACTTCCGTCTGCGCAAGAAGGTCTCGGGCACGCCCGAGCGTCCGCGCCTGGTCGTGAACCGGTCCTCGCGCCACATCCACGTCCAGCTCGTGGACGACCTGGCCGGCCGCACCCTGGCCGCCGCGTCGACCATCGAGCCGGACCTGCGTGCGGCCGAGGGCGACAAGAAGGCCCTGAGCGCGAAGGTCGGTCAGCTGATCGCCGAGCGCGCGAAGGCAGCCGGCGTCGAGGCCGTGGTCTTCGACCACGGTGGCCACGGCTACCACGGTCGCATCGCGGCCCTGGCGGACGCTGCTCGCGAAGGCGGGTTGAAGTTCTGATGATGAAGTTCACGAATGGAAGGACAGTCTGATGCCGGGACGTCAGAGGCGTGACGGCGGCAGCGGACCCGCCGGACAGAATGGCCCCAACACCGGGGACAACCGCGGCGGCGGCGATCGTCGTGGCGGCGGTCGTGACGATCGTCGTGGCGGCCAGGCGGCCCCGAAGTCGGACCACATCGAGCGCGTTGTCACCATCAACCGCGTGTCGAAGGTCGTCAAGGGTGGTCGTCGCTTCAGCTTCACCGCCCTCGTGATCGTGGGCGACGGCAACGGGCTCGTTGGCGTCGGCTACGGCAAGGCCAAGGAAGTTCCCGCGGCCATCCAGAAGGGTGTCGAGGAGGCTCGCAAGAGCTTCTTCCGCGTTCCGATGATCGGTGGCACCATCACTCACCCCATCCAGGGTGAGGCGGCTGCCGGTGTGGTCATGCTCCGTCCGGCCAGCGCCGGTACCGGTGTCATCGCCGGTGGCGCGGTGCGTGCCGTGCTCGAGTGCGCGGGTATCCACGACATCCTGTCGAAGTCGCTCGGTAGCGACAACGCAATCAACGTCGTTCACGCGACCGTCGCCGCCCTCAAGGGCCTCCAGCGTCCCGAGGAGGTGGCCGCTCGCCGCGGACTGCCCATCGAGGACGTGGCCCCGGCCGGCATGCTGCGTGCACGTGCGGGACAGGGAGTCTGAGATGGCTGAACTTAAGGTCACCCAGGTAAAGAGCTCGATCGGTACCAAGAAGAACCAGCGCGACAGCCTGCGCACCCTCGGTCTGAAGGGCATCCGTCAGACCGTCGTCCGCGAGGACAACGCGCAGAACCGTGGCCTGGTCAACGTGGTCCGCCACCTCGTCACAGTTGAGGAGGTCTAACCATGACCATCAAGTTGCACCACCTGCGCCCCGCCCCCGGTGCCAAGTCCGACAAGATCCGCGTCGGTCGAGGCGAGGGCGGCAAGCGAGGTAAGACCGCAGGTCGCGGCACGAAGGGCACCAAGGCCCGCAAGAACGTGCCCGCAGCCTTCGAGGGTGGACAGATGCCGCTGCACATGCGTCTGCCCAAGCTCAAGGGATTCAAGAACCCGTTCCGGACCGAGTACCAGGTCGTCAACGTGGGCGATATCGCCCGGCTGTTCCCCAATGGTGGGACCATCGGCGTTGCCGAGCTCGTCGAGGCAGGCGCGGTTCGCAAGAACCAGCTCGTGAAGGTCCTCGGCGACGGAGAGCTCACGGTGTCCGTTCAGGTCACCGCGAACAAGTTCACCGGTGCCGCCAAGGAGAAGATCGCCGCTGCCGGTGGGACGACCACCGAGCTGTGATCCACCAGTAGTTCGAGACCGATGGCCGCAGCGCATCCCGAAGGGACGTGCTGCGGCCATTCGTCTAACCTGACTCACATGGTCTATCGGGGCTGAGTGAACGGGTGTCACTGCTAGTGTTCTAAAGTTCATTTCGCCTCGTGAGCGATCCCGCTCGCGTTCTGCCAGTGCCAGGAGGATCTTTGCTTTCCGCCTTCGTCTCGGCCCTCAGGACTCCCGACCTGAGGCGGAAGATCCTCTTCACCCTCGGCATCATCGCGTTGTACCGGTTCGGTGCGACGCTGCCGTCGCCCGGTGTCGACTACGCGAACGTCAAGACCTGTATCGATCAGATCTCCGGTGGTGACTCGGCGGGCATCTACTCGCTGATCAACCTGTTCTCCGGTGGCGCGTTGCTGCAGCTGACGGTGTTCGCGATCGGCATCATGCCGTACATCACGGCGAGCATCATCGTGCAGCTGCTGACGGTGGTCATCCCCAGGTTCGAGGAACTCCGCAAGGAGGGCCAGTCGGGCCAGGCGAAGATGACCCAGTACACGCGGTACCTGTCGATCGCGCTGGCCATCCTCCAGGCCACCGGCATCGTTGCGCTCGCAGCGCGCGGCCAGCTGCTGCAGGGTTGCCAGGAAGACATCATCGCCGACCAGTCCATCTTCGGCCTGGTGACCATCGTCCTGGTGATGACGGCCGGTTCGGCCCTGGTGATGTGGTTCGGCGAGCTGATCACCGAGCGCGGCGTCGGCAACGGCATGTCTCTGCTGATCTTCTCGGGCATCGCCTCGCGCATGCCGTCTCAGGGCACGGCCGTCCTCGACAGCCGAGGCGGTCTGGTCTTCGCGATGGTCTGTGTCGCGGCCCTCGCCCTCATCGCAGGCGTCGTCTTCGTCGAGCAGGGCCAGCGGCGCATCCCGGTGCAGTACGCCAAGCGAATGGTCGGCCGGAAGATGTACGGCGGCTCGTCGACGTACCTGCCGCTGAAGGTCAACCAGGCCGGCGTCATCCCGGTGATCTTCGCGTCGTCACTGCTGTACCTGCCGAACCTGATCGCTCAGCTGACCGGTGCCAGCACGTCCACCGATCCGAGTTGGTGGCAGGAGATCATCCAGAAGTACCTGGTGAACCCGAGCAACCCGGTCTACATCCTCATCTACTTCCTGCTGATCGTCTTCTTCACCTACTTCTATGTCGCGATCACCTTCAATCCTGAAGAACGCGCGGACGAGATGAAGAAGTTCGGTGGCTTCATCCCGGGCATCCGGCCGGGCCGCCCGACGGCGGATTACCTCAACTACGTGCTCAGCCGCATCACGCTGCCGGGCGCCATCTATCTCGGTCTCATCGCGACGCTGCCCAACTTCTTCCTCTCGGGGAATGCCGGGGCCAGCATCTTCGGTGGTGCGGCGGTGCTGATTCTCGTCAGCGTCGGCCTCGACACCGTCAAGCAGATCGAGAGCCAACTCATGCAGCGCAACTACGAAGGGTTCCTCAAGTGAGACTTGTCCTCCTTGGTCCTCCCGGTGCCGGTAAGGGCACTCAGGCCGCCATCCTGTCGGAAAAGCTCGGCGTTCCGCACATCTCCACGGGCGACCTGTTCCGCGCCAACATCGGGCAGCAGACGGCGCTCGGGCTCGAGGCGAAGAAGTACCTCGACGCGGGCGACCTGGTGCCCAGCGAGATCACGAACAACATGGTTCGCGCCCGGGTCTCCGAGCCGGACGCCGTGAACGGTTTCCTGCTCGACGGTTTCCCCCGCACGGTCGATCAGGCGCAGGCGCTCGAGGGCATCCTCGGCGAGCTGAACGCCAAGCTCGACGGCGTGCTCGCATTCGAGGTCGACGACGATGTCGTGGTGGAGCGGATGCTCGCCCGTGGTCGCGCGGACGACACCGAAGACGTGATCCGGAACCGGATGCGTGTCTACCGCGAGGAGACCGCGCCGCTGCTGGACCACTACGCGGGTCAGATCGTCACCGTCGACGCAGTCGGCGAGGTCGACGAGGTCAACGCGCGCGCACTCGCCGCGCTCGGTAAGTAAGAGGCAGTCGTGGGGTTTCGTCGTAAGAAGGTAGTTCCCTTCCGCACCGCGGGCGAGCTGGACGCGATGGCGGCGGCAGGCGCCGTCGTCGGAGCGACACTCGTCGCGGTGCGCAACGCGGCGAAACCCGGCGTGAGCACCCTCGAGCTCGATCAGCTGGCCGAGCAGACCATCCGTGACGCCGGTGCCGTCCCGTCGTTCCTCGGGTACCACGGGTTCACCGGTTCGATCTGCTCGTCGGTGAACGACCGTGTGGTGCACGGGATCCCGTCGGCCGAGGACGTTCTGGTCGAGGGCGACCTGGTGTCCATCGACTGCGGCGCGATCCTCGACGGCTGGCACGGCGACTCCGCCTGGACCTTCGGTGTCGGCACGATCATCGAGGCGGACGAGCTGCTCAGCGAGGCGACGAGGCTGTCGATGGAGGCCGGAATCGCGGCCATGATCGCAGGCAACCGCCTCACCGACGTCTCGCATGCGATCGAGCTGGGCACCCTGGCCGCCGCGAAGGCCCACGGACGCAAGTACGGCATCGTCGACGGGTACGGCGGTCACGCCATCGGCCGCGAGATGCACATGGATCCGTTCCTGCCGAACGAGGGGGCGCCCGGCAAGGGACCCGAGCTCGTCATCGGCTCCGTATTGGCCATCGAGCCGATGCTGACCCTGGGGACCCACGAGACCGAGGTGCTCGAGGACGACTGGACCGTCGTGACCACCGACGGATCAAGGGCCGCGCACTGGGAGCACACCGTCGCGGTCACCGAGGACGGCCCGCGGATCTTGACGCTCCGTCCCGAGTAGGCACACACCATCCCAGCGGGCATCCGCGGTCGACTCCCGACCGTGGGTGCCCGTTCTGGTTTCGGGGCAACGGATCCGGGCTCGGGCGCGACTTGCCTAAGGGAGTGTTAGGAAAGCCGCGCAGGCCTTCCCGCCCTGTGTGACAGCGACCACAGTATCTCCGAGCGGCGCAATGGGGCGTCCGGAAGGAGATCTGATGAGCACGACAAAGAACGTCGGTGAGCGGAGAGTCGTCGCCAACGTGCTGCGTGGGTCGATCGGCAACCTGGTCGAGTGGTACGACTGGTACGTCTACGCAGCGTTCAGCGTGTACTTCGCGAAGGCGTTCTTCCCGGAGGGGGAGCCGACCGCCCAGCTGCTGTCCACCGCGGCCGTGTTCGCCGTCGGATTCCTGATGCGCCCGCTCGGCGGCTGGGCGCTCGGTCGCTACGCGGACAAGTTCGGCAGGCGGTCCGCGCTCACCCTGTCGGTCACGGTGATGGCGGCGGGGTCGCTGATGATCGCGCTGACTCCGGGCTTCGCCACGATCGGTATCGCGGCTCCCGTGCTGCTGCTCCTCGCGCGCCTGCTGCAGGGCCTCTCCGTGGGTGGTGAGTACGCCACCAGCGCGACTTACCTGTCGGAGGTGGCCTCGCCCGGCAAGCGCGGGTTCTATTCGAGCTTCCAGTACGTGACGCTCGTGGCAGGCCAGCTGACCGCCCTCGGCGTGCAGATCGTGCTGCAGCAGGTGCTGACCTCCGAGCAGATGTACAGCTGGGGCTGGCGGATCCCGTTCCTGATCGGCGCCACCGGTGCGGTGGTGGTGATGCTGCTTCGTCGTGGCATGGACGAATCGGAGTCGTTCCGGGCGGAGACCGCGCGAAACGCGCAGACGCCCGCGGAGTCCCGCGGCTCGCTGCGGGTCCTGCTGCAGTACCCGCGTGAGTGCCTGCTGGTGGTCGGTCTGACGATCGGCGGCACCGTCGCGTTCTACACGTACACCACCTACATGCAGAAGTTCATGATCAACACCTCCGGCATCTCGAAGACGACGGTCGCGTGGATCAACTTCGTCGCGCTGCTCGCCTTCGTGGTGCTGCAGCCGCTGGCCGGTGCGCTGTCGGATCGCATCGGCAGGCGCAAGTTGCTGATCTTCTTCGGCGCCGGCGGCACGGTGCTGACGGTGCCGATCATGACGGTGCTGGCACAGACCACCAACCCGTTCGCCGCTTTCGGTCTGATGATGCTCGCGCTGGTACTGGTCACCGGCTACACCTCCATCAACTCGATCGTGAAGGCCGAACTGTTCCCGACGAAGATCCGGGCCCTCGGCGTCGGGCTCCCGTACGCGTTGACCGTGGCGATCTTCGGCGGCACCGCCGAGTTGATCGCGCTCGGACTGAAGAAGGCCGGCCACGAGTCGCTGTTCTTCTGGTACGTCGCCGGTTGCGTGGCGATCTCACTGATCACCTACTTCTTCATGCGGGAAACATCGGCGCAGTCCACCATTGAGGCAGAGGCCGGTGCCGCCGCCGGAGCCGATGCACGGGACAGGGAGATCGTTGGCGTCCACAACTGACCGCGCGCTGCGCCCGCCGACCCTTCTCCGGAGCGGGGGGAGGGTCGGCGCGTGCGGATAGCGGTGGTGGAGGACGACGACGGGGTCGGCGAGGCCTTGATCGAGGCCCTCGGGGCCCGCGGCCACGTCGCCGAGCGCATGCGGCGCGGTTCGGACCTGCTCGTGGCGCACCGCGGATTCGACGCGGTGATCCTCGATCTCGGCCTGCCCGATGCGGACGGCCTGCAGGTGCTGCGGCAGCTACGTGAGGTGAGCTCGGTCCCGGTTCTCATCCTCACCGCGCGCAGCGACGAGCGGTCGATCGTTCGCGGGCTGCGCGGTGGCGCCGACGACTACCTGGTCAAGCCGCCGCGCATCGCGGAGCTGACGGCGCGGCTGGACACCGTCACCAGGCGCGCGGCGCAGGCGCCGTCGCCGGCCCGCGCCGCAGACGTGGTGGTCACCGGCGATGTCCGGGTGGACCGGCGCGCTCGCGTCGTCGAGGTGGACGGGGTGGACATCGGGCTGACCCAGAAGGAGTTCGCACTGGTGGAGGTGCTCGTCGAGCGGCCGGGGTCCGCGGTGAGCAGGCAGCAGTTGATGGATCGGATCTGGGGCGACGCGTTCGTCGCCGTCTCACGGTCGCTGGACGTGCACATGACCGGTCTGCGATCGAAGCTGAACCGGCCAGGACTGATCACGACGATCAGAGGATTCGGTTACCGGTGGGGTTCGTGACCGGAAGGGAGATCCCGCGATGCGCCGACGGCTGCTCGCCGCGCTGACGGGATTCGCCGCCCTCGCGGTGCTGGCGTTCGCGGTGCCGTTGACGCTGACCGTCGCCACCAACCGCACGCAACAGCTCGTGCTGGCGCGCAGCGGCGATGCGGACAGGTTCGCCCTGCTCTCCGGCGACGCGGTGGGATCGGGTGACCCCAGAGCCCTTGCCGACGAGGTCGCGCGGTACTCGGACCTCTACTCCGAGGGAGTGCTCGTCGTCGACGCGCGGGGCGCCGTGGTGGTCGAGGCCGGCATCGAGCGGAGCGATCCCGCCATCGGGGACGCCGTCGCGGCCGCCCGCCGTAACCAGCGGCCCGCCGTGACCCAGCGGCTGATGCCGTGGAGCGCGCCCGCCATGCTGGTGGCCCGGCCGGTCGGCACCGGCGTCCAGGTGGACGGCGCGGTGGTGATCGAGGCGTCCACCGAACGCGCGCGAACGGACATCGCGCGGGCGTGGGCGGTCATCACGGCCGGAGCGGTGGTCGCGATGGCCGTGTTCACGGCGCTGGCGCTGGTATTGAGCCGGTGGGTGCTGCGACCGCTCGGGGAACTGTCCGACGGGGTCGCCGCGCTGACCGCGACCCTGCCGGCCCCCCGGCACGGGCAGGGTGCGCCCGCCTCGATCGCGCGTCGCTACGGCGGGCCGCCGGAGGTCCGCGAACTGACCGAGTCCTTCGATGCGATGGCGGCGGCGGTCGCCGACTCGGCCGAGGCGCAGCGGCAGCTGGTGGCGGACACCGCGCATGCGATGCGTAATCCGCTGGCGGCCCTCACGATCCGATTGGATTCGCTGGAGACCTCGATCCCGGACCGCGCGGCCGCCACCTTCCGCGGCGCCGCCGCCGAGGTCGACCGGCTCACCTCCCTTCTCGACGGTCTACTGGCACTCGCGGTCGCCGAGAGCGCGTCCGGGTTCGCCCCTGCCGACCCAGCCTCGACGGTGACTGAACGCTGCGATCCCGCTTCGGTTGCCCACGAACGGGTCGACGCCTGGCATCAGGCGTTTGCGCGGGCGGGGGTGGAGCTCACCCTGGTCGAACCCGGGCCGTCACACGAGGCGGCGGTCTCGCCCGACGTCCTGGCGCAGATCCTGGATGTCCCCTTGAGCAACGCGTGCCGATACGCGGGGGCAGGGGCGCACACCCGGATCACCGTGTCCACGGAGCCGGGATGGACGAGGATCGAGATCGCGGACGACGGGGTCGGCGTGTCCGCCCCGGAGGTCGACCGCCTCGACACCCGGTTCTTCCGGGGCACGAGTGCGGCCGGAGGGCCCGCCGGGGGCTCAGGGCTCGGCCTGCCCATCGCGCGGGCCCTTGCCCGGGCGAACCGGGGCACGATGACGATCGCCAGGGTCTCTCCGCACGGGCTCGCCGTCACTGTGCGGCTGCCCGCGACGGACCCGGGACGCGCAGGCAACGCGTCCGGCGACGGGTCGGCGTCGTGATCACCCGCCGCGGGTTCCTCGCCCTGGCCGCCACGGGAGCGCTGGCCGCCGCGGCCGGGTGCGGCTCGCGATCGGGTCCCGCGGTAGTGCGGATCGCGTCCGGCGAGTACGGCGGTCTGTATCACGCCTTCGCCGGACTGCTGGCGCGGGCGGCCGCCGAAACCGACGACCTGCGGATCGAGCCGGTGGTCACCAGCGGATCCCGCGAGAACCTCGACCTGCTGGCCCGCGGTGAGGTGGACCTGGCCCTCACGCTCGCGGACTCGGTCGATCCGATGACGGTGGACGCCGTGGCCATCGGCCGGGTGTACGAGAACTATCTCCAGCTGGTGGTCCGTGCGGACAGCCCGGTCGGGGCGGCGGGGGACCTACGGGGAATGCGGGTGAACCTGGGTGCGGAGGGTTCCGGTGCCGCGCTGACCGGCGAGCGCCTGATGATCGCGGCCGGGCTGGATCCCGCCTCGGAGCTCACCGTCACCCACCTGCCGTTGGATGCGGCGACCGAAGAGCTCGAGGCGGGCTCCATCGACGCATTGCTCTGGGCGGGCGGGGTGCCGACCGCGGCGTTGGACATTCCCGCCCGCATGCGACTGGTAGACCTGTCCGAGCTGGTTTCGCCGATGAGGGACCGGTTCGGGCAGGTGTACGACCCGGTGACGATCCCCGCGGACGCGTACCCGGGCGGCCCCGCCGTCGGCACGGTCGGAGTCGCGAACCTGTTGCTGGCGGCGGAGGGTCTGGCTGATGTGCTCGCGGCCGAGGTGGTCGACCTGCTGCTGTACCGGGCCGCCGATCTGGTGCCCCCGGAGGCGTCGGGCACCCAGTTCCTCGACGGCCGCTCGTTGATCACCACCGCTGGGGTTCCGCTGCACCCGGGTGCGGCCGAGGCCTACCGTCGCTGGCACGGGTGAGGAGCCGAACGAGCCTCCTCAGGCCTCGAGCAGCAGTGTGACGGGGCCGTCGTTGACCGAGCTGACGCGCATGTGCGCGCCGAAGTGTCCGGTCTGGACGTCCGCGCCCAGCCCGCGCAGCGCGTCGGCGAACGCGTCCACCAGCGGCTCGGCCACGGCGCGCGGCGCGGCGGCCGACCAGGACGGGCGCCGACTCTTGCGGGTGTCCGCGAGCAGCGTGAACTGGCTGACCACCAGGATCGGCGCGCCGATGTCGGAGGCCGAGCGCTCGTCGTCCAGGATGCGGAGCTTCCACACCTTCGCGGCGAGGGCGTAGGCGACCGCGGGATCATCGCCGTGTCCGACGCCGAGCAGGACCAGCAGCCCCTGGCCGTCCGGCGCGATGCTGGCGACGGTGTGACCGTCGACCTCGACGGCCGCCTGGGTGACCCGTTGCACCACCGCGCGCACTCTTCACGTCCCTTCTGGGGTTCGGGGGGATTGAACCCGCATTTGGCCTGGTGAGCGAACTCCGGTAAGCTAGATCAACGGTGCGCCCTGCGTGCCGGTCGTTTCGTGCGTCTGTGCGGCTCGCCGGTTCTCTACCGCGTGCGCATCACCGTAACGGAGAACGATGCCCACCAACGGATCGCGGAGGATATGGCTAAGAAAGACGGGGCCATCGAGGTCGAGGGACGCGTAGTCGAACCGCTGCCCAATGCAATGTTCCGCATTGAGCTCGAGAACGGCCACAAGGTCCTCGCGCACATCAGCGGGAAGATGCGTCAGCACTACATTCGCATCCTGCCGGAAGACCGTGTCGTCGTAGAGCTGTCGCCCTATGACCTCTCTCGCGGTCGCATCGTCTACCGGTACAAGTAACACACACTTCCCGGGCCACATCTGGCCTGGGGAAACCATGTCCACCCACCGGTGGGCGACCACACAGGAGATTAGACAGACGTGAAGGTTCAGCCCAGCGTCAAGAAGATCTGCGAGAAGTGCAAGGTGATCCGTCGTAACGGCCGGGTCATGGTCATCTGCGACAACCTGCGTCACAAGCAGCGTCAGGGATAACCACCTGCACGACTTGCGATCGGCTTGTCCGACGCAACTGAAAAGAAGACCTCTCAGCACCAGCCAGGATGACGGCCAACGGGTTTCGGCCCGAGCAGCACATCCGGGTGCACCCCCGGCACGGAGGCCGGGGCCCCACTGAGTTAGTTGAAAGACGCTCTGAGCGATCAGAGGACACAGGGGACGGACTGGGAGCAGACCTCCGCACACCGATAGGAAATGCCAACATGGCACGTCTCGCAGGTGTTGATCTTCCTCGCGAAAAGCGTATGGAGATCGCACTGACCTACATCTACGGCGTCGGCCGTACCCGCTCCAAGGAGATCCTCGCGGCCACCGGTGTCAACCCGGATCTGCGCAGCAAGGACCTCAGTGACGAGGATCTGACCAAGCTCCGCGAGTACATCGAGGAGTCGCTGAAGGTCGAGGGTGACCTTCGCCGCGAGGTTCAGGCGGACATTCGTCGCAAGATCGAGATCGGCTGCTACCAGGGCCTGCGCCACCGTCGTGGTCTGCCCGTGCGTGGACAGCGCACCAAGACCAACGCGCGCACCCGCAAGGGCCCCAAGCGCACCATTGCCGGCAAGAAGAAGGCGAAGTAATGCCCCCTAAGTCACGCACCGGTCCGAAGAAGACCCAGAAGGCACGTCGCAGGGACAAGAAGAACGTCCCGCACGGCGCCGCTCACATCAAGAGCACCTTCAACAACACCATCGTGTCCATCACGGACCCGGCCGGCAACGTCATCTCGTGGGCGTCCTCGGGCCATGTGGGCTTCAAGGGTTCGCGTAAGTCGACCCCGTTCGCCGCTCAGCTGGCCGCCGAGAGCGCTGCCCGCAAGGCGCAGGAGCACGGCGTGAAGAAGGTCGACGTCTTCGTCAAGGGCCCCGGCTCGGGACGCGAGACCGCGATCCGCTCGCTGCAGGCTGCTGGCCTCGAGGTCGGCACCATCTCCGATGTCACCCCTCAGCCGCACAACGGCTGCCGTCCGCCCAAGCGGCGTCGGGTCTAGCGGGAAGGAAAGGTTTAGAAAATGGCACGTTATACCGGCCCCATCACCCGCAAGTCGCGTCGTCTGCGCGTCGACCTCGTCGGAGGAGACCAGGCGTTCGAGCGTCGCCCCTACCCGCCGGGCCAGCACGGCCGCGCGCGGATCAAGGAGAGCGAGTACCTGCTCCAGCTGCAGGAGAAGCAGAAGGCTCGCTTCACCTACGGCGTCATGGAGAAGCAGTTCGTCCGCTACTACAAGGAAGCGGTGCGTCGCCCGGGTAAGACCGGCGAGAACCTGCTGCGCATCCTCGAGACCCGTCTCGACAACGTCGTGTACCGCGCCGGCCTGGCCCGTACCCGTCGTCAGGCCCGCCAGCTCGTCAGCCACGGCCACCTTCTCGTGAACAACAAGAAGGTCGACATCCCGAGCTACCGCGTTTCTCAGTACGACATCATCGATGTCAAGGAGAAGTCGCTGAGCACGCTGCCGTTCCAGGTTGCCCGCGAGACCGTCGGCGACCGTCCGGTTCCCGGCTGGCTGCAGGTCGTTCCGGGTCGCCTCCGCGTCCTGGTCCACAATGTGCCCGAGCGCGCGCAGATCGACGTTCCGCTGCAGGAGCAGCTGATCGTGGAGCTGTACTCGAAGTAATGCCTTGTGCCCCGTGCGCCTTTCCGACAGCCCCGGCTGGGGGAAGGCGCACGGGTGCCGGAGGCGCCATCCATCGTGGGCGTCAAATAGCGGACGTCCGTACAGGAGGAAAACCACATGCTCA
This sequence comes from Rhodococcus sp. OK611, assembly GCF_003050885.1. Lineage (NCBI taxonomy): Bacteria > Bacillati > Actinomycetota > Actinomycetes > Mycobacteriales > Nocardiaceae > Rhodococcus > Rhodococcus sp. OK611. The sequence goes on from NZ_QAOZ01000005.1 coordinate 295,911, forward strand.
TTTCTCAGCGACCCACGCTGACCGAAGAGGTCATCGCTGACAACCGCTCGAAGTTCGTCATCGAGCCCCTTGAGCCCGGCTTCGGGTACACCCTCGGCAACTCGCTTCGCCGCACCCTGCTGTCGTCGATCCCCGGCGCTGCTGTCACCAGCATCCGTATCGACGGCGTCCTGCACGAGTTCACCACCGTCCCCGGCGTGAAGGAAGATGTCACCGACATCATCCTGAACCTCAAGGGCCTGGTCGTGAGCTCCGAAGAGGACGAGCCGGTCACCATGTACGTCCGCAAGCAGGGCCCCGGTGCCGTGACTGCAGGCGACATCGTGCCCCCGGCCGGCGTCACGGTGAACAACCCGGATCTGCACATCGCCACCCTGAACGACAAGGGCAAGCTGGAGATCGAGCTCGTCGTCGAGCGCGGTCGCGGCTATGTCCCCGCCGTCCAGAACAAGGCGTCCGGCGCCGAGATCGGCCGTATCCCGGTCGACTCGATCTACTCGCCGGTGCTCAAGGTCACCTACAAGGTGGAGGCCACCCGCGTCGAGCAGCGCACCGACTTCGATCGGCTCGTGCTGGACGTGGAGACCAAGAACTCCATCACTGCTCGGGACGCGCTCGCCTCGGCGGGCAAGACCCTGGTTGAGCTCTTCGGCCTGGCCCGTGAGCTGAACGTCGAAGCAGAAGGCATCGAGATCGGACCCTCGCCCGCCGAGGCCGATCACATCGCTTCCTTCGGACTGCCGATCGAGGACCTGGACCTCACCGTCCGTTCCTACAACTGCCTCAAGCGCGAGGGTGTTCACACCGTCGGCGAGCTGGTTGGTCGCACCGAGTCCGATCTGCTGGACATCCGCAACTTCGGTCAGAAGTCCATCGACGAGGTGAAGGTCAAGCTGCATTCGCTCGGCCTTGCCCTCAAGGACAGCCCGGCCTCCTTCGATCCGACCACCGTTGCCGGCTACGACGCCGCCACCGGAACCTGGAGCGACACGGACGCCGGAGCCTTCAGCGACGCCGAGGGCAACGACCAGGACTACGCCGAGACCGAACAGCTGTAGTCAGCTCACCGGTTCCTTACTAGGAGATTCATCATGCCCAAGCCCAAGAAGGGTGCTCGCTTCGGCGGGTCGGCTTCGCACCAGAAGGCGATCTACGCCAATCTGGCCACCGCGCTCTTCGAGCACGGTCGCATCACCACCACCGAGGCCAAGGCCAAGGCCGTGCGGCCCTACGCCGAGAAGCTCATCACGCACGCGAAGGCCGGTACGCTGGCTCACCGTCGTGAGGTGCTCAAGGTCATCCGCAACAAGGATGTCGTGCACACCCTGTTCGCGGAGATCGGTCCGTTCTACGCGGAGCGTGATGGCGGCTACACCCGCATCATCAAGACCGTCCCCCGCAAGGGTGACAACGCTCCGATGGCGATCATCGAGCTCGTCAAGGAGCAGACCGTCACCTCCGAGGCCGATCGCGCGCGTCGCGTGAAGGCTTCGCAGGAGGCCCCGGCCGAGAACGTCGTGGAGGCCGTCGAGGCCGAGGCGACCGAGGCCGAGGTCGAGAACGCGGACGCAGTCGTGGAGGCTCTCGAGGACGAGACCGCCACCGCCGCCGACGCGGACGAGGCCAAGAAGGACTAACGCTGAACGCGTCAGAACCTCGCAACGAACCCGTCGCCCCCTCCGGGGGTGGCGGGTTCGTTCGCTATCGCCTCGATGTGACCTATGACGGCACCGACTTCTCCGGCTGGGCGCGCCAGCCCGGGCTCCGGACGGTGTGTGGGGTGCTCGAGCAGGCACTGTCGACCGTGTTCCGCGAACCGGTCGAACTGACCGTCGCCGGACGGACCGACGCGGGCGTGCACGCGGCCGGGCAGGTCGCGCACATGGACCTCGCGGCGCCGTTGGACGACCCCAGCCGGCTGGTTCGCCGATTCGCGCGGTTCCTGCCGCCGGACGTCCGGATCAAGGCGGTCACCGCGGTGCCAGCCGAATTCGACGCCCGGTTCTCGGCGATCCGCAGGCATTACGAATACCGCATCAGCACCGCGAAGTACGGCGTAGAGCCGTTGCGGGCCCGCGACACCGTCTCGGTGCCGAAGGACCTGGACCTCGACGCGATGAGCCGGGCGTCGGCCGGGCTGCTGGGTCTGCACGACTTCGCCGCGTTCTGCAGGCGCAAGGAGAACGCGACGACGGTCCGCGAGTTGCAGCGCTTCGACTGGGTGCGCGACGGCGACATCGTCATCGCGCACGTCAGCGCGGACGCCTTCTGCTGGTCGATGGTCCGCAGCCTGGTCGGCGCGATGCTGGCGGTGGGTGAGGGCCGCCGCAGCGTCGAGTGGACGGTCGGGCTGTTGGAGCAGCGCGAGCGGTCGAGTTCGGTGCTGGTCGCGCCCGCGCACGGGCTGAGCCTGGTGCGGGTGGATTACCCGGCCGACGAGGATCTCGCCGAGCGCAACGCCGTCACCCGTGAGGTGCGGGCGGTGCCGGGCGGCTGCTGCGGCGACTGATCGCCGAGTGTGCAGCTACCGAGGCATCGGCCGAGAGGGCAGGTCGGTAACTGCACACTCGGCGGGCTGCGGCGCGGGCAACGGTGGTCGTCGGCCGCCGGCGCCGCCGAGCCGGGCGAGCGCGATGCCGCCGAGCATCCCCGCACCACCGATGATCTGGACGGGCGTCATCGATTCGCCGAGCAGGATCCACGAGGCGATGACGGCGAACAGCACCTCGGTCAGCAGGATCAGCGAGGTCAACGTCGGCCCGATCCGGGCGACCGCGGCACTGCCCGACAGGTAGGCGACGACGGTGCTCACGAGGATCAGCAGGGCGAGCGGGACGAACCAGGCCAACTCGACCGACCCCAGCGTGGTGTCCGCGGCCGTCGCGCTCAGCGGCAGCACTCCGATCAGTCCGACGCAGCCGATCGCGACGGCGCCGACGCTCATCCCGGTCGCGGTCAGCACCAGCGGGCTGAACGTGTCGGAGGTCCGGTCCGAGATGACGAAGAAGCAGGCCAGGCAGACCATCGAGATGGTCGACCACGCGACGCCCGCGAGGCTGACCTCGACGGACCCGAACAGGTCGAGCACGCCAACCGCGCCCGCCAGCGCCAGAGCAGTGCCGAGCAGGGTCACCGGGCCGGGGCGCTCGCCCCGGGTCGCCCACGCCCAGCCGATGACCAGTAGCGGCGCGAGGAACTGGATCATCAGGGCGACGCCGACCGAGAGGTACTGCAGCGCCAGGAAGAAGCTGGCCTGGACGCCCGCCACCGCCATCAGGCCGTACAGCACGATCGTCTTGGCGTGCCGGTGTGCGGTGCGCAGTCCGGACGGGTCGGCGATCGCGGCAATGACCAGCATCACGACGGCGGCCCCGGCGATCCGTGCGAGCACCGTGCCGCCGGGGGACCAGCCGACACCCATCAGCGACTTGGCGAACGGGCCCGACATCCCGAAGGTGAAGGCGGAGAGCACGCTCAGGGCGGTACCGGTCCGGATGGCCACGGCCGCGCTGCTGTGCACGTCGGCGTCTCCTGTCATGAGTGAAACCTGATTAGACTCATGACGGTATGAGGCGAGTCGTCAGGAGTCAAAGTGTATATAGCCCATGACACCGAGAGGGCCCTGATCTGCGCGGCGGCACTGGTCAACACCGGACTCGGCGGCCGTGAGCTGCTGCCCGACGTGGCCGCACTCGACGCGTTCCTGACTGAACACGACTGGAGCGGCAGGCGCGACGGCACCGAGGCGGAGTTGCGCGCGGTGCGTGCGTTGCGGCCACGGCTCGCCCGGTTGTGGCAGTCGGGCAGCGACCGTGACGCGGCGCAGATCGTGAACACGTTGCTCCTGGAGGCAAAGGCCATGCCCCGCCTGACCGAGCACGGCGACTGGGGCTGGCACCTGCACGTCACCGCGGATGACGATCCGTTGGTGCACCGGATGGGAGCCGAGGCGGCGATGGCGATCGTCGACGTCATCCGCGTCGGCGACCTCGACCGTTTGCGTCACTGCGTGGCGCCCGATTGTGATTCGGTTCTGATCGACTTGTCCCGCAACAGGTCCCGGCGGTACTGCGATACGGGAAACTGTGGGAACCGGGCGAACGTGGCGGCATATCGGGCGCGCAGGGCCGAGGCCGCCGCCCGCTAGATGGCACGGCGCTACGCGGTCAGACCTGCCGCGCGACGCCCTCGATCACGGTCATCACCACAGTTTCGGCGTTGTGCCGGGCAACCGATTTGTTCACCTTGACCCGGATGACGCCGCCGTCCTTGCGCACCAGATCGACGTCCGCGGACAGGCCGAGTTGCTCGCCGTTGATCAGCTGGGTGTGTCCGCGATCGTGTTCTTCGATGAGACTCGGATGGATGAATTGGCGAGGACCCAGGGTGCGCGCCTCGGGCAGTGAATATCCGAGGAGGTCTGCGAAGGCCCGGTTGACATCGACGACGTGATCGTTGCTCTTGTGCACGATCACCGGCATGTTGACGTTGTGGATGAGCGATCGATAGTGGGCACCACTGATCGCACTCACGGAACTCGAAGACACCCGCGACCTCCCGACTGGCCTCAGTCTTGGCTCGGCCCAGCGTCGTGAGCCTTGCAGGTCAATGTGTCAGCGGCGATGTGGGTGCGCAACGTGATACGTGACACATGACACTTGCCGGGTTGGCGTGTGACCGGGGTCTTTCCAATCCGCCGCGCATATTGGACCGTTCGGTCTATTCTCCCCATCGTCCTTCATTTGAGTGACAGCAACATCTTTCGGAGGGGAATTGATGAAACGCTCAACCCGGCGACTCGCCAGCCTTGCTTCCGCGGTCGCGATGGCGTTCACGCTCGCAGCGGGCACAGCAGGGGCCGATCCGGCAACGCCGACCAAGATTGCGGCTCCCGGCATGCGCCTCCAGTTCGAGAAGGGCAAATGCACGCTGGGCGCCGTCGGTACCGACGCAGGGGGCCGAAAGGTGGGCATCACTGCTGGGCACTGCAACCCGTGGGAAATCGGCAAGGGGGTCGCGGAGGCAACCCACACCACAACCAACGACGACGGCCAGCGCGTGTGGGACTGGCGCGACAAGGAATCCGGTCCGATCGGCTGGATTCGATACATATCCGCAGACTCCCGCCCGACAGCTCAGTGGCCCGCAGAAGCAAGCGGGGGAGGCGAATATTCAGAAGACTCTCCCGCTCGACTACATGGTCATTGAGTTCGCACCGCACATTCAGCTCTCGAGTCAGGTCATGACGGCGCCCACGTATGAGTTCGAGGCGGACGGGGTGACTCCGTTCAGTACGGACGAATTCCTCCCGTCCGCTACTCACGGGTCTGTTGTCACGCCGTCGGTGCCCTGGTTCAAGATCAACACGAACCTCACGGGTAGTTCCGGGCAGTTGGTCGCACCCGGGACCTTTGCTCAGCTCTGCCAGGTGGGGTCCTATACGACCCAGGCCAACGCGCAGGCCGGTCAGCCGCAGTCCCAATTGAATCGATGCGGAACAGTGACGCACGAGCTCAGTGGCGTCTCGTACGGAAACATAAAGAACAGGGCTGGTGACTCAGGCGGCCCGCTCGTCGGGAGGTTGGAGCCCCACAAGTGGGCCGGGATTGTCTCCGGACAGGGCCCGACAGTTCTTGGTTACCAGTACTACTACAACTCGGCGAAGATCATCCTCCAGGACATGAACTCTAAGCCGGATGGCTTCACCGGCAAGGGCTTCCAGCTCACCAACAACTAGTTCCCGGAAACGCCGGAGCCCCGCCCTTGACTGGTTGAGTCAAGGGCGGGGCTCTTGTCACTCTGTTGAGAGTGCGCGGATCGCCTAGCCGGCGAGCGACCGCGCGATCACCAAGCGTTGAATCTGATTGGTGCCCTCGAAGATCTGGGTGATCTTGGCCTCGCGCATGTACCGCTCCACCGGGAAATCCTGGGTGTAGCCGTACCCGCCGAACACCTGGACGGCATCGGTGGTCACCTTCATCGCGGCGTCGGTGGCGACCAGTTTCGCGACGCTGGCGCTGCGCGAGTAGGGCACACCGGCGTCGCGCCTGCGCGCCGCGTCCAGGTAGGTGGCGCGGGCCGAGTCGACCGCGGCGGCCATGTCCGCGAGCAGGAATCCGAGACCCTGGTGGTCGATGATCCGCTTGCCGAAGGCCTTGCGTTCCTTGGCGTATGCGACGGCGTCGTCGAGCGCGCCCTGGGCGAGCCCCACCGCGACCGCGGCGATGCCGAGGCGGCCCGAGTCGAGCGCGCTGAAGGCGATCGGCAGGCCCTGTCCCTGCGCTCCGATCAGTCGCTCCTGCGGGACGAAGGCATCGTCGTAGTGGGCGGACGTGGTGGGGACGGCGCGCAGCCCCATCTTCTCCTCGGGCTTGCCGAAGCTCAAACCCTCGGTGCCGGAGTCCACAAGCAGGCAGGAGATGCCGCGCGGACCGTCGTCGCTGGTGCGCGCGAACAGGGTGTAGAAGTCGGCCCGGCCGCCGTTGGTGATCCAGGCCTTGGATCCGTTGATCCGGAAACCGCCGTCGACGGGCGTCGCCTTACAGCTCAGCGCGGCGGCGTCGGAGCCGGCCTGCGGCTCGGAGAGGCTGTATGCGCCGATGGTGTTGCCGCCCAGCATGTCCGGGAGCCACCGGGACTTCTGCTCGTCGGTGCCGTGGGTGGCAAGTGCGAAGCAGGAGAGGCTGTGCACGCTGGTCGCCACGGCGACGGCGGCCCAACGCGCGGCGAGTTCCTCGAGCACCTGCAGGTACACCTCGTACGGCTGGTTGCCGCCGCCGAACTCCTCGGGATACGGCAGGCTCAGCAGTCCGGCCTGGCCGAGGGCCGGGAAGACGCCCTCGGGGAAGGTCTCCGACTTCTCGTGCTCGTTCACCTTCGGTGCCAGCACCTTGTCCGCGACGTCGCGGGTCAGTTCGATCAGGTCGCGGGCTTCCTGGCTGGGCAGCAGGCGTTCGACGGGCACGGCGGTCTCCTCCGGTGAGTAGTACTAGAAAAGATACTGCAGTACAGTTAGCGGTATGGCAACCCGCTCCAGCGCTCCGGCCGTGCGTGGCGCCGCGCGCCGAGCGCAGCTGCTCGATCAGCTTGTCGACCTGCTCCTGGGGGAGGGCTTTGCCCACCTGACGCTCGACGACCTCGCGGGCAGGTTGCGGTGTTCGAAGTCGACGCTGTACGCGCTCGCGGACAGTAAGGAACAGCTGGTCCGCGCCGCGACGGTGCACTTCTTTCGGGGTGCCACCGAGCGCGTGGAGTCCCGGCTCGACGGTGTCGTCGGCGCGCGCGAACGAATCGGGACCTACCTGGAGGCGGTGGGCGAGCAACTCCGGCCGGCCTCGACCCGCTTCATGGACGACCTCGCGAGCAATGCCGCGGCCCGCGAGATCTACGAGCGCAATACTCGGTTCGCCGCCCGACGGGTGCAGGAACTGATCACGGAGGGGGTTCGGGAGGGCGAGTTCCGGGACGTCAATGCCGCCTTCGTCGCCGATGTGGCCGCGGCGATGATGGTGCGCATCCAGCAGCGCCGGGTCGCGGAGTCAACGGGGCTCCCGGACGCCCAGGCGTATCTCGAACTGGCAGCGCTGCTCACCCATGGTCTCGCGGTGTGAACCTCTGACCTGCGATTTCGCAGTTGGACGAATGTCCGCGACGGCAATCATCTCAATTTGGCATCGCAGCGCGATGGCGGTTGGTTATGGTTGCCGCATTTCGTGCGATCTGTAACCGGTTCTAGGTTCTGGCTATGCATTCGCGCGGTCCCTGGATGCATGGAGGAACAAGAATGTCACATGCGGTGATGCGTCGTGCTGTGGCGGCGGTGAGTGGTGCGGCCCTCGCGGTGCTCGGTCTGGGGATCGGCGGTGGTGTCGCCTCGGCAGCGCCGGGCTCGGTGACCTGGGACGACGGGAGCGAGCGGATCACCCGCACGATCAGTGACGTCACCCCGGCCGCGGGCGACATCATCACGTCGACGACCGCCTTCGATCGGACCGGTGGGGTTGTCGAGTACATCCAGCAGGTCAAGGACATTCATCCGCCGTGCCTGACCTATGTGGAGGGTTCGGCGAAGGTCGACGGCTCGCCGCGCGGCCTCGACAGCCAGGGCGCCGACTTCGCGAAGGTGGCGGGCAGTTGGGCGCTCTATCCGCACATCTCGCCGAACCTGCGGACCTTCGAGTTCTCCTACAAGGTGGGCGCCGATTGCGCCCGCGGCGTGCCGCTGATGACGACGGTGCACTACGCCGGGACGCTCGGCAGCGGCACCTATGACGGCAAGGGCCCGACGGTGTCGGTGTCCGAGACCGCAACCACGACGACGTTGACGGTGCCGGCGACGGCGAATGTGGGTGCTGCGGTTGAGTTGAAGGCGACGGTTGCTCCGGCTGCTGCGGGTGGCACGGTGCAGTTCAAGGATGGTGCCGCGAGTATCGGTGGTCCGGTTGCGGTCAACGGTGGCGCTGCGACGCTGTCGCACGCCTTTGATGCTGCGGGTGCGAAGTCGATCACCGCTGTGTATTCGGGTGGTGCGGGTTTCACGGGTTCGACGTCTGCTGCGGCGACGGTGACGGTGTCGGTGCCCGACGCGGCGACCACCACGACATTGACGGTGCCTGCGACGGCGAATGTGGGTGCTGCGGTTGAGTTGAAGGCGACGGTTGCTCCGGCTGCCGCGGGTGGCACGGTGCAGTTCAAGGACGGTGCCGCGAACATCGGTGGTCCGGTCACTCTCAACGCCGGTGTGGCGACGCTGTCGCACACGTTCGATGCCGCGGGTGCGAAGTCGATCACCGCTGTCTACTCCGGCGGTGCCGGTTTCACCGGTTCCACCTCCGCGGCGGCGACGGTCACGGTGTCGGTTGCCGATGTCGCGACCACGACGACGCTGACGGTACCGGCCACGGCGAACGTGGGTGCGGCGCTCGACCTGTCGGCGACGGTGTCGCCGACCCCCGCGGGTGGCACGGTGCAGTTCAAGGACGGGGGCACCGCCCTCGGTGGCCCGGCAGACGTGGTGGACGGCAAGGCCACGATCCCGCATGCGTTCGACGCCGCCGGTCCGCACACCATCACCGCGGTCTACTCCGGGGCTCCCGGCTTCACGACGTCGACCTCGGAGGCGGCGACGGTGACGGTCTCGGCTCCGGAGGTTGCGACCTCTACGGCGTTGACGGTGCCTGCGACGGCGTTCGTGGGTGCGCCTGCGGAGTTGAAGGCGACGGTCTCGCCCGCTCCCGCTGGTGGCACGGTGCAGTTCAAGAAT